>JBHEKR010000258.1:0-8915 GCA_041859365.1 Candidatus Hydrogenedentales bacterium
TCCCCCCCGCTTGCGGGGGGATAGGGGGGGTAAAGCTCGGATACGACTTCCACCCTTTACGGGTTGACGCGAAGCGTCATGAACGACTGTCCTCCGCTTTTTAAAACGCAGAGCAGACCCGTTACCGACTACTCCACCTTCGCCTTTACATCATCCACAAACACCGTCGACTTCTCTGTTGCGGGAGACACAAACCCGAGCCAGTCCAAGCGGCGAAACGTGGGTGATCCGCAGGCCAGACTCGTGAAGCTCTGGGGCGGCATGCCGGGCACCGCTATCCCCAGATCAAAGGTGCCGTCCGCATCGCGCCCGAGCTTGCACAGGATTTCCACCGCGATCCAGTGCCCTTCCGGCAACGTCGCCAGCACGCTGCCGCCCACCATAAGCTGGCCTTTGTTAAACCAGAGGCTCGGCCCGACCTGATAGGGACTCTGGCTGTCGCGCCATTCATGGTAAAACACCGCCCCAGCCTCAACACGGATCATGAAACTCACCCGCGCCGTGCCCGTCCTGTAGCCCGGTGTGTAAAACATGTGGGGATTGTACTGGGCCGTGAGGCCGGGCGCATCGCTGAACTTCAGGCTCCGCATACCCGTGGCCGCTTGCTCATCGGTCACGCGGACCGTGGCCTCCCCTTCTTCGTTGGAATGCGCGCCGGCGGCAAGATTGCCAACGGGCGTCGCTTCGAAGTTCTCGTCGATCACCACCGGCTCGGGCGCCGCGGGTGGCGCAAAAGGTTTCCGCTCGATTTTGCGGGGCTTCTCCACCCATGCGGGATCGCCATACAAACCCGCCTGGCTGTAATCAATGGCCTTGAAACCCAGCGCCAGCGCGGGCGAATCCGCCTTCAGCCGGAAGTCTCCGGCCTCCGCATTTTCGAAGCCGGGATTCGCGATCACGGAATTCACATCTTGCCCCTCGGCGCGCCACGCATCCCACGTCCGGCCCGCAAAATCCACCTCGCCCAACTCCACCACATCGGGCATTGTTGTCCAATACACGTTCTTGTCCAGTTTGAAATTGCCGTTCTTCCACGTGCTGCCGAGCAGCGCGTTGTTGTTGAAATACACGATGTTGTTCTCGAAGAAGAAGGAGTTGTGCTCTTCCTCCCGCGAGCGGATAAGCTGGCCATTGTGCGAGAAGGCGAAGATATTGTTCACCACGCGGTTGTCCCGACCGTAGTGCTGATGCAGCGTACCCGTCAGGGTATTGTAGACCAGATTATTCTCCGCAAGGATCCCCGTGCTCCCTTCGTCGAAATAGATGCCCCACCCCCCGGAAACCTTGGGGCTGGACAGCACATCGTGGAAGACATTGTTGCGAATGACGGTACCCGGTGACACGCCGAGCGTATAGATACCGCCGGTGTCGCTAAGCTGACCCTTGGCAATGTTGTGGACATGGTTAAACTCGATAATGTTGTCGTGGGCCGAACTTTCGTCGTAGCCCCACGACCAACCCACCGAGATGCCCGTATAGCGGAAGTCGCAGATTTCATTATGAGAAAGCTGGTTGTAGGAGCTGCGCCCAATCCATACCCCCACCGCACCGCGGAAGACCCGCCCGCCATCGTGGATGAAGTTGTTGTCGATCACGTTGCGTAGCGTGGCCTCATTCTCCGTCGCCGGACTCGCGCCCTCCCCAACGCGGATGCCGCCCGCGCCGAGATCATAGACTTCGCTGCGGGTGAGGGTGTTGTCCTGGCTGCCGCTGCGAAACCACACGCCGTAGGTGCCCAAATGGCCGATTTCGCATTGGTCGAAAGTCACGTTCCGCGCGCCGGTCGCTTCAATCGCCGCGGGCACGCTGGAGGCCGCCTGACCATCGCTGTGGCCCTCGGGCTTGACCGCGAATTCGGTGTAGTAAAACTTCAAGCCGCGAAAAGTAAGGTGCGACACGAACTGACCCTCGGCCGGCTTGCCCTCGATGCGCAGCAACTGCGGCGCGACCGGTGCGACGGCCTTCGCCGTATTCATGTCTTCGCCCGGCATGGGCATATAATACAGACGGCCTTCCTTTTTGTTAAGGAACCACTCGCCCGGCTGATCCAGGCCTTCAAACAAGTGCTCGATGTAGTACCGCTGGTCCGGATGCCAGTAGCCGAATCCCCAGTTCGTTGGCCCGGTGAATTCGAGAATGCGGTTGGACTCGTCGATCGATTTCGGACGCAGCAGGGCCGTCTCCCAGGAGTGATAGACCACCACGATGGCGTCCTGAAGACTGGCCCACGAGGTGAGATCACCCGGCTTGTAGTAGAAACGCGTCGCGCTCTTCGTCTCTTCGCCCGTGGTGGGGTTCTTCTCCATGACCGGCCCCACGGTGTAGAACAGGTCGTTCGGCTCCGGATAATCCCCAGCAGTATTCGTGGCGTTCGGCGTGCGCGCCGGCGTGCGGCGCTCACCATTCACAAAGAACTGGCTGAAGGCCCAGGAGCCGTCCAGCGCGGCGGGAATATCCGCCACCCAGAAGTTACCTTCCTGCCGCCAGCCCGTGATGGCGCGACCTCCATGGATGACGGGATTCGCGTCGGGGGCCGCTTCGTAGGTAATGGGTGCGACGGCGGTGCCGGAATCCTCGGGCGTGAAAATGATGGGCTCGGTAATGGCATACTCGCCCTCCCCCACCACGACCTGAACCGGACCCGTCAATGGCCCCGCCGCCTTCAGCTTGCGAATGGCGTCCCGCGCGCCGGCGATGGTGGCGAAGGGGCCCTCAGTGGCGGTGTCGTTGCCACCAGGTGTGACCTGGAGCGTGAGGGGCTGGCACAGGGCAGGAAGAATCGAAAGCGTTGTGGCTGCGGCGATGAAAAGCATGCGCGCGAGGGGGTGGGTATACATGGGGTTTCCTTCCGTTGGATCGGTCTGGCGTGAATGGTAGACTTGCGCACACCGTGAATCAAGCGAATCAAGCGAATCGGACCGATCTGATCGGTGCAATCAGTCTGATCGGTCGGATGTCCACCCCGTCCAATTGCGCCGCCCACCGCCCAATCGCTACAATGCGCCCTCACAGCCACCCCAAATTCACAAGGACTTCCCCATGCCCATCCTCGCCGAACGCATGAGCCGCATCGATGCCAGCGGCATCCGCAAGATCTTCGCCATGGCCGCCACCATGAAAGACCCCGTCAACCTCAGCATTGGCCAGCCGGACTATGACGTGGACGCCGTGGTGAAGGAAGAAGCCATTGCCCAGATCCAGGCGGGTTTTAATGGCTACACCCAGACCTGGGGCATCGAAGAACTCCGCGAGGGCGTGGTCCAGTATTACGACACGCGCTTTGGCGTAAAGGCTGAAAACGTGATGATCACGAGCGGCGTGTCGGGTGCCCTTTTCCTCGCGCTGATGGCGACCATCGATCCCGGCGACGAGGTGATCTTCGCCGATCCTTATTTTGTCATGTACACCCACCTGATTAATCTTCTCGGCGGCAAGCCGGTGCCGGTGGACACCTACCCCGACTTCAAGCTGACGCCCGAACGGGTCGAGGCCGCGATCACGCCTAAGACGAAGATGCTCATTGTGAATTCCCCCGGCAACCCCACGGGTGTCACGCTGAACAAATCCGACCTGGAAGCCCTCGCGGCGGTGGCGAAGAAGCACGATCTCTTGGTCATCACCGACGAGATCTACGAGTCCCTCCTCTACGACGAGAAGGCCGCGACGATGGTGGGGATGCACGACAAGCTCATCCTCCTCAATGGCCTGAGCAAGTCGGCGGGCATGACCGGCTGGCGTCTGGGCTGGGCGGCGGGACCAAGCGACATCATTCAGGCGATGAACACCCTCCAGCAGTACACCTTCGTCTGCGCGCCCTCCATCGTGCAGAAGGCGGCCGTGAAGGCGCTCAAGGCCGACATGGAGCCCAAGGTGGCGGCCTACCGCGAGAAGCGGGACCTGATCTACAACGGCCTGAAGGATACTTTTTCCGTCACCCGACCCGGCGGCGCTTTTTACATCTTCCCCGAAGCCCCCGGCGGCGATGGGGACACCTTCGTGACCAAAGCCATTGAAAACAACCTGCTCATCATCCCCGGCTCCGTATTCAGCGCGCGAAAGAGCCACTTCCGGATCTCTTTCGCGGCGAAGAACGAGACGATTGCCAAGGGAATCGAGATCCTGAAGCGGATCGCGGAATAAGATCAAACTCTTCCTGCGCATGGGATAGCCGGACGTTCTTCCGGTGATCAACGTGGGTTGGGCATCCTGGCTGACCAATTGATGTTGCTCGTATCAAGCGCGATTCGACAAATGGATGGGAAATGGTCTGAAAACCGGCGTCCCCCGTAAAATCTCAACGGCGCGTTGGTCAGGCTGGAAGCCCAAACCCACGTTGATGCCCTTCCGGGATTTATGGCGGACACCGATTGCCGCAGACTGCTTCCCTGCGTTTCTTGACCGCTTCCCCCGTCTTGCCAAGTTCCCCGCCACCCGATATACTGTAGCAAAGTGGCAACAGGTTGATTGAGCAAGACTTCGAGGGATACACCCCATGGGCAAGCATACCGCCGTTTACTTCCATGTCGCACTTTCGTGCCTGATCTTCCTGCTGTTCCACGTTTCGGCGGACGCCGCGACGCTAACGGTCAGCTCCACGGCCTCGTCCGGCGCAGGCACCCTGCGGGACGCCATCGAGCTATCGAACACCAACGGCGAAGCGGACTCGATCAACTTCTCCCTTTCCCCCGGCGCGGTAATCCAGCTCGAAGCGGTCCTGCCCATGCTGACGGAGGGCAATACCACCATCGACGGCGGCGGCGCCGTGACGTTGAGTGGGGAACTCTTGAGCGCGGGCGAGATCGGTCTCATGATCAATTCCGCCAACAATACCATCGAGAATCTCACTATCATCCACTTCCCCGCCGACGGGATCGCCATCGGCGGAGCGACCGCCACCGGCAACACGGTGCGGGGCTGCCTTATCGGTACCGATGGCGCGGCGGAACTGGGCAATGGCCGAGACGGCATCCGGATCAGCCTCGGAGCGTCGAACAACATCATCGGAGGCAATAGCCCGGCGGAACGCAATATCATCTCGGGAAACGGTCGTCACGGCATCTTCCTCACACGTGAGCGCGGCACCCAGGACGATACTTCGAACAACCGGATTGGGGGCAACTATATCGGCACCGATGCCGCGGGAGCCTTCCCCCTGCCTAACGGAGAATGCGGAATCCGCCTCGCCAGCGGCGCTCGTGGAACGCTCATCGGCGGACTCGTGTCCGGCCAGGGCAACGTCGTGTCCGGCAACCGTGAAGATGGAATCCGGCTTTCGGAGTCCGGCACCACCTTGAACCTCCTCCAGGGCAATTCCATCGGCGTCAATCCAAGTGGCAACGCCGCGATTCCCAACGGCGTGGCGGGCGTCCGCATCGGGAACGGCGCGTCGGCAAACCTGGTGGGCGGCGCCGAAAACGGCGCGGGCAACATCATCTCGGGCAACGGACGCGACGGTATCGCGCTTCATGGCCGGGGCACCGACCTGAACGCCATTCGGGGGAACTTAATCGGCCTGGACAGTTCCGGCCAGGACGCCATCCCCAACGGCGCGCGCGGTCTGGACATCACCTTCGGCGCGTCCCACAACCTTGTGGGTGGGCCCGAATCGGGTCAGCGCAACGTCATCTCGGGCAATGACGGCGAAGGCATACGCCTCCAGGGGGGCGCGACCACGGGAAACGTCGTTCAGGGCAATCTGATCGGCCCCAATATCGACGGCGGAAGCCTGGAGAGCAACGCGGTGGGTATCCTGATCCGCCAGAGGGCCTTCGGAAACCTCATCGGTGGCTCAGCCCCCGGCGAAGGCAACACCATTGCGAAGAACAGCAGCATCGGCGTTGTCATAGACGGGCCTGACAGCGTAACCAATCGAATCTCACAAACGACCTTTGAAGGCAATCGCCTCGAAAGTATCCGGCTCCTGAATGGAGGCAATCTCGGGCTGGCGGCCCCCGTGTTTAGCGCCGTCTCCCCCCTGTCTGGCACGGCCACGGTCGCGGGCACCGTGGAAATCTTTGCGGACGAAAAGAACGAAGGCGAGATCTTTATCGCCGCCATCGAAACCGCCGGGGGCGACTTCTCCGCCGAGATCGACCTCCAACCCTATGAAGGCCTCAACCTCACCGCTACCCTTACCGATGTGAACGGCAATTCCTCGCCCTTCAGTACGCCTTTCGCCATTCCCGATTC
Organism: Candidatus Hydrogenedentales bacterium; assembly: GCA_041859365.1. Lineage (GTDB taxonomy): Bacteria > Hydrogenedentota > Hydrogenedentia > Hydrogenedentales > JAEUWI01 > JAEUWI01. The sequence goes on from JBHEKR010000258.1 coordinate 6,190, forward strand.
CACCCCCCCACTGATCACCCTGAACGGCCCCGAAACGCTGAACCTGGAATGCGGCTCGGCCTACCAGGAGGCCGGCGCAACGGCGAATGACAACGTGGATGGAGACCTGAGCAGCCTGATCCAGATCACCGGCGGCGTGGACGAATCGAATCCCGGCGAATACATCATCACCTACAGCGTTACGGACGCCAATGGAAACAACCAGCAGTCGTTTAGAACGGTCAACGTCGCCGACAGCACCGGTCCGGTCCTAACGCTGGAAGATTCGCCCAATCTCTCCGTGGCCATCGGCGGTACCTACGCCGAGCCCGGCGCACTGGCCGACGACGCCTGCGAAGGGGCCCTGGACGGCAGCATCGTCATCGGCGGCGATACGGTGGACCCGAACACGCCAGGGGTGTATCACGTGACCTACACGGTCGAGGATGGCGCTGGAAACTCTTCCGAGACGACGCGCACCGTAACCGTGGTCAACGGCATCCCGCCCCTCATCACCCTCAACGGGGACACCGAGATCGTTGTGGAGTGCAGCGTCGGTTTCTTTGAAGATCCCGGCGCGGCCGCCGAGTCCGGCGGCTCGGGCGATCCCCTTGATGGCCTAGTCGTGGGCGGCGACGATGTCGATGTGACTCAGCGCGGCACCTATGTAATCACCTACGACATCATCGAAGACAATGGCTTCGCCCAGTTGCCCGCCACCCAGATTCAGCGGCGTGTGATCGTTGCCGATGAGGGCGCACCCGGAATCACGATGAACGGCCCGGATGTGATTGAGCTTGAATGCGGCGATCTCCTCGAAGATCCAGGCGCTACCGGCTCGGACGACTGCGACGGCGAAACCACGGTGATCTCAACCATCACCGCGGCCGATGGCAAGCGCTACAACAAGGAAGTCGTCGAGCCCGGCGAGTTTACCATCACCTATGAGACCTTCGACAGCAGCGGAAACAGTGCCGACATCGTCACCCGGACCGTGCTCGTGGGCGATACGGAGGCTCCGGAAATGGACCTCGTGGGCCCCGAGCGGATTACGGTGCTCGCCGGCACCTCCGTCACCGACTTTGGCGCGGTGGCCGTAGATGAATGCGGTGGCGATCTGACGGAAAACATCAACGTCGGCGGGGACACCGTCGACACCAACACACCCGGCGTCTACGAAGTCACCTTCGGCACCCAGGACATCGCAGGCAATACGGCCCCGTCCCTCGCGCGCGAAGTCGTGGTGCTGGAGGAGGTACGGGTGGACGCTGCCGAAGTTGGCGCACCCGATCCCCTCGGAACCGCAAGTCGCCCATTCGGTCGCGTTCGGGACGCCATGATCCTGGCCCAGGAACTCTTTGACGAGGACCTGGAAATCGGTGTGCGACTGGCCCCGGGAAACTATGCGGAGTCGGTCGAGTTCACCCCCAACACGCGCATCACCGGCGCGGACCCGGGCGCCCCGGAGTCCACCGTGATTGAACCCGATGCCTCCGCGCTGGATGATCTGGGTGCGGTCGTGCTCGATGCCACCGCTGGCGGCACCCTTCAGGATCTCACGGTCCGCATGCCGGAGAATGGCCCCCTCGACGGCGCCATCCTCGTGCGCGCCGACAGCGAAAGTCTCGTGCTCAATAATGTGGTCGTGGACGGTCGCGAACCCGGAACCAATCTCGGCGTTCAGGTAACGGGCCTGGAATCTTCCGCCTCGCTCCTCCAGAACTGCACCATCGAAAATGTAAGCTGTGGTGTAATGACCCAGGACAGCGCGGTAAACATTACGGGCAACACCTTCCGAGGTATCGCCGGTGAAGCCATCCGTATCCTCGCCCCGACGCTGAAGGGCGACGTCCTGGCGCCCCTTCCCGTACTCGGCGACGTCAACGACCTCGAAAATACCGGGTCGAATACCTTCGAAGCCACGGGCGGGAAGTACATTGTCAACGAATCGGGCCAGACCCTCAAAGCCGAGGCCAACGTCTGGGGCACGGATGACTACTTCGAGATTGAAGCCGGTATGGAAGGTCCCGTGGACTTCACCCCGTACCGCCTCACCGCGAATATCTCCCTGCTCACCGTAACCATCGCGGTGGCCGTGGAGAATGAGTTGAATCAAGCGCCCGTCACCAATGCAACGGTCCGGGTTGTACCCGCCAACTTCCCCAATATTACCCAGAACGACAATGGTGTTTACGTTTTCCCCGCCCTTCCGCCGGTTGACTACACCTTCTTCGCCACCGCAAACGGTTTCGACGAGAATTCCGCCGAGGTGCGTGACCCCCAGCTCATCGACGAAGCGACCATACTGCTGTCGTCGAACGACACGACACCGCCGGTCATCACAGTCCTGAACAACAATGAAGCGGCCAACACCGTGAGTTGCGCCTCCGGCCCCTACGCCGATCCAGGCGCATCCGCCGACGATGTTGTCGATGGTGTCGTCGAGGTTGTAACCACCGGCTCCGTCAATACCAGCGTTCCAGGCGAATACGTCCTGACCTATACCGCCACGGATTTAACAGGAAACGAGACCGTGGCGCAACGCACGGTCGTCGTGCTGAACAATTGTAGTGGCGAGGGCGAAGGCGAGGGCGAGGGCGAGGGCGAGGGCGAAGGTGAGGGTGAGGGTGAGGGTGAAGGTGAAGGTGAAGGCGAAGGCGAAGGCGAAGGCGAAGGCGAAGGCGAAGGCGAAGGCGAAGGCGAGGGCGAGGGCCAACTCGATTGTGAAAGCGAGATGGAATGCGAAG
>JBHEKR010000372.1:0-2742 GCA_041859365.1 Candidatus Hydrogenedentales bacterium
TCGGCCACGCCCGCGGGCAGCGGCGGACGAATGCTTGGCCCGCCGATCTCGTCCACCAGCAGACCGCTCGCCGCCAGAAACAGGTCCCGCGTGATCTCCCCTTCCACCCGGAAGCGATTCTGCCGCGCGATCAACCGGTTCGTCGGGTCCGATTGAAACAGATCATCCCGCACATGGGAGGACTGCTTATACGCGGCAGACGACACTATCGCCTTGATCAGCGACTTCGTGCTCCAGTGGTGATCCTCCACAAAGCTCGCCGCCAGCCAGTCCAGCAACTCCGGATGAGTCGGCGCTTCCGTACGCGTTCCAAAATCTTCGCTGGTCCGCGTCAGGCCATCACCGAACAGATGTTCCCACGCGCGATTGACCGCCACCCGCGCCGTGAGCGGATTCGCCGGCTCCACGATCCAGCGGGCCAGATCGAGACGATCCGGCTTGTTGCCCCGGGCCTTCAGCGGCGGAAGCACCGCGGGCGTGTGGGGCTGCACTTCGTCGCCAGGTTGCAGAAAGTCGCCCCGGTTGTGAATTCGCGTTACCGGCGGCGTCTCGTTCGGGCGCAGCGCCATCACAATGGACGGAATCGGCGCGGGCGGATTGTCCTCGAGATTCTTCAAGGACTGGCTCAGGTTCTTCCAGGTCTCGTCGCGCTGTCCGTAAAGTTGCACCAGGGTCTCGGTCTGCACTTCCGTCCGCTCGGCGGTCGGTGTCTTCAGCGCGGCCACCACGTCGTCCGAAAAAATTATGTTGGCGGGATCGTTGCGCGTCAGCGCGAGCCGGAACCGGCCAATGTTGCTGTAGCCACCGTACCCGTGATCGATCTTCACGGTGAAGATCGTGCCTTCCTCATGGCCCACCGGGGTCTCGAAGGTAAAGTCAGCCGACTGGTTCTGGTTGGTGTTTTTGCCATTGAGGATGCCCCAGCCCGTAGCGGCGTTCCCGTCCAGCGCGGCCTCTATGGGATATCCGTCCTGGGCAAATCCTGCCTTCGCCGACGCGATCTTTACCGGCGCAATGCGATGCGGCTCGGTTGCGGACGCCGCCATGACGGAAATCTCCGCGAGCACGAAACTGCCGTTGTGCGCGCGGCCCGGTCCGTGGTACGTGAGTTCATCGTGCGTCAGGGCCTCCAGGCGGAAGCCCTTTACGTCCCGCAGGTCGCTGCGAAACACGACCGTGTACGCATCGGTCAGAGGATTTTCCCCGTTGACCAGCACCGACCGATCCTCCAGCTCCCTGAAGCTCGCGCCCCCGGTCGACACGTAAGAGATAGGATCCTGTATGTTCCACCCCTCTTCGGGGATGGACAACGTCGCCTCCCACGCGGGCAGCCCCGCCAGCAGCGTGGGCCGATAGGCCGCCAGCTCCGCCGCTCTCGCCTTCACGTCCGCCTGGTGCTTCGCCACCGCCGCCGCATGGGCCTCCTCCTCGCCAGGCAGCGGCGCGGAAATATTCTGCTCCAGCGCCGCATCGAAGAAGGCGTACATCCCGAAATATTCGCGCTGGGTAATGGGGTCGTACTTGTGCGTGTGACACTGGGCGCAGCCCATCGTCAGCCCCATGAACACCGCCCCCGTCGTGTTCGTGCGGTCCACCGCCTGCTTCACCCGATCCTCTTCCGGATCGATGCCCCCTTCCGTATTGGTCAGCGTATTTCGATGAAAGCCCGTCGCCGTGCGCTGCGCCAGCGTCGCCCCCGGCAGCAAATCTCCGGCAAGCTGCTGGATCACAAACTGGTCATAGGGCATGTCTTCGTTGATCGCATTGATCACCCAGTCGCGGTAGCGCCAGGCATAGGGACGGGGCGAATCCTTCTCGTATCCGTCGCTGTCGGCGTAGCACGCCAGATCCAGCCAGTGTCTTCCCCAGCGTTCGCCGAAATGGTGCGACGCCAGCAGACGATCCACCAGGGTCTCATAGGTGGCGGGCGAGGAATCTGCCGTGAATGCCTCCACCGCGCCCGGCTCCGGCGGCAGGCCCAGCAAGTCCAGATACAAACGCCGCACCAGCACGCCCGGTGCGGCCTCCGGGCTGGGCGCGACCCCCGCGGTATCCAGTTGCGCTTTCACAAAGGCGTCGATTGCCCCGTTGCCCCAGGCTCCCGCCGTCGGCGTGGGTACGGCGGGTCGCGTAACCGGTTGAAAGGCCCAGTGGCCGGACCGCACCGCAAGCGGCGCTTCATCGGCGGGCACTTCCGCCCCGGCCGCGATCCACGCCTCGAACTTTCCCAATTCCTCCACCGTGAGCTTGTCGCCCTCCGGCGGCATGGTCAAGTCTTCATGGGCACCGGAAATAACCCGATAGAGCAGGCTTTCACCCGCCTTGCCCGCCACTATGGCCGCGCCCGTATCGCCCCCCTTCAACACGGCGCTTCCCGAATCCAGCCGGAGTCCGCCCTTTTGCTTGTCCGGCCCGTGGCACGAAACGCACTTCGCGGCGAGAATCGGGGCCACATCGCGGACAAAGAGCGCGCGTGGCGGCGTCTCCCCTGCCACGGCGGAACAACACGCCCCAATTCCGAGGATTGAAGCGACAACGGAGTAGCCCGAGCGGGCCGTGTACCTTGTTATAGAGGACATGGGGCAATTTCCTGCCTGAATTAATGAGGTTCATCCGATTAAAGCGTACTTTGTTTCGTGAAGCGCCATGATTTTGAGCTTGAGAAATTCGGTATCGCGAAAGCCATAGGCTTGTCGCTTCATCGTTTTTATCTTGTTGTTGGTGCCTTCGAGTGGGCCGGTT
>JBHEKR010000470.1:0-4089 GCA_041859365.1 Candidatus Hydrogenedentales bacterium
GGCCCGGGCGTGGTTCACCGCTTCAAGGTGTTCAACCAGCGACTTCCCACCAACGGTCAAGCCCTTCTCCACCACCAGCGCGGTTTCGCGGCGTGTGAGTGTGTTGCCCTCAATTGCGTTGCTGGTATAGGTCAGTTCAACCCGAAACCAGTCTTCCAGATTGCGAAGCAACGCGGCCGACAGGGGTCGCTGGGCGTCAAGCTGCGCTTTCTTCTCGGTCAATGCGGTAAAGTCCATGAAGAAAGCATAAAGCATAACGTTATGGTTTGCAATAGTGATTCAAGGCGACGTGAAGATTACGAGGTCGCCTCCGACGCTAAACGGGCGGCACGACTTCACACCAATAACGTGTTACCATGCTTACAATTCAGGCTGAGAAGCGCAATGCCACGCCTGGCGCACGATCTATTGGAGTACCACGATGACCAAAACACAAACCACCCGATACGACGTCACCGAGCACCTTCGTACCCCCGAAGAGATGGCGGCCTATCTGGAAGCGTGCCTCGAAGAAGCCCCGGGTGACGCCGCCTTCATCGCCAAGGCCCTCGGCGATATCGCCCGGGCTAAGGGTATGACGCAAATCGCCCACGATGCGGGTTTGTCCCGCGAAAGTCTCTACCGCTCCCTCTCCGGCGACCACAGCCCGAGTTTTGATACCGTGCTCAAGGTCATCAACGCACTCGGACTCCGGCTCCACGCCGAAGCGGCGCGCGTTCGGTAGCCAGATCTCATTTTTGTCAGCTCGATGACTTAGTGGGTATAAATACACCCTTTTGACATCCCATCGTCAAGTATTGACTTGACTTTGCGAGCACAAACGGGTTAGTATATTACCCATATGAACACGCAACGCCCAGTAAGTACCCGCGACTTCTTCGCGACGCACCCGGTCTTCTCTCTGGAGCAGGCCGAGGGGACCCTGCGACCTGCGGGTGGGCGGGCCGCCATGGTACAGCGGTTGAAACATCATCTGCGGACGGGTCAGTTGACCCATGTATCCCGTGGCATCTATGCGGTGGTGCCGCCGATGGTTGAGCCAAATCATTTTCAGCCCGATCCCTTCCTGGCGGCGCGCGCGGCCCGTCCTGAAGGCATATTTTCCTATCACAGCGCACTGGAGCTACTCGGCGCGGCGCATTCGATCTGGCATCAGGTGACCCTGTTCACCGATCATCGCCGTCCTCCCCTGCCTCTCGGCGGGTCGCGCGTTCTCTTTCTGGATCACCCCCGTCCACTGCTCGACCGTGGCGAGTCCGGCCTGGGCCTGCGACGGGTGGAGTGGCGTGGCCAACTCCTGCGCGTCACCGGACCGGAGCGCACGCTGGTCGACGGATTGCGCCGTCCCGACCTGGCGGGCGGCCTGCCGGAGTTGTTGGAATCGGCCGCAGGCTTCGCCACGCTGGACCTCGATCTGCTGGAGACCGTGCTGACGGCCTACGCCACGGCAAACCTGTGGGCGGCAACCGGCTGGTTTCTCGAAGCGCACCGTCAGACCTTCCACGTTGACGATGGGTATCTTGATCGCCTCGAAGCGCAACGCCCCCGCGTGCCCCAATACCTCGTGCGGAGCCGCCGCGGCGGCACCCTGGTCCCACGGTGGAACCTCATCCTGCCGCCGGAGCTGGAATCGATGCGAGATCCCGATGAATCTTGACCACCCGTCTCCCCGCGACGAGTCGTCAGCAGTGTCCAGAAGGAATTTGAGGACGCCGCCTTAATATGCCCCATTGCAATACATGCAGGGAGTGTGTTACAAAACGTCGGATACTTAGTAACCAATTACGACGAAATGAAACAATGGGCGCAATGATTTCACCATCGGACCGGGTACTTGCCCTCGCCCTGAAGCAGGGTATTCTTCGCCCCCGCGATCTGGAAAAGCACGGGATACCAAGGCATGTCCTTGCCGTCCTGTATCGTTCCGGACGGCTGGTCCGCGTTGGACGCGGACTCTATGCTCATCCGGAAACGTCGCCCACGGAAAACCACGACTTCGCACTCATCTCGAAACGGACGCCGGGCGTGATCATCTGCCTGCTTTCCGCGCTCCGTTTCCATGAACTTACGGCCCAACTGCCGGCCACAATCTGGATCGCGCTGCACCCCAAGGCCCGGCGACCCCACATCCCCGAACTGTCCTTTGAGGTGGTTCGCTTTTCCGGGAAAGCCCTCACCGAAGGTATCGAGGAACACCTGGTTGATGGTGTCCCCGTTCGTATCACCAGCCCCGCCCGCACCGTGATCGACTGCTTCCGCTATCGACGCAGAATCGGACGCGACGTGGCGGTGGAAGCCCTGCGGGATGCCATGGCGCAAAAGAAAGCGACTGTGCCGGAACTCGTCAAATATGCCGTCATTTGCCGAGTCACCAAGGTCGTACAGCCCTATATCGAGTTGCTTCTATGACCTCGGCACCAAAGCTCACCTCCTGTGTTACAATTTTCACTGAAGAAATCAGGAACCAGCCCATGCATTATCAAGGACATGTAGAAGGTGGCGTCATTGTTCTGGACGAGCAAGTTGACCTGCCCGAGGGGACGGTTGTTCGAATCGAGGCGATGCCCGCCGCTGGAATGCGTGACTTGCATCCGGATATTCAGCGCCTGGCCGGGCTGATCCCGGCCCATGTCGATGTTGACCAGGCACGATTCGATTCCGTGCTTGAGAAGCATTCATGCGGGTAATCTTCAATGCGAACGTCGTGCTCGATGTGCTCCAGAAGCGCCGACCTCACCAAAAAATCTCGGCCTGACTTCTGACCCGGGCGCTTGAGGAGCTTTCCAGCCACCCGCCCAACCTGTAAGTAACCCTTACAAGTTCCCCCTCCCCCCCCCGACGCCCCCGAACGGTCAAGTATTCCTTGACGGCTGCCCCCGCTCCCCGGAAAAACGGCAACGCCCCATCCATACTTATAGGGAGACATTCTTCCACACCGCCCGCCAAGGCAGGTGGCACCCTGGATTTCTGGGCAATAAACTCTTGACAGCTATTTTCTTAGTTTTCCTGTTGTTATCCTTTCGGGAAAGCATTTAATACCCCAGCCTGCGGCCCAATGTACGGAAAACCCCACATGTTGGGCCTCAGATTTACCTTCAACCCTGCATTTTGCGATTGAAGGGAGATTTTTCCCTTGACAAAGTTGTCGAACGTTGTCCACCATCAACGCACAACGACAAGGTTCATCAAGGAGTTTGGTCCCATGTCATCACCTGTAAATAGCGCGGCCACCCGCAGCAAGAGCACCACCGGCATCAACTTCGATGCCCGTATCCTCGACTACCTGGACGAGTTACGTCGCGAATCCCCCGTTTTTCAGCGACGCTCGCGAAGCGAAATCGTCAACATGATCATCGAAGACTTTGCGGCCCAGAACGGCCGACCTATCAACCACCCAGAGGAGACGCGACACAGCGCATAAGCCATGGCAAGCCGGGACAGCAAGAGCAGCGGACGTGTAAGCCCCTTCAAGGGCTACCCCGCGCCGACAAGCAACACCACCTACACGCCGAACCAGTTCTTCGACGTGGTGCTGCGCCATGCCTCCCGGGGCTGTGTTCGACTGGTCGCCTATATGATACGCAAAACCCTCGGCTGGAGCGATGCGGAAGGCAACCCGCAGGAACCCGAGGTGATCATCTCCTACAACCAGCTCATTCGCGAAGCGGGCATCAGCCGCGGGGCCATCGGCCCGGCGCTTGAGGAGGCGGTCGCCTGCCACTTCATCCGCTGCATCCGCGAAGGTCGCGCCTCGGGCCACCGCCAGGCGGCCGTTTCGGCGCTTTACGAGCTTTGTTGGGATGATCGAGATGAATACATAAAGGACTTGTCGGTTTTTGGTGGCTTCTATGCGGGCAACGGCAACCTCACCTACATCCCCAATGCCTTCTTCGATTTCACCGTGCCCCGCGAGTCCCTGGCCGTCATCAAGGTGGTCGGCGCCATCATCCGCCACACCATCGGCTTCCAGACCAAATTCGGCTTCCGCCGCCAGCAGGTGGAGATGAGCTTCACCCGGCTGCAACGGATCACGGGGATTGCCTCGCGTCGAAGCCTGAACGACGCCATACAGCATTCCATCAAAAACAA
>JBHEKR010000425.1:0-61559 GCA_041859365.1 Candidatus Hydrogenedentales bacterium
ATCTCACCCCGTATGGCCTCCATCCCGGACGCCATCGTGGCCTACAGAACCTATCCCCACATCGACCAGCGCCAGCGTGGCGTGGACTGCGCCCGGATCCTGGCCGGAATCCTTGATGGCAGTCTGTCACCGCGCATGGCCTACGTGAAGCTACCCCTGCTCATTCACATCGTGCAGCAATTTACTGGCGGGGGGCCGATGGAGGAGCTCTACGCGGAACTCGAACGCATTGAGGAGCACCCCGGCATTGTGAGCGTTTCGCTGCTTCCCGGCTACATCTACGCGGATGTCCCCTTCATGGGCGTGTCCGTGATCGTCGTGGCCGATGGGGAGCAGGGCATGGCCGATCAATCCGCCCGTTTTTTTGCGGCCACGATCTATGAAAAGCGTGACGCCCTCAACGCGGGTCTGCCCTCCGTCGAAGATTCCGTGGCCGAGGCGGTCAGGACCTGCGGCACGGTCTGCCTCATGGACAGCGGCGACAACATCGGCGGGGGCGGGCCAGGCGATTCCACGATTCTCTTCGCTGCCTTGCGCGAAGCGGGTGCGCAGCGCATCTGCGCCGTGCTCTATGACCCCGAAGCCGTGACAGAATGCGTGCGGGTGGGGGAGGGGGGACACGTCTCTCTCCGGGTGGGCGCGAAGACTGATCATGACCACGGCCAGCCCGTCGCCATTGAGGGCATCGTGCTCCGGCTTCACGATGGCCACTTCGTGGAGGAGCATCCGCGCCACGGCGGGACACGCGATTACGATCAGGGGAAGACGGCGGTGATAGAGACGGTCGATGGGCACACGATTGTGTTGAACAGCCTGCGTATTATGCCGACGAGTCTGGAGCAACTTCTGAGCCTGGGCATAAACCCACGCGCCATGGGGAGCATCATCGTGAAGGGCGTCACGGCGCCCCGCGCGGCCTACGACCCGATCGCGGCCAAGACTATTTGCGTGGACACGCCCGGGGTGACCCGCGCCGGACCGGAGGCCTTTGTTTATCACAAACGTCCCCACCCGCTCTATCCACTCGACACCCAAGTCTGACGTTGCGGAACTTACCCATCATCGCGTTACATGAAGGCACTACGCGAGGCCAGTAGTTTGGAACCCCAATGCCGCGCCGTGGAATTGCCTTTTGCGTCTCTGCTACGATCCGATGGCTTATCGTTCCTATTCCCGCTGCCTCGGATCGTTTCCGCTCGGGGTGAATGTGGCCAATCGACAATGCCAGCTTCCGCAGAGGCTTCCTTGCGCCATCGTTCTGAACGGGATTCGGCGTAAGCGGAGGAATCTCTCATGCGACTGCACATGCTGCTGACCGCCCTTGCCCTGGCAACCCTGAGCGGCAATACTACCGCCGACACGGGGGAGGCCATTAGCGTGGCAAGCTACTACTTCCCCAACTACCATCCCGGAGACCCACGCAATGTGGCGGAAAAGGGAGAAGGATGGTCCGAGTGGGAATTGGTGAAAGACGCCCGGCCCCGTTTTCCCGGACACCATCAGCCGAACGTGCCGCTGTGGGGTTATGAAGATGAGTCGGACCCCGACGTCATGGCGAAGAAAATTGACGCTGCGGCGGACCACGGGATCGGCGCGTTCATTTTCGACTGGTACTACTACGAGGACGGGCCCTTTCTGAACCGTTGCCTCGATCAAGGCTACCTGGCCGCGCCCAACCGTGAGCGCGTGAAATTTTCCCTGATGTGGGCCAATCACGACTGGTTTGACATCATGCCCTATAAGCGCGATTCGCCCCGGGATCTGCTCTATCCCGCGCGGATCAGCACAGAGACTTTCGAACGGCTTTCCGCCCACGTGATCAAGGATTACTTCCTCCAGCCCACCTACTGGCGCATCGACGGGAAACCCTACTTCTCCTTCTATGATCTCAGTGCGTTGATGGAGAATTTCGGATCCCTCGACGCCACGCGCGCCGCGTTGGACGCCTTTCGCGCGCGGGCCGTTGCTGCGGGACTCCCGGGTCTGCACCTCAATGCCGTTGTCTGGGGCCAGCCGATTCTACCCGGAGAAAAGGCGCCCACCGACCCGAAGGCCCTCGTCACCGCGCTGGGTTTCGATTCGGTGACGTCGTATGTGTGGGTTCACCATGTGCAACTCCCCGAACAGCAGACCGACTATTCCTTCGTGCGCGACCAATACTTCGCGTACTGGGATAAGGCCGAGGCGATGTTCGACGTGCCCTATTTTCCCAATGTCTCCATGGGGTGGGATCCGAGTCCGCGGTGTTTTCAGGACGATACATTCGGAAACTTTGGCTATCCCTTCACCAACACCATCGCCGGCAACACCCCGGATAAATTTCGCGATGCGCTGGAGCGGGCGAAACAGCGGATACTGGGTCGACCGGAGGGTCCGAGAATTCTCAACATCAACTGCTGGAATGAATGGACCGAGGGGAGCTATCTGGAGCCCGATACCGTCCACGGAATGGAATACCTCGAGGCCGTGCGTGCTGTGTTTGGCGGGGGATCGTCAAAATAATGGCAAAGGGACCGGATCGGTGAGGAGTCTGCTCTCGCCTAGCGCTTTCCACCCTTGGGTCCCACCATTTCCCCTGTCATCTTTTCGAGCGTGGTGACCGGCAGGCCCAGGATGTCCGCCGCAACTTTGATGTTGCCATTGCATTGCGCGAGTACGGCGCTGATCAGCGTTCGCTCCGCGTTTTCCAGTGGTTCCATTACGGCCTCCTGCTCGCCTCGGGACGTCGCGGCATTGCGCAATTCCTGCGAGCCGAGCAATTCGTTCCGGCTCTGCAGGGCCGCCTGGGTGATCGTGTTGCGCAGTTCCAGCGCATTGCCATGGAGGGGCAATTCCTGCAAGTACGCGAGGGCGTCCTCCGTCAGGCCCTTCACTTGATGTACCCCCTGGCGCATGCCTGAGTCCACGAAAAACTCGGCCAGCGCCCGGATATCCGATGGCCGCCGCCGAAGTGGTTTGATGTGAATTCGCTGGCGACCGATCCGGTTCAGGAGATCTTTTCGGAACGCACCGTCGGCGGCCAATTGCTCCAAATCCTTGCCGGAGGTCCCCACAACACGCACGTCGAACGCGACCACCTGGGTTCCTCCGCTTCGAGGATAGGCACCGCGCTCCAACAAGCGGAGCAACGCCAGTTGGTTCTCCGGCAGGAGGGAATCCAACTCCCGGAGCACCAGGGTCCCGCCGTTCGCCTGCTCCAGAAGTCCACGTTGGATTACCGCCTTGTCCCCATCAAGCGCCACCGCCCCTGTAAGTGACTCGACAAAGTTCGCACCGGTGATGGTCATGCAGTTGGCCGATATGATCGGACCGTGCGGCCGGTTTCCAGCCGCATGAATTAAATGGGCGGCGAGTTCTTTGCCGGTTCCCGCTTCGCCCGTAATGAGCGTGTTCTGGCCCGTGCGGGCGGCGCGCTCTATCTCGGCGCGGAGTTCTTCCACGGCCGTACTCTCTCCGAGAAAGCGGGTGGAATCACCTCCCGGAGTATGGTCTTCCTCCCGCGCAATTTCTCCGCGAAACTCCAGAGATCCAAGGTAGGGACTGGCCGACTGGGCCAGAGCATTCAATCGGGCCAGCGCGTCCGGCTCCGGAATATAGTCCCGCGCAAGTGACTGGATCACCAGCGCACCCTGGCATCGACCACTCGCCATCATCGGGGCAACACCCGAAATGGTCACCTCCTTGAAAAACAGGCGCTTCGCACGGTGGCTGCTCATGCAGGCGTCGCCCTGTATCATCGCGTCCGCCACCTGTTCGCAGAGGTCATCCGTCGGAGCAAAGCCCCTGGGATGCCAGGTGAGGCCACCGGAGCTCACACAGCACACCGCAACTTTTACGCGGGCGGGGAAGGTTTCTTCCAGCTCTTGCAGGCATAGGGCGGCGAATTCATCTTCCCGATGCGCCTTGCCGAGTTTGCGGGCAAAATTGTGAAGCCGCACCAGATCCTGAACCGTCGATGGGTATTGCTGAAGCAGGGGCGCGCTGTCTTCATTGTCGCGAAGATAGATCGCTTCATCGAGTGAAACCGTCGTGGAACCTCGGGGATCCGATTCGGGGGGGGAGGGCACGCCCGTCAGGGCTGTCCTGGTCAGGATGAACGACTCGGACCCCAGGGAAAGTTCGTCGCCCACCATCAGGCGACATTCTTCCACGGCCCGGCCGTTGACGAGGGACACATTCCGACTTCCCAGATCGCGAAATACAACGCCGTCACCTTCCAGTTTCACTTCACAGTGCTTTCGTGAAACCGTGGGATCACCGATCGTTATGTCGCAACTGAGACTACGGCCCATCACGATCGGCCTCGGACCGATCGTCCAGCTTTCTCCACGGCTCACCCCGGACTTGGCCGTTAGCAACCAAGTCATGATACCGCTCCCACGATGAATTGGGCCTGGACACGCTTCGCACAGACCAAGCCATTTCCCGCAGGGCTGGAGGCCATTAAAACTGCTCCAAGACCCATAAGTAAACCCCTGTTTCTACCGCCTCTCCACCCATAGGAATTAACCGATTTCCTATTGTAGACCCTTTGGCGGCAGACCGCAAGCCCCAAGTTCCCCAAGAACCGCCGGAATAGGATTAGGGCCGCAATCCATGGCGTGGGTGCGGCCCTGAATTCTCAGCGTATATTTGGGCGCCTACGGGGCCGGCACCCAGATCTCACGCTCTTCAAATACCGGGGCAATCTCGCGCCGCCGCGTTTCATTGTGGCCCACCACCACCTCACCCGTCTCCGGGATCCGGTATTCGGGTATCCAGACCTGGTATTCCTCCGTGCGGCCTTCCTGGACCAGGACGCGTTGCCGCTCGATATAGCCGCGGGGCGCAACTGGCGCCGGGGGCGGACCTGCGACGGCGGGAATCTGGGGCTGGTTCGCGGTGGCGAGAATACCGACTACGTTGACGATGGCGTTCGCGATAGCCGCATCGCGATAAGCCTTCGCGTGGGCTTTTTCCCCTTCATAGGGATCGAATCCGCGACCACCCAGCTCATTGTACAAGTATTCCTCAAGCAGGCCGCCCAGTGGGGCGTTGCCCAGTCCGCCAAAGTCCCTGTTCAAGTCCCTTCCCAGGCCCGTGCCACGGCCCCGGTTAAGGTTGACGGGCGCGCCCGCGCCGGGGCGGCGGAATTCCCCGCCCGAGCGACTCGGGGAAACGCGCTGGCTGGCCGAGCGGGCCACGGGCCGCTTCACCGAATCCAGTCGCATGCCCTTGCCGGGAGCGCCCATGCGCGCATTGCCCTGCGCATCCGCCAAACCACATAAGACCATTGATAAACACGTAACCGGTATGAGAATCCATCTCGTTTTCATGGCGAAACCTCCTGTGTTGATACGCCTGAACATCCAGACGCCGCCGGTATTGTTCTATTCAAACAGGATAGGGTAGCCCGCCAACCGGAACCCCGGGCCCTTAGACTCAAGCCTCAAGGGGTCTCCTCATACCTCGTGAGCCGCGCTCGCGTATGACGAGCGCACCGGAAAATCGGCAGGCGACCGGTTGCATAAGTCGTTTTACAGCAGTTGATTGTAGAGGTTGTTGTGGTGTCGCAACGTTGCCCGGAGAATTAATCCCACCCCGAGTGTAACCTTCGGGGCAATGGGAGGGTATAGGGCCATAGACATTGACCACAGACGCTCGAAACGGCCCGAACCCGGAGGAAAAATTCATGATTATGGCAGATGTATTCAAAATCCTGTTCTTGATACTGGGTATGCTCATCTGCACGGTCAGCTACTGGCTCATGTTCTCTGCCCTGTTTGCGTCCGCCGTCGGCCGGACGCAGCAGGTCCTCGCCGCCCGTCCCTTTCGCGTATTGCTGATGGGCGCTCTGGTTGGAATTCCACTCGTCCTCCTGGGGCTCGCCATGGCAGCCAATGGCGCCGGACCCCTCAAGCTCCTGGGGGTGACGCTCCTGATTCTGCTGACGACCGCCGCCCTCTTTGGTTCCACCGGACTGGTCCGCATGGTGGGTATTGGCCTGGGCAATCCCCAGATTTCCCGGAGCAACGGGGGTGTCGTGTTGCGGGGCGGCTCCGTGGTCGCCATCGCCTGCGTCTTTCCTCTGGTGGGTTGGTTTCTGCTTCTGCCCATTGTACTCATTCTGGGTTTCGGCGCTATGCTCCAGGGGCTTCGTAAGGAAATCGTTGTTCCTGCGCCCGTGCAGGTTCCGACTGAAGCGGTGCAGGCATGAGGTTCTCTCGCCGCAAATTTTTGACAGCCGCCGGATGTTGTGGGGTCGCATGGACCCTCGGCGCACCCGCCCAGGCCAACGGCCCCCTCCCCGTGGGGGATATCGCCCTCGCGCGACACGTGCTCAATCGCTGCACCTTCGGAATCCGCCCCGGTGACCTCCAGCACATCCTCGCGACGGGTCTGGAGGCGTGGGTGGAAACCCAGCTCTATCCCGAGACTATCGACGATAGCGCCTGCCAGAAGCGGATCCGCCGACTGGAAACCCTCCAGTGTCCCGTGGGCGAACTGTTCGAATACAAAGAAGAATTTCTGTGGAAAGAGCTGGCCACAGGAAAACTGCTCCACGCCCGTTACAGCGATCGCCAATTGTTTGAAGTCATGGTCGATTTCTGGACCGACCACTTCAACATTGATATTTCAAAGGGGGATTGCTCCTGGCTCAAGACGGCGGACGACCGCGAAGTTATCCGAAAGCACGCTCTGGGATCTTTCCCCGAACTCCTGCGCGCCTCCGCAACCGGACCCGCCATGCTTTGGTACCTCGATGGCCGAACCAATCGGCGGCGAACTCCCGACGAAGCCCCCAATGAAAACTACGCGCGGGAGCTCCTCGAACTTCACACCCTCGGCGTCAAAGGCGGCTATACCCAGCGCGACGTGATGGAGGCCGCCCGGTGCCTCACCGGCTGGACCGTACGCACCGACACCTGGTTCGGAAAAGGGCGTGTCGAGTTCAACCCTGGTCTCCACGACGATGGAGAAAAAGTGGTGCTCGGCAAGACCATTCCACCCGGCCTCGGGGAACAATCGGTGGACCGCCTGTTGGAAATTGTGGTAGACGAGTCGGGAACAGCAAGGCACCTCGCCCGCAAGCTCTGCAACCGCTTCATTGGGCTGGACGCTCCCGACGAGGTCGCAAATCGCGTGGCCCGGGTCTTCACGGACAGCAAGGGTGATATTCGAACGACCCTGATGGCCTTGTTTCGGAGCGAGGCCTTTCAAAATCCCGTCGCACCCAAGTTCAAGCGCCCCTTCAATTTTCTGGTATCGGCGTTACGCGCCACGACCGCCGACGTCCACCAGCCCGATGCGCTCCTCGACTACCTGGCGCGCATGGGGCACAGTCCCTTTCAATATCCCACCCCGGACGGTTATCCCGAAGAAGCCGAACCGTGGTACGGGAGCATGTTGTGGCGCTGGCACTTCGTCTACGCGCTCTCCCGTAACGAAGTGCCAGGCGTCACTGTGGATTGGCCCACGCTCCAAAAGGAGGCGGGTGGCGGCGAGGCGCTGATCGCACGGTTGATTGGACGTCGCCCGGATGAAGACGAAATCGAACTGGCCCAGCGGGGCGACTTTCCGGGACTGGTCCTCGCCAGCCCGGCGTTTCAAGGATGCTAGCCATGCAACAGGGAAACACGGTACTCAAGCTTGCTCCAGAGCAAAACCATACCCTCGTCGTGGTGTTCCTTCGCGGCGGGGCGGATGGCTTAAACATGGTGGCGCCCACCGGGGACGACGCCTACTACCGCGCCCGACCGCTGATCGGCATACCGCGCGCCAGTACTGTCGCGCTGGATGATCTCTTCGGGCTTCACGATTCGCTGTCGCCCCTCCATCGCGCTTATGGCGAAGGAGAGCTGCTCATCGTTCATGGCGCGGGTTCGGAAGAATCGAGCCGCTCCCACTTCGAGGCCCAGGATTTTATGGAACACGGCGGCGTGGGGGCCGGGGGCTGGCTCGGACGCTACCTGCGTCAAAATTCCCGCGCCACAAGCAATCCCCTGGCATCGGTGGCCCTCGGGAAGACCTGCCCGGAATCGCTGCGTTCTTCGCCCGCCACGGTGGTCATGGATTCCCTCGGCGAAATCGCGCTGTCTGAAGACGCCATGCCCTTCGTGGGGGGACTGAATCGAGCCTATGGAAAATCCAAGTTGCCCTGGGCCAAGTCCGGCAGCGATCTGCTGAGCGCCATCGGGCGAATCGTGGAACTCCAGTCGAAGTCCTACACGCCATCGAACGGCGCGTTTTACCCCAACCATCCTTTCGCCCGCCATCTTCAGCAGGTCGCTCAACTGATCAAGGCCGAAGTCGGGGTGGAAGCGGCCACGGTGGATCTGGGGGGCTGGGACAGCCACATCGCCACATCAACCCTGATGACACCGCTCATGAACCAGCTCTCGCAGGGTCTGATGGCCTTCTATGACGATATCGGCGGTTATCGGGACCGCACCACGGTCGTCGTCATGACCGAATTCGGCCGCCGGGTCTATGAGAACGCCTCACTGGGCACGGATCACGGTCGGGGAAGCATCATGATGCTGCTTGGCGGCGGCGTGCGCGGCGGCAGAGTCCTGGCCGACTGGCCGGGGCTCCAAGAGGAAAAACTCGAAGGTCCGGGCGATCTTCCCGTGCGCTATAACTTTCGGGATGTGCTCGCGCCCGTGTTTGAAAAGAAGATGCCCGGGATCGCATTGAACCAGGTGTTTCCAGGCTATACACTGACCCCACTTGATGTGGTTTAATGGGGTCGCGGAGGCTACTGCGCACGATTTTATTGTCAGTTCCGTGGGCTCCGATCGCCCCATTCTATTGGCCCGACTAGAGTCACTCATGATCGCCTCCAACTTATCATTGATCCGTTGCTGGATGCCGGAGATCACCGCCGATCCCCGCCTGGCGTCGCCCCATCCGCCTGCGGCGCAACCTGCGGAAGAAGACGTCGGCGCGTGGGAGACGGACTGCATCCGGCGGACGCAGGGCGGTCATCCGAATGCCTTCAACCCCCTCGTGGCCCACTATGCGCCCCGCATTCGCGCTTACCTGTACCGGATGCTTCGAAAACGGGAAGAGGCCGAGGACCTGACGCAGGAGACCTTCATAAAAGCCTTTAGGGCGCTTCACCGCTTTGACGCGGAGCGACCCTTCAAGAGCTGGCTCTATACGATTGCCACCAATACGGGACTGAACGCCCTGCGCGGGCAGAAACGGAAGGGCGCCCAGGTCGCTCTGGATCCCGATTTGCACAAAACGAGACCGGAAAGAATCCGAAGTGACGACGGAGGCGATTCCGCCGAGAAACTGGAACGGGCCATGGCCGCCCTGTCGCCCCGCGCTGTGCAACTGATTACGCTTCACTATCACGAGGGCTTTTCCCTCATTGAAGCGGGCAGGGTGCTGGGAATGAGCGAAGGCGCCGCCAAGGCCGCCCTTTGCCGCGCGCGGCAGGCGCTGAGAACGAGAATGTTGAATGAAGCCCGCGAGTGACTTCAGGAAGCGAGCATATCAATGAACTGTGAACAAGTACAAAGTGAAATGGATGCCGCCTTCGACGTCGGCGGGGAATTGGACGCAACCACAATCGTACACAGCCTCTCGTGTCCTGATTGTGCCGCCTACCAGCGCGCCCTGGCCGCCGTGAACGACGCACTCCAGTTGGCGCCTCCGGTCGTTCCCGCCCCCGCTCTCGTGGCGCGAATTCAACATCGGATCGCCGCTGAACCGTTCATTCAGCCCCGTCCCTGGGCCTACCCCGTGGCGACTGCGGCGGCGGTGCTGCTGCTGGCGGGGCTTGGGCAAATTGTCCATACCATGCTGCCCCCCGTTGGGTGGAGCGGTCAGGCGTGGCGCCCTGAGGGGCCAATCCTTCCCGAATGGGCTTTTCTCAAAGAGGAGTTGATGGGTATTCCGTTGGCCGTGACCGGGGATATCGCCCTGTTCAGCGAATGGGCGAGGAGCTTGTGGGATTCAGTGAATAACTGGGAGGCGGGACCTTTCGGCGGCGACAATCCCTGGGTTTGGCTGCTCTTTGCCGGATGCGTCGCTACGGCGGGGGCCTTGGATGGTATGGAATGGATCTCCCGACGCTTTAAAGGCTCCGGACATTGAAGGCGTTAGTACACAAGGCCCTGGCGGCCTGAAAATCAGGAAAATACCATGGATCGAATCATTGCCCTGGCGCTCGCCACTGTGGCCATTGTGTTCCTCGTACTGACGCTCAAGGCGTCGGTGATCGCGTTGAGCTTGTCATTCTCTGGTGGAAAACCGCAGTTCTGTCGGCGGATTTATAACAACTACACCGAGCGTCCATGGCGCTCCACCGTCGTGGGCCTGGCCAATACCCTCGTCGCCGTTTTCTTTATTCTGATACTCCTCAACATGAAAGCACTCGCGCTGGTGGGCATCGGCATGACCACCGCCCTCTGCGCCATCCATCTTGCCGGGCGCACCGCCCACTATCGGGTGATCGCGGAGCGGTTGAGCGAAGATATCGGCGCGGCGCCGGGCCCGGGGCAGTTGCTGCGCGGAGCCCTCGCCGCCGAGTTGACTTTTCTCGTCCCGGTCATCGGGCAATTGATCTTTCTCGGCGTCACCATGCGCTGCGCCGGCGCGTGCATCCTGGCGATGCTTTCCCACGCTACACCCGTTGCGGAAGGGGGCGTTTCGACTCGGGACGCGGGATCAGTTTGAGGCGGTCAGATCCCGGGGCAGGAGCACTTCAAACCAGGCCCCTGAATCCGGAATGTTGCCGTAGGTAATCGTGCCGCCGTGGGCTGTGATGATCCGGTGCACGATCGACAGGCCGAGGCCTGTTCCACCGGCTTTCTTCGTGAAGAAGGCCGAAAACAGGTCGTCGCCCTCCTCGATATGAATGCCCGGGCCCTCATCTTCGACCCGAAACCGGATGAATTCCCCCGCCAGTTCCGTGCGAAAGAGGACCCGCTTGCCCGCCGGACTGACTTCCACCGCATTGCGCAGTATATTGCTTAGCGCCTGGGCCAGCTTGGATGCGTCCGCCAGAATTTCGGGAAGATTGTCCTCGGTGACACATTCAAGCGCCACGCGGCACTGCTCGGCGACGGGCGAGGCCAAGGCGAGCGACCTATCGATGATCGCCATGGGGGGGCAGGCCTCCGGTTTCAGCGAAAAGGGCTTGGCGAAACTCAAAAACTGGCTTACCAACTGCTCCATCTGACCAGCTTCCATCAGGATCGTCCTGGACTTGCTATGGACCGGATCGTTTTCCACACTTTTCCGCATGAGCAACTCGGCCATGCCGCTGATGACGCTAAGCGGGTTGCGCAGTTCGTGCACAACCCCCGCGGTAAGCTCACCGATCTGTGCGAGCTGCCGGTTCAGCTCCGCCGTTTTCTCCAGGCGACGCAACTCCGTGATATCCAGAAACAGAAAAATGACCCCGTTGAATTCCTGGTCGCCCTGGAGGGGCGATGCGGTAATACCCAGCACCGTCGTGCCCTCGGAAGTCGTCACCGTGACCTCGCGACGGGAAACCGTCTCAAGGTGATCGCGAAGTTCGTCCATCAGGCGCATCAAGGGCAAAGAGGCATCGGGAATCGCATCGAGCCTCTGCCCAGGGGCTAGAAATTCCGCTGCCACGTTCAGGTGCACGGAAGCCGCGTGGTTCGCCGTGATTACAAGCCCCTGCGCGTCTACAGCAAGCACACCACTGGAAAGGCTCGACACGATTTGCTCATAGATTGCGGGGTGGCTGGATGCGTTTGTCATAATCACCGTACTCCCGGTTGAGCTCCTGACGCCTATATCCTGCTCCGAATTTCGCGGGCAAGCAGACCAAACTCCTCAATTCCGAGAGTCTGGGGGCGGCGGCCCGGATCTATTCCAGCGGCATCCATCGCATCAAGTACGGCTTCCTGAGGCGCCCCGAAGCCGCCCGACTTCGTCAACGAATTACGAAGCGTCTTCCGACGTTGCGCGAAGGCCGCACGGACCACCTTCATCAGAAACAGCTTTTCCTCCCGTGGCATGGAATCCTTCTTGTCGCAGCGAAAGCGGACGATGCAACTGTCCACCTTAGGGCGCGGCACGAAGCACGACGCCGGGACCCGATGCACGATGTCCACGTCCGCGTAGCACAGGGCGGCGATGGAAAGGACGCCATAGTTGTCCGCACCCACGGGGGCGACGAGACGCTGACCGACCTCGTCCTGCATCATCACGACCAGCCGCGAGAAGAACAGGGGCGATTCGAGAAAGTGAAACAGAATAGGCGTCGTGATGTAATAGGGGAGATTCGAGAGGAACTTGTGGCTCTTACCGCCGGGGATGTACTCGTTGACCAGTTTTTCGACCGGGTGATTGAGAATATCGCCTCGGAAGATGTGCACGTTGTCCAACTGGCCGAACTGATCCGTGAGGCAAGGAATGAACGAATTGTCGATCTCCACCGACAGCAGTTGGCCCGCCTTGGGGTGAATGCGCCGGGTCAACGCACCAAGTCCCGCGCCGACTTCGACCACATAGTCGTCCTTCGTCAGCGCAGCCGCGTCGATCATAATCCGGTTTATATTGTCGTCCAGCAGGAGGTTCTGGCCCAGCGACTTCTTAAACTGGATTCCATACCGCTTGCACATGTCACGCAACGTCATCTCAGCCGAATGATTCTCAGTTTCCATGGCTGTAGCCTCTCTTCGTGACAGGCAGGGCGAAGTGACCGGTGAAAGGGGAAAGGGGGGGGCAGATCAAGAATAGCTCCTCAATGAAAAAGTTGGGCAATGTCTGGGGACAGCCTGCGGCCCGGTGCGTTAATCACGGCAAAATTCACACCAGGGGGCCATCGCCAGGTGGATTTCTACGCTCCCATAGTATCGCGTGCTCCGTTGCCGTGTCCAGCCAATCGGGTTTTGGGCGCACCACACAAAGGCCAGGAAGACCCCCACCACAACTCGGTCGCTTCCAATTCCTCCGCGCGCTGCACGCTCGATAGTGAAGCCTGCGGTCTTCAACCTGCAGCCCGCCATTGACCCTTCCCTCGGGTCTTGCTATCATCTGCGCGGGATAGAGGTCTTTGCCAATGCCACAAGTAATCATTGAACAGCCGGGTGTGCCCCCCATGACAGTTCCCCTGTCGGGCAACGAGATCCGATTTGGGCGCTCGGAAGACAGTGACGTCGTTCTGGTGGCGAATGAGGTCTCCCGGAATCACGCCAAAATTTGCCGCGTGGGCAACAAGTCTATCCTTTTCGACCTCCAGAGTCTGAACGGCACCTACGTCAATCGGCAGCGCGTGGTGGAGCGGGTCCTGTCCCACATGGACGAAATCTGGTTTGGGAGTCTCTGCAAGCTTGTTTTTCGCGATGACACCCAGTACGGTAAGGAACACCCCGACGAAACACCCGCCGTCAATCCCGAGCTAGTCAAGAATCTCGACAAGATTCGTGCGGAGATGGATCGGGTCGGCAATAGCATGACCCTTATCGGGCGCCCCACGCCCCCCTACGCGGAAGAGGTCAAATCAAAGGAACTGGAGGCCAGCCCGGAAGCCATCGTGAAGATGAGCCGGGCCTACCGGCGCCTGGCCGCGTTGCACAAGGCCAGCCAGATCATGGCCTCCGGATTCGATCTGCGCGAACGTCTCGCCCAGGTGCTGGACATGGTCATGGAGACCATGGAAGCCGACCGCGGCTTCGTCATGCTCCGGGAAGAGGGCACCAACAACCTCAATGTCAAGGTCGCCCGCGAGATGGGCCGCGAATTGGAAGCCAGTTCCCCCAGCATGGGCATCGCGGGCCGCGCCGCCATCGACGGTGAAGCCGTTCTCATGGTGGACAGTCAGAACGACAGCAAATTCGGCATGCGCGAGAGCATCATTCGCTCCGAAATCATGAGCGCCATGTGCGTACCCCTCAAAATCGAAGATCGCATCATGGGCTCCATCTACCTCGACACCCGGAAGCCTCACGTTACCTTCAGCGAGGAGGACTTGGAGCTTTTCGCCTCGCTGGCCTCCCAGTCGGCCCTCGCGATCGACAACGTGCGCCTTCACGACAAGGTGGTCGCGGCAGAAATGAAACGCCAGGAGTTCGGCCGCTTTCTGAGCCCCGCTATCGTCGACAAAATCATGGCCGAAGAGAAAGCCGTGGAGCTCGGCGGCCAGCGCGCACGGGTCAGCACCTTGTTTTGCGATATCCGGGGTTTCACGAACACCGCCGAACGCATTTCCCCGGTCGAGCTGGTGGCCTTGCTCAACGAATATTTCACCGCCATGACCGAAATAATCTTTCAGTACCAAGGCACCCTTGATAAATACGTGGGCGACGAGATCATGGCGATCTTCGGCGCGCCTGTGTCCATCGAGAATGACGCCCTCGCCGCCGTCTCCGCCGCGATCGCCATCCAGGCCCTCAACGCCGAGCTGAACGTCGTCCGCCAGAAGCAGGGGAGGACCGTGATTCAATTGGGAATTGGCATCGATTCCGGCGAAGTGACCGCCGGCTATTTCGGCTCTCCCATGCGAATGGAATATACCGTCATGGGCGACCGGGTCAATACCGCGAGCCGTTTTTGCGGGTTGGCCGAGGCCGGTCAGGTCATCGTGGGCGAAGAAACCTGGCGCTCCATCGAGGGCAAGGTGGAAGGGCGCGTGATGGGTTCGGTGCGCCTGAAAGGCAAAGAACTCGAAGTGAACGCCTACGAAGTGCTGTCCATACGCTGAAGCGCGTGCGGCCCGCGCGATGGCTAGAAACAGGTCTTCAGCGCGACGACCACGACCACCAGTGCGCTTACCAGAACTACAATGTGACGGCCCCATAGGCGCGCAAAGCCGGGCCGATTGGGGTTGCCCGCCTGGGCCTCCGCTTGGGTCGCGTGTACGGCCACGCGAGATTCCAGATCCGACTGATAGGCCGCCTGAAGCTCGCGGGCTCGAGCGTCCCGCTTGACCGTTTCACTGGAAACCCAAACCACTCCGCCGTCGGGCGTCTTCACCTGTTCAAAGCCTGAGTCCTTGTAGCGCTGGCTGCGTTTGATCGACGACTCCGGCTCAATCTCACGGATTTTCTGGGAGAGGACCCGTTCCGGCGGGGTCAGCAACCAGGGTGTATCGTGGTAGAGTTCCACCTGAGATGGGCGCTTCGCCATGTCAAACTCGGACACGAATTTATCATCCACCTTGACGGCGGCGCTCACCACCCGCTCCGACTGCCCATCCTTCAATGTCACCGTAAATATCTGTGTGCCTTCGGGGATAACGGGGCCCGAAGTGATCTGGGCCAGTGAAACCAGCCATAATAAGATAAGTGAAGCGTTCATACCCTAAGTATAGGCATTTAGGGCTTCCCAGGCAAGGCGGAGCCGATGGACTCCGTTGTAACGATTCCCGCGCGTAAGGACTATCGAGGTATCCTCTGAATGCCCCCTTTTGAGATAGCCATTCTGGCGCTTTCCCTCTGTAGCTTGATCGCAATCGTGCTGCGCCTTACCTGGCTCACCGTTCGTTCCCCCACTCGGAGTGGTGAAATTGCCCTCAACCGGGACGGTTCTTTTGCCATGGTCTGCGCCTGTTGCGGAGAGTCGACCGAGGTGCCCGCCAGCGCCCTGGCCACCCTGAGCTCCGCCGAAAAGGCCCTCGTCGTCCGGGAGCGACCCGGTATCGTGGGCCAGCACCTGGTAGAGTTTCCCTGTCCCGCTTGCGACGCGTCCCACTGCTACAGCGCGCGCCGCCATTCGATGACCTTTGTCGGCGTCAATCTCTATCAAGGGCAGCATTTCCAGGCGAATTGCAAGGAATGCCAGCGGCTGATTGTCGCCCCGCCCTGGCGGAAAGGGGCCTTCGACGGCAACGTTGAGGGAGCCCCCGGAGACCTGTCGGCACTGGGCCTCACGTGTCAATTTTGCGGGGCCATCTGCTGTGTCCCCTGTTGCAGGGACGCCACCCGAAATCGCACGGTGGACGGAACCTTGCTGTGCCCGCGCTGTTTTCGAGGGCCAAACAATCAGTTCTGCCACCATGCGCCGGGAGCGGCGAGGGAACTTCCGCACCGCAACGTACATTGATTAATGGAACCCCCTGACTACAAAATGGGGCTGTGCACACCTGCCGGAATAACCGGGTTGGCTAAACCCAGGGGATATAGGTTGTTATGATTCGAATACGCCGCATGATTGTCCCGATCCTCCTTGCGGGTGGCCTTGCCGCGCTCGGTGGTTGCACTTCTACAGGGCGTGTGAACACCGAAAAGCCAGCCGCCCCCGCGACTGACGCTCGCGTCGTCGATATGAACGCTGTCCGGGCGGATTTTCCACAAATCTCTCTTGACGCCGGGGCTCACGCGACCCTGGGGGACGCTTTCCGGCATGTCGGCGAGACTTTTGGCGGTGGCGCGGCCCTCACGGCCGGCCTCGAAGAGCGACCAGCGCCTGCGGCGGGCGTAGGGCACACGGGATTCGTTCCGGGCCTCGAGCGGTTGGTGAAACCCTATGATTGCAGGCTCCAGGTCACGCCCTTTTATGTCTTCGTCTATCCGGAGGGCTATGAATCCCTGGCGGCACTGACGCTCGCGGGCAAAGCGAGCCCACGCTTCGACGCAACGCCCGCCTCCTTCGCCATCGGGGCGGGCACCGACCTCTTCAACGCATTTGCTTTGCTGGGCGATAGCCTCAAAATGACGATAGTTGCCGACAATATTGTGGCCGATGCCTGGTGCGGGGAAGTTTTTCTTGAAAACGCCCCCGTGTCCGCTATCGTCGAGGCCCTCTTGAAATCGTCCCGTGTCGCGCCGGATTTGATCGAGGTCGAAAGCACTGACGACTACATTTTCGTCCGTTCCGCAGCCAATCAAAGTCGCACCCCGAGTTGTTTGAACCGGGAGCAGCTCACAGCGGAGCAGGCTGCGATCCTCCAGGCGCCCCTGACCCTTCGCCTGCCCGATACGGGTGCCGCCTTTGCCTTTCAGGCGGAGCCAGCCACACTCGCCCGTGTGCTTCCCGACCTATCTCGGGCCCTCGGAATCCCGGTGACCGCCGATGAAGCCATGGGGCGCCTCCCCGTCAATATCACCGCATTTCACGACATACCCACCGAGACCGCTCTGGATCTTCTGGTCCGGCAATGGCTCTTGCCCCGTTACGGCTACCGAATCCAGAACGGCGGTCTCCACTTCTGCGAACGCCCGGTCGGCTGATCGATTTATTGTCAACCTACGGCTTCCGGGTACAAGACCAGATTTTCGGGCGCACCGTCAAAATTTCGTCCGACTTTGGCGAACACACCGCTGATGGGCGTGGGAAATTCCCCCCCGCGCCGCGCGATTGTATGTGCGAAACTCTGGAAAATATGGTACGATTCGCCAGGGAAATGGCCCTACACCGTGGCGAAGTTGCGCCGGTGTGGGCGCTCTTTTGGCCTCTTCGGCCCCTTGCTCAGGGGCGGTGCGGCGAAATGCGATCCCTGTGTCGCAGTGGTTGTGAAGTTCGGGAGATAAGGTATTTGATTCCCTCAAGCGTGAAGCCTGTGGTGCGAAGCCTTCGTGAAGGCACGGGCTATCCCGAGGTTGTGGCAACACTGCTGACCGTTCTGATTTTTATCATCAGCTATTGGTTCGAGGCTACCGGTCGCCACTCCGACTTAATATTCCGGGGCGTCTTCCTTGCAGGAGCCTTCATCCTCTGCGGGATGGTGGTCTATGGGATCTTCGTACGCCACCATATTCCTGGAATTTCCCACCTGGTGATGTCGGGGGCGGTGATGATCGGCTTGTCCCAATTGGCCGGATTTCTGGAGGTGCTGCCTTCGCTCCGCAGCGTTCCCGTCGTTGGGCCCGAGGGGTGGGGTTACCTCAGCCACCTCGACGATATGCTCTTGTACCCCGGCTTTGTGCTCATGCTGTGCGGTTTCTATCTATCTATTCTCCATGCGACGCGCATGCGCCTCGAGTTGATGCTCGAAGCGCGGGAGAAAGAGGAAGCCCTCGCGCTGAGTAACCGCACCGCCGAAGCGCTCGCGAGGCGCGTGGCCTTCGAAAATCTGGCCACCGGCATTTCGACGCGGTTCATCAATCTGGGCCTGGATGAAGTGGACGGAGAGATCAGGCACTCCCTGGAGCTCGTGGGTTCCTTCACCGGGGTAGACCGGGTCTACTTCGTGGTTTCCCGGGTCTCACTCGCGGGTAAGAATGAACGGTTCGAGTGGTGTCGGGTGGGGGTAAACTCCCTGGCCGGGGCCCTGCAAGGCGTCACCGAAGACGATTTCAATTGGTCCCTCGATGCCCTGGACCGGGGGGAATGCATCGTCATCCCCTCCGAGGGCGGCCTGCCGCCGGAGGCTGAATTCGAGCGGCAATGGGTGGCGAAGAACAATATTTTGTCTCTGGTGCGGGTGCCCGTTGTTTCGAGCAGCCGCCTTCGCGGCTACATCGGTCTCGACAGCGAGGCGCGTGCCGAGGAATGGCCGGACGAGACCATACCCCTGCTCCGCATGATCGGTGAGATTTTGCTCTCGGCCTGGGACCGGCGCTGTGTCATGCAGCAGCGCGCCATACTGGAGGTGCAAGTGCAGCAGGCCCAGAAAATGGAAAGCCTGGGCGTCATGGCTGGCGGCATCGCCCACGATTTCAACAATATTCTGACCGGCATCATGGGCAACGCGGAATTGGCCCAATTGAGCGTGCCGGAAGGCGGCGAACTGCACCGATATATGGAGGGGATTACCCAGTCGGCGCGTCGCGCGGCCGAGCTATGCCGCCAAATGCTCGCCTATTCCGGGCGCGGGAAGTTCTTTTCCGAGCCGTTCAAACTCAATGATCTCGTATCGGACATGATGCCACTGCTGCGCGCCTCGGTGACGCGCACCGCGAACTTCGAATGTGAACTCGCTCCAAACCTGCCCGAGGTTGAAGGAGACGCGGCCCAGTTCCGCCAAATTCTCGTGAATCTGGTCACGAATGCTTCCGAATCGCTGGACGAAAAGCAGGGGGCGGTGCGCGTCCGCACCGGGCTGGAGTACTGCAGCGAAGAGTTTCTGGAGAGGACCTATTTGCCCGAGCCCTTGCCTGCGGGAGACTACGTGGTCCTTGAAGTCAGTGATACTGGATGCGGCATGGAGGCGGAGGTACTTGAGAAAATTTTTGACCCCTTTTACACCACCCGCTTTGCCGGTCGTGGCCTCGGCCTTCCCGCGGTGCTGGGTATTGTGCGCAGCCACAAGGGCGCCCTACGGCTGGATACGGTGCCGGGCCAGGGGACGCGGTTCAGCCTCTATTTTCCTGTTCAGGCCACCTCGGCCAAAAGCTATTTCGCCCAGGGGGAAGTTCTGGGGGACTGGCACGGCCACGGGACGGTGCTCCTGGTTGACGACGAAGAAACAGTGCTGTCCGTGGGCGCCATGATGCTCAAGCACGTCGGCCTTGATGTGGTTACGGCGGAAAACGGAGAAGAGGCGCTAACGCGCGCCGCGCAACACGGTGATCGCCTTCAATGCATCATCCTCGATCATTCCATGCCCGGCATGACCGGTGACGCCACCTGCGCGGAATTCAAGCGGCGATTTCCCGAGGTTCCTATCATCATCGCCAGCGGCTATATGAGGCAATCCATCGAGCACGAATTCGAGCCCGGTCGCGTTGCCGCCTTTTTGCCGAAGCCTTTCGAGCTCTTCAATATTCAGGCGGTCATGCGCGACCTGCTTGACCCCGTCGCACGGAGCTGACGTCGCGGGCCGATCAGGATTCGGGCTTATGGAGCTTGGCCAGAAAAGCCGTGGCGCGCTCCTGCATTTCAATGGACAGTTCATCCACGCGCTTGCTGTAGATACCATGGAAGGCCAGGGCGGGAATCGCCACGCACAGGCCCGCGATCGTGGTGATGAGCGCCTGCGAAATACCCGCCGCGAGAATCTGCGGATTGCCGAGTCCCTGGCTCGTCACCGCGTCGAACACCGTCACCATACCGAGCACCGTGCCCAGCAAGCCGATCAGGGGGCTCACATTCGCGATGATCTCCAGCATCGTCAATCCGCGTTCGAGTCGGGCCACATGGGTCCTGCCCACGGCATGCATCGTCTCCAACAACTGGGCGTGGCTCAAATGGCGCAACTGGATCAACTCTTCCGCGATGCGGGCGAAAGCCCCCGGCGTTCGCTGGCACACGGCGAGGGAGTGGGAGGGCGAGCTTCCATCGGGGTTGCCGAATTCATGCAGGATACGGACAATTTCCGGGGAGATGACCTTGTCGCGTCGCAGCGCGAAAGCGCGCTCGAGCACCACCGTCAGGGCCGCCAGGGAGCCCAGGCCCAGGGGGATCATGGGCCATCCGCCCTGACGTATCATTTCGAGAAATTCAGACATGCTCAATCCTTGCGTTGTTCGGCCTGGTATTTTTCCTGTGCCCTGGATGTCCGAGGGTCTAGAGAAAGCTGAAGGTCCATCGAATCTCCAGGTTCTTGCCCTGGTAGATGTCGGGGACTTCGAAGGGAAACGGCCCAAAAGGACCGGCCCGCTGCACCGCATCGCGGCACAATGCACTGTAGATCTTGTCACTGTCCGCCCCCACCACATTGACTGTCACCAGCTCTCCCTGCGCATTGATCGCGCAATCAATAACCGCCTTCACCGGCGAAGTGCCGGAATAACGGGTATAGAGCATCTGGTTCCATTGCTGCTCCACCCGTTCGCGCACATGCTTCAAATAGGGCGCGATCTCGCTCTGGATCGCGTCAAAGTTGGTTTGACCCTGTTTGCTGACGCCGCCCCGCTCCCGCGTTTTCCCTTTCTCCGGGCGCTGAGCAAGCATAGGTTGCGCCTCGGCGATCTTGATTGGCGCTTCGGGGGCCTCGGGTGCGGGCGGCGTGTCTGCAACCTCGGGGAGCAGCTCCTTGGTCGGCGTCTCCACCGACTTGACTGGCTTCTTCTCCTCGGCTTCCGAATCATTCTCGGATTCCGCCTCGTCTTTTGGGGCCTTCGCTGGGGGCTCGGCCGCGGGCTCCTGCGGCACCGGCATGGTCACAGGCTGGGGCAACGCGTCGAACTCGTCCTCCTCCAACGCCGGGGCCGGTCGCTCCGCATCTCGGAGGGCCAGATCCATCGCCTCCGCGTTTTCCACGGCGATGTGCTCCGTGACTTGCGGTGGTGTCTTCGCCGGTACGGCCACATCCACCAACTGCTGCGGGGGCGCAGGCTCGGGTCGGGCCTCCGGCTGCAAGTCCAATACTATTGGTTCCTGCGTCACAGCGGGGATATACTCTCGGGGAGTATAGGTTTGCCGCAGCAGTGCTACTCCCGCTGCATGAATCAGCATGGAGAAGACCGCCGCTATTTTTATGCGTGTGGAGTAGTTCATGGACCAGTCTGCCGTGTGCGTGGGCAGTATATCAGAACACCCGTTCGTCGCACACACGCGCACCCTCGGCCATGCCGGGGCGGCGTCAGAAACTTTGGTGCGGGCCTTGTCAGCCCGGTATCCATGGGCTATAATGGCAATCTTTGGCGGGGGATTCGCATTGGGATGAAGGAGCAGCGGAACGTATGCGACACGGCGCGAGCCTGATGGCTTCGTTGGAGGGGATGAGCCGACCGGCCTATCGCATTGCGACGGAACTGGCGGGCAACAGCCGCTCTGGCCTTACCGTGCGGTTCCTGGCGAAGAAGCTGGAGTTGCCGCCGGAAGAAGTGGAGTATCTCCTCGACGTTCACGACCGCCTTTTCTTCACCGATCTGACCAAGGTGAAGATCGTGGCGGAGGGCCACAACGCGATCCGGCGAATCAGTGAAGGGCTGGAGTGTCGGGGTGATATCCCCTCGCTGATTGAGCGCATTAAGAGTTTCTCCCCCCATGAGTTTCGCCGCCTGGAGGAACAGATTGGTCTCGAAGAGCCCTGCACCAAGCGGATGGCCGCCGAGGAGATCATCCAGCGCTACTACGAGACGCCCGAGGCCGTGCTCACCTACGTCGCCACACGGGACTTCTCCGAGTCCGCCCGAGAAATTTTCGATATCGTCTGGCAATCAAAAGATGGCGTGATGCCAGTCTCGCAATTGCAGGCGAGCCACGGCGGCACCGAATATGAAATGGAGCAGGCCCTGGTTGAGTTGTTCCAGGGCTTCGCTCTCTTTGAAATGTTCCGATTCGATGCCGAGGAGCGCCTCGTCCGCGTTGTGGGCCTTTTAAACGAAGTGCGGGCCCATCGCAACGTTTCCAGCGACAACGGTCAGAACCGCGCGCGTCTGAAAGCCCTCAAGGGAAAGCCCGACTACACGGAATCCCGCGAGCTCCAGTTTTCCGACGTCATTTGCAGGCTCGTCGCGGCGATTGCCGCCCGCCCCGTACGATTGCGGGGAGACGGCGAGCTGTTTCGCGAAGACCGCCGCCGCCTGGCCGCAATCTGCTCCGAAGATGGCGAGCCTTCCCTCAATACCTGCCTCTGGGTTGCCGAGGGCGCGGGTTGGCTGGGTCGATCCGACAATGTGCTCCGTCCAGGAAATCTCGAGAATCTGATCAATCTTGATCGCGTCGGTCGACACCAGTTGCTTTGCACCTGGGTCCTTGATCAGGGTGATGACGTGACCGCGCGCGTCCTTATGCGCGATTATCTGGACGAAATGAAGCCCGGCGCCTGGTACCCGCTGCGTGATTTCGTGCGCGCGGTCATGCAATGGAACGAGGAAGAAGAACAGCTTGTCCTGCGGCAAAAAAACGGTCAGTGGCGCTACGTGAATCCCAATGTGACCGACCAGGCCCACGGTCGCCTGACCCGCGCGCTCGAAGAGACCTTTTTATGGCTTGGTATGGTGGAGAAGGGCATGCGCGATGGGGAAGAGTTCTTTCGCTTGTCCGAAATTGGCGAGGCCATACTACGGCGTGAGATACCGCCCGCGCTGACGGACCGATATCCCAAGCGCCAGGGCGAGTTTGTTGTCCAGCCCAATTTTGACATCGTCGTGCCCTCGGAGGAGATGGACCCACTCCTTACCGTGCCCCTCGACCAGTTCTCCGAGCGCGCGAGCACCGGCCAGGCCACCGTGTACAACGTCAGCCGCGAATCCTTCACCCAGGCCGTCCAGGATGGGCACGACGCCGCCGCCTTTGTCGATTTCCTTCTTGCCCACAACCGGGGCGGCAGCCTGCCGGCCAACGTGATGACGACCCTTGAGGACTGGCGCGGGGCCATGAAAAAGGTGCGCCTGCGCACCGTCGAGATCATCGAATCCGATGACCCGCTGGTGATGGCCGATCTCATGCACCGCCGGAAATTTCAGAAGTACGTCACGCCGATCGATGCCCGGCAGGTGGTGCGCTACGGCGACTTGTCGAAGGAGGAGATGGCTCGCGCCCTTGAAAAAGAAGGCTTCATTGTCGAGTAACCTCCCGACGCCTCCCACCTTCCTTGTATTACCGCCGACCCCTTTGACACAATCACGCGATATGTCCGGGTTGCAGCTACCCGAGTAAAAGGATTCTGGTCCTTGTCCGACCCTTCCGAGTTCATAGTCTGGCCGCTGGCCGACGGGCGCACCATGGTCACGGCCATCGGTATAGGCCTCGCCGTCCTCGCGGTCGCGGTGCTGATCGAATTGCGCCGCCGCTGGCGCGAGCGG
This sequence comes from Candidatus Hydrogenedentales bacterium, assembly GCA_041859365.1. Taxonomy (GTDB): domain Bacteria; phylum Hydrogenedentota; class Hydrogenedentia; order Hydrogenedentales; family JAEUWI01; genus JAEUWI01. The sequence goes on from JBHEKR010000425.1 coordinate 23,544, forward strand.
AAAATGATGCGTGAAGCGGAGTTGCGTTCGGTTCGGGATCTTTTCGATGAGCGCGAAGTGCGCGGGGATGATCGAAGTCTCCTCCTCGCTATTATCAGTCAATATGAACCCGAATATCCCGGGCGCGTCGTCACGCGCCGCCCCGATTTCGACCGGTGCATGGCTCGCTACTTCCAGGCGCTGCGCGCTACCGAGGGTGCGGAGACACTCGCCCGGCGCGGCGCCCAGTTACGGGACGTGCGAAGCCGTCTGGGCCTCGATTACGTTCCCATCGGAAGGCGGATCCATTCTACCCGAGAACTGTACGACGGCCAGATCCTGTGGGGCTCCCCCGCATCGGGACTAGAGCCGCGCTGGTTCCACTTCAGGACGCTGAAGGTCGATGAGGCCTTTTTCTATCTGGTGGCCATCGGAAAGGATGGAACACCTGAATTCCAGCCCGGCGACGAGGTTAAGTTCCGGCTCTGGCGGGAAGACGACGCGCGTTACCTCTTCGAGGCCACCATTTACCAGGTGGACAAGGAACCCCTGGTGTGGCGGGTCACGCATGCGGAGAGTCTGACCAGAAATCAAGCGCGTGCACATTACCGGATCCGATTTGACGCCACCGTGCAAATCGGGCTGCTGAACGGAACGCCCGATGAGGGCCAGGTTGGCATCGAGTCCGGCGAGGCGGTAACCCAGCTTTACGGTCGAATTACCAGTCTCAGTGGGGGCGGCATGGCCGTGCACTTTCAGCAGCCCGTTCCCAAGCAAGTCCTGATGCGCGTGCCCTTTCAGCTCCCCGATTCCGATCGTCCGATTGTGGCCTTTGTCCGACCCACGGGAGCCCAGAACGTGGGCGGCGGTCGTTCCATTGTTCGAGGCAGGTTTGTTGCCATGGACGATGAGACCCGCGACGCCATCACCCGCCACATTTTCCTCAAACAGAAGCAGAGCGCCAGCGATGAATCTTATTCGCTGTAGTGCAGCATCCAGGGTCTTAAATTCATGAGTCTGATTACCGTCGCGGAGCGCGCACTGGTCCGGAACTGGCGCAGTATCCTGCTGTATATCCTGTTGTGCGTGGTGGTCGTGGCCTTGTACCGCGTCGCCAGCAATGCATTGGACAGGCTCCTCACCGGGGGAGTGCTACCCACACCGGAGCAGCTTGCCGAGATCAAGCCCAAACCCGCATGGCACATCGCTTCTCACCTGGTCGCGGACATTGCGCTGGCCTGCCTGGTCTCTCTCCTCCAGGCCTGCGCCTACGCTCGACTCGGCGCCGATATCGACCGGCCCCTCTGGAAATGTCGCGATGATCGCGAGGCCGTTTCCCGCTACGCCGTGATTTGGATCATGCTGAATCTCTTCTACTTCACCCTCATGCAGCTTCAAAGCAGCATGTTCGACCAGGATCAGGTCGCCATGGCCACCTTGCTCAGTTTCTTCGCCCTCGCCTGGAATCTGATCTACGTCCCCATCGGCGTGTGCCTCATGCACCACGGCGGACTCAAGGACCTGCAACTCTCTGATGCGCTAATGCCCTTGCTCCACTTTCTGCCCCGAACGCTGCTCGTGGCGGGGCTCGGATTCCTTCAGCTTATCCTGTTCGAGCTGCTCTTGAGCAGTGTTCCCGCACCCATGCGGGGATTGCCCTGGGTGATCGCGCCCATAAACATCCCCATCATCTACCTCGAGTGCCTCGGCGTCGCCATTATATGGAATGCCTGCGCGGAGTACCGGACGGTGGAGGCCGAACACCAAGATGATGACGACTTTGATTTCTGACGGAGCGTCTCCTGAATCGGAGAGGATCGTTCATCTGAACAAAAAAAGGGCGCCAGGCCCGAAGGCCTGGCGCACCGCGCTTGTCTTGGATTCGGAGTGTTATTCGCCTATCGGGTCACTCGCGGCATCCGCATCCGCGCCGTCGGCGTAGCGAATCACGCCACTGGAGTCGGTGAAGAACCCTTTACCGCCCGTGGTGCCGTAGACAGCCGCGTTGGCGTTTGCCGTGAAGTTATTGACGTCGCCGCCGAGCACGAAGTTGTAGCCGCTCTTCGTCGCGCCCCAGTTGCCATCCAGGAAGGCGGGGGTCGCGCCGGTCAGGTCCGCGAAATCTGCGGTGTATTCATAGTTTGCGGCATGATAGGCCACTTCGGAGCCGACGATAGTGCGCAGATTGCCGATTGCGCTGGATTCATTCGACTGCATCCGGGAGCGGAGCAAGTTCGGAATCGCGATGGCGGCGATGATGGCGATAATGGCAACTACGATCATCAATTCAATAAGCGTGAAACCCTGGTTCAGTTTTTTCATGGCGTACTCTCCTGTGTTTGGGTTGATTCGGCGTTGCGCCGGTGTAATGGTGGTCCGCTCGGGCCATCATCGATTTTCGTTCAATTGTTAATTTCCTTAGGCAATTGGCGTGCCAACCCGGATTTGGGTTCGTTGTTTGGTGATTAAGTGTATGTAAATAAACAGGTTGTGTCGTTTATTGGGCTGGGAGCGGGCACGGAAAGGTCCGTCAGAGAGCGCTTGGCTACGGCACTCCGTTACAATTTTTGTCACTTTTGGGCCGATTCCGGGACTGTAGGCGCCACGCGCAGGTCCCTCACTCGCCGTGATGGGCGTGTTCTGGGCCCCCAGCCCATGTTATTATGTTACAAAAGACTTAAAAGTGTGTTTTAATGCCTGCGTGTCCACTGTAAATCGATGCCGCGCGCAGCGTGCCTCTTCGGAGTATGTCATGACGGAATTGGGTTTCATCAAGAGTTTCCTCGAGGATAACATGGCCTACGCCCGCGACAAGTTCGCCGCGCGCGAGGCCATCACCGTTACTTCGAAGAGGGATGCCAACGATCTGCTCACCGAGGTCGACCTGACCCTTCAGAAGCGGGCCATCGACCAGATCCACCGTATCTTTCCGGGCGACGGAATCGTGGCGGAGGAGGGGGAGTATGCGCGCGGACCGGAAGACCCCGACGCCCGTTGCTGGGTGATGGATCCGATCGACGGCACCAACAACTTTGTTCGGGGACTCTTTCCCGTCTACGCAATCTCCATTGCCTTCGCCATCCACGGGCGCGCCGTGGCGGCGGGCATTGCCCTGCCGGGCCTCAACACGATTTTCACGGCGGAAGACGGGGCCGGGGCCTTCCATGGGAAGCGGCGCCTTCTGGTTTCCGAGGTGCAAACCCTCGCGGACGCGAAAGTGGACCTGGATTTCGGCGGCACGGAGGATCGCGCGGCCTGGCTTGAACGTGGCCAGGAAATCATCCGCCAGGCGGGCCAGCTTCGTGGCTATGGGTCGGCCGTGTCCGCCATCAGCCAGATCGCCTCGGCCGATCTCGATGCCTTCCTGCACATGACGCTCAATCCCTGGGACTACGCCGCCGCCCAACTCATCGTGGAAGAAGCGGGCGGCATGGCCTCCCGCCTCGACGGCAAGCCCCTGCACCTCTTCGACGGCAAGCTCGGCGTGCTCATCTCCAATGGCGCCATCCACAAAGAGATGCTTCGCCTCCTCCGAAAATAGGGGACGGGCTCGCGCACACGAATGCACCGTTCAAAGTCCACTGGCGGCCTAAAATCTCCATGGTACGTGAGGTAGTCGCAAGAGCGAGTGCCCATCCCAGCGGATGGGCAGAATCGCCTGGACGTAATCGGGATCACTCATCGTGTCCCCACATGTGCGGCGGATTCGGTGAAAATGATCGACACAGCCCGATCATGGTCCTCCACGGGAAAGTCCACGCCGAATAACGCCTCCGGGGCCAGGGCGATCGATTTGCCCGAAAATCGTCCCAGGAAGCGGTCGTAATAGCCCCCGCCGAACCCGATCCGGTGCCCATCCCTCCGAAAGCAGACGCCGGGTACCACGCAGAGTCCGTCAGCGGGTTCCACCCACGATATCGCGGTCAAGCGCGGTTCCAGAATACCCCGCGCAGTCATTTCAAGGTCCGCCAGACGCTCCAGTTGCGACCAGAGCATCACGCCGCCGGGTCGCGTAACCGGTACCAGAACGGACTTTCCCATCGCGATGGCCTCTTCGATGAGCGAACGTGTATCCAATTCAGTGCCTTTGCTCCCCACATAAGTCAATAGCGCGTCGGCCTGCGAAAAGAGTGGGGAAGCCAACAGCCGCGCAATGGACATGGAAGCGATGGCGTTGCGCTCAGATTCGGAAATCGCGGCGCGGCGCTGTAAGGCCCAGGCGCGGGCTTCGGCTTTGTTCTGAAAGGTCGGTGGATGCATCGGCCTATTGTCTGTTGGCGCACGAGGGCAAAGCAAGAGCGCACGGCTTACGGTGCAAAATCTTCCCCCGTCGCGGCAAGATGTGCCGTGCCTCCGGGCTTCCCATCGCGATTTCCCTTTGTTTTCGAGTCCTTTCTCCTTGGCACAAGTCTTGCCCTGTACAGGCATCGGTTTGAGTCCCATTGAATCGATTCCATGAGTGGTTGGCCTGGCGCCTTACGGTCTGTTACCCATTGGCAGCCGGATCCGTCGCGGGATATGTGCCCAGGCCAACACGAACGCATCACCCCGACGGGGTGTTCTAATAGAACGAATAGGAGAGCGCGGTAATGATTTCCGGCCTGTACACAGCGGCAACCGGCATGATCGCCGTCGAGCAGCGGCAGGATATCATCGCCAACAATCTGGCCAACGCGGCCACCCCCGGCTACAAGCGATTGCAGCCCGTGCAGCTTGGCTTCTACGAAGTGCTCTCCCCAAAAATGATCAGCCCCTTTCACTTCAACCGTGAAGCCGCACCGGCCGGTGGCGTGAAAGGCGTGGAGACCTTCACCAATCTTGCCCCGGGCTCCCTGCGGGTGACGGAGGACCCCTTGAGCCTGGCGGTCACCGGCCCCGGTTACGTGGTGGTCAACACCCCCCAGGGCGAGCGCTATACGCGGGACGGTCACTTCACCATGGACGCGCAAGGCGAACTGTCCACTGCTGAGGGCTACAAGGTCCTCAGTGCGGCGGGCGGCCCCATCGACGTGTCCGGCGTCAAGATCACCATCGCCCAGGACGGAACCGTCCAAGTAGACGGTGCGGTGTCCGGGCAGATTCAAATCGTTGAATTCCAGGATCCCACCCGGCTGGAGCGGGAGGGCGACAACCTTTTCCGGGCGAGTGACGAAGTTGTACAGCAGAGCGGCGCGGCCACGGAGACCGCCCTGGTTCAAGGGTCCCTCGAAATGTCCAATGTGCAGCTTCCCGTGGAAATGACCAGCATGATGCTGGGCCTCCGCGCCTACGAGGCCAACCAGAAAGTTATTCAAGCCATAGACGGCGCAACCAGCCGTCTGATCGATCAGGTGGCCGCGCAGTAATCGTGCGCCCCTGGGGCCTTTGAGGAGACGACCATGATACGTTCACTGTTCACCGCATCCACGGGCATGATCGCCCAGCAGATGAACATCGACACCATCGCCCACAACCTGGCGAACGTGAACACCACGGGCTTCAAGAAAAGTCGCGTGAACTTTCAGGACCTGCTCTACGAGACCATCAAGCCCGCCGGCACTCAGACCGCCAACGGTACGACGATTCCCGAAGGCATCCAGATCGGCCACGGCGTGCGACCTTCCTCCATTGCCAAGCTCCACACCCAGGGCGGCTCCATCCAGACGGGCAATCCCTTCGACCTCGCGATCGAGGGTGAAGGATTTTTCCAGATTACCCTGCCCGATGGCACAACGGGTTACACCCGTGACGGCGCCTTCAAGGTGAACGCGGAGGGCCAGGTGCTCACGGCGGACGGCTATCTGCTTGCAGACAATATTGTTATTCCCGACGACGCCGAAGTGGTCAACATTGGCCCCGATGGCACCGTATCCGTCATTCAGCCCGGCAACGTGACAACCCAGGTGGGCAATATCGAGCTCGTTCGTTTTCCGAATCCTGCGGGTCTGGATGCCCGGCTGGGCCGCAACCTGCTGATGGAGAATGATGCCTCCGGACCGCCCACGCCGGCCACACCCGGACTTGAAGGCCTGGGCACACTCACCCAGGGCTTCCTCGAGAACTCCAACGTGCAAGTGGTGGAAGAAATTCTCCAGATGATCATTGCGCAGCGGGCCTATGAAGCCAATTCCAAGGTGATCCAGACCGCCGACGAAATGCTTCAGACGGCCAACAACGTACGGCGTTAACCGTAACCACGGGTGAGCCACCATGAACGACAACTTTAACTTGAGATGGGCTCTCGGCTTCACGTTCTGCCTCCTTCTTGTCATGACTTCGCCTGCGGAAGAGGCGAGCGCGGTCAAGATTAAGGACGAGGTTCTCGTGAAAGGCCCCAAGGTCTACCTGAGCGATCTGGTGGAGGTGAAAGAGCCGGAACTCATGGAGCGTCTCGCAACCATCGAGGTCTCCGGTGCAGCCGTGCCCGGCGCATCCAAGCAGTTGACCGCCAGTCTTGTCGAAGCGCGCCTGGAGCATGCGGGCGTCGATCTGGGCGAACTGGACCCCGATCGTCCGTCACAGATTCGCGCCACGACCATGTCGATCGAATTGACGCCGGAAGCCATGGCGGCCTCCTTGCGGGAGCACATCGAATTGGAAATGCCCTGGGACCCGGAGGTCACCGAGATTGACGTGCCCCTGCCCCGGCAGAACCTCATGACCCCGGAAGGGGAAATGACTATCGAGTGGCGTGCCAGTCCCCAGTACAACTACGTGGGCCCGGCCAACTTTCGCGGAAATGTCCTGATCGACGGCGCGCTGTACAGGACCGTCGTCCTGCGTGCATCGATTGATACCTACCAGGAAATCGTAGTAGCCGCCGCCGATATTCCCCGGGGGCGTCCGGTGTCCGCAAACCAGCTCGTCATGCAGACCGTCTCTCTCGCCACGGCGCCGGAAGGTGCGGTGACGGACATGGCCGAAGTCGAGGGTCTCGTAGCACGGAAAACCATCTTTCCCGGACAGCCGGTGACCACCCGCGTGGTGGAATTGAGGCGACTTATTAAGCGCAACCAGATGGTGCCGGTGGAGCTAAGCGCCTCGGCGATCAAGATTCAACATCAGGCGAAAGCCATGATGGACGGGAAGGAGGGCGACGTTATTGTGTGCGCCAATCCCGTAACCAAGGAAGAATTCCAGGGTGTGGTACGCGCCGATGGGGTCGTGGAGGTACGATGAAACGCACAAGTAAACTTATGGCCGCCGTGGTAATCGCGGCGCTCGCCTCGGGGGCGTCGGCCGATTCCCTCTTCTCCCAGCAGACCGCCAAGGACGCCACCACCGTGTCCGAAAAGCTGGACCGCTTTGAGGTTGGCGACATCATTACCGTGATCGTCCGAGAAACGCTAAACGCCACCACCAGCGCGGGCACAAACACGAAGAAGGAAAGCGACGTCAAAGCGGATGCCGCGGCGGCTGCGAACCCCTTCCTCGTGGCAGAGCAACCGGACGGCAACAACATCCTGAATCCGGGCGAACTCCCCAACTGGGACATTCAGTCGGAAAACGAGACGAAAAACACCGGCGATACGCGTCGCCGAAATACCTTGACCACGTCCATTACCTGCACCGTGGTGGAGGTCTTTCCCAACGGCAATTTGAAGATATCCGGTGACAAGCAAGTTACCGTGAATCGCGACGATTCCATCGTTACGGTCAGCGGCATCATTCGCTCCAAAGATATCACGGCGCAGAATACCATCCAGTCAACCCAGGTAGCCGATGCCAGCGTGCTCGTAAAAGGCAAAGGGCCCCTGTGGAACAACCAGCGCCGTGGATTGATTACGCGGGTGCTCGACTGGTTCTCGCCGTTCTGATGCGACGCCACTTCATTTGAGTTAGCAATTCGAATTCTATCTTAGTCCCGAAGGGACGGCATAACGTAGCCCAGGGTGACGCGAGGAACGAGCGAACCCTGGGTAAGGCGAATATAAGAGTTGAACCCCGTAAGGAGTGGCATAGAAGAATGCGGTGAGGGTTTCTCCTTCTCCTATGCCGCCCCGATGGGGCTAGAGAGTTTTGTGCCTCGATACCCAGGATTCCGCTCGTACCTCGCTTCACCCTGGGCTACGACATGCCGCTCCTGCGGAGCTAAGGCCGGAATTCTAAACTGGGTGTTGATGAACGCAAAGAGTGGGAGTAAACGGAAATGAAGTTCAAAATCTATTTTGCCCTACTGACACTCGTCATCGGTGCCAACACCCATGCCGCCATGGCCATTCGCGACCTGTGCGACGTTCAAGGTGCGCGGGACAACACGCTCAGCGGCGTCGGCATTGTCGTGGGCCTGCGCGGCACGGGCGACAGCGCGGAAGCGGCCACGCTCGCGCAGAAGAACGTCCTTGATCGTCTCGGTCTCGACATCCAGGATCTGGACAGCCTCAGCTCGAAAAACGTGGCCATCTGCACCGTCACCGCAACCTTGCCGCCCTTCTCCAAGGAAGGCACCGCCATCGACGTGACCGTACAGTCTATCTATGACGCCAAAACCATTGAGGGCGGCCAACTCCTGGAAACGTACCTGCGCGGCCCCTCGGGCGACACGGTCTATGCCGTGGCCAGTGGCCCGGTATCGGTGGGCGGCTTCGACACCGACGTCTCCTCCGGCACCTCCGTTCGCAAGAACCACGGCACCGTGGGGCGCATCCCCGGCGGTGGCATGGTGGAAACGGAAGTGCCCGCCTCCATCACCGACGGCGAGCGGCTCACGCTCCTGGTGAAGAACCCCAGCTTCGAGGCGGCGGACGGTATCCGGCAGCAGATCAACTTGCTTTACGGCGAAGGCACGGCCGATGCCCTTTCGGGCGGTGCGGTTCGGGTCAAGATACCTCTAGAGAAGCAGGGCGACCTGATCGCTTTCATCGCCGAGCTGAACAAACTCAAGGTGGACGTCGAGCAGCCCGCCGTGGTCATCATCAATGAACGGACCGGCACCATCGTCGTCGGTGGCGACGTCATGATCAAGCCCTGCCAGGTAGCCCATGGCAGCCTCACGGTCAAGATTGCCACCACGGCAACGCCCGTGCCCGCATTGCCCTTTACCGATGCGGAGCCGATCGTGGTGGAGAATGCCGAAGTAGAAGCGGAGGAGCCGGAAGTCTACCTGGCCCCGGTCCAGGGCACTTCCGCGGCCGAAGTCGCCCAGGCCCTCAACTCGCTCCGCCTGACGCCCCGCGACATGATCGCGATCTTCGACGCCATCCACAAAGCGGGCGCCCTCGAAGCCGCGCTGGAGATCCGCTGATGTTGTACGTCAACCCCCAGACCCAGTCGGGCTTCAAGTCCATGGAGCTCACGCCCGGCGCCAAAGGCCGCGAGGCGGAAGCCCTCAAACAGTACGAGCAGCTTTTCCTTTTCCAGATGCTCAAAGAAATGCGCAAAACCGTTCCCGACTATGGATTCTTTGACAGCGGCGGACAGAAAGAATACTTCGAAGAGATGATGGACGACTTCGTGGCGGGTGAAATGGCCGCATCGGGTCAATTGGGCGTCGCCGACCAGATGGCGAAGCAGTTGCATGTCTCGGTGGGTGAGGGGACGAAGCCATCCGCGCCCCTGAATTCCAAGGGCATTTCCATGGTGCGTGAACGCAAGGGCATTGAGGTGCCCGATGCGATGACCGGGCTGCCCATTCCCGAGGCGGGGGCGGGGGTGAAGTTGAACCCGGCTCACCCTGCGGGAATTTCGCTGGTACGCGCCCACGAAAGTTATCGAAGCAATCAATAACGTGTGTCGACCCCTTGGGGGGAGCGGCAGTGACCACTGAAGCTTTCGGCGATTTTGCCGATAAACCAGATATCCAGACCGGAGCGTCTGGGAGATCACTGGAGGTTGCCATGAACCTGTTGAGCGGTATAGGTGCGGCCAGCGCGTTGATTAAGAACGCCTCGGACCTGGTTCAGGCCGTCAAGCAGCCGAAAGTGACCGACGAGGCCTTCTCGGAAATCCTGAAGGCCCGGATCGAAGCCTCTTCCAGCCCGGAAGCCCGGAAGGCCCGCGTGGAGGAGGAAAGCGCCCGCTTCATGCGCCAGCGCGACGTGGATGGTGACGGTAGCCTGCGGCTCTCGGAAAGCGGTATGGAGCGAAGCGTCTTTGAACGTCTCGACGCCAACCGCGACGGGATGCTCACCAGCGAAGAATACAAAAAGGCCCTGCTCGGGCAGACAGGAGCGGTGTCGTGATGAATACCCGGGATATGTCGATAGAAGATCTCCTGGATCATCTCTGCGAACATTTTGACGATGAACTGGAGCGCCAGCAGAATGTGCTGGTGGTTTGCCGCGCCATGGGCCAGGGCGCCCGCGCGCAGGACCACGAATACCTGGAGGCCAAGACCGCCGCACTCCACGTGCTGTTGCGTCAGGCCATCGCCGCCGAGCAGGTGCGGCTGGCCCTCGTTCGTGCGGTCGTCGACCACTACGATCTGCCCGCCGACGCTCAGACGCTGAGCGGCCTGATCGCGGCAGTCCCCGAGCCTTGGCATCAGCGGATGCAGGAGTTCCAGGTGCTCATGCGCGCCACCCTCGAAACAACGCGTCGGCTTGTTCGCGAGAATAACCGAGTGCTGCGTCGTTCGCTCTATGTGGTGAACCAGACCCTCGCCGCCATGGCCCTGTGCGAACCGGGGGCCACCGGCGCCTACGACGGCACGGGCGGCGAAATTGTGCGGATGCAGTCCGTGCCGACATTGGTAGACCAGAGAGGATAAGGCCCCGATCATGGGTGCAGTTCGAACCACACAGCGATTGCTCATTGACCGCGTACTGAATAACCTGACCCTTCAGCAGCGCAGGATTCTCGCGCTGCAGGAGCAGCTCGCCACGGGCCAGATAGTCAACCGGCCAAGCGACGATACGCTGGCCACACGCCGTGCCGTGAGCGCCCGTACCGAGGTCACGAAGAACGAGCAGTACCTCACCAACATCAGCAATCTCGGCCCTGGCCTGCGTGAGACGGAAACCTCCCTCACCACACTCGTCGATGTGGTCCAGCGGGCCCGCGAGCTCACCCTCCAGGGCGCAAACGGCACTAACGAGCAGTTGCAGCTCGACCAGCTTGCCATCGAAATAGACCAATTGCTGGAAAGCACCCTCGTCGAAAGCAACCACTCCAGCAATGGCCGCTATATATTCGGTGGGACGGTCACCAAGACCGAGCCCTTCGTCGCCACGCGCGACGCCAACGAGAGCATCACTTCGGTCGGCTATATCGGCAATGACCAGACTTTCAAGCTCGAAATCCAGGACGGGATTCAGGTCGACGCCAACGAACCCGGCAGTCGCGTATTCACCGCCGCCGGCGTCAGCGGGGCCGACATCTTCCAAACCCTGATTGACATCCGCGACAATTTACGCGCGGGCGACACGGGCGCGCTTCAGACGCGTCTGGGTGAGTTGAGCAGCACCCAGGACCAACTGCTCATCTCGTTGGCCCGCGTCGGTTCCATTCAGAACCGGGTCGAGCAGGTGGACAGCAACCTTCAGGACATCAATTTGCAGTTGCTCGATGTGGTCTCCGACAACATCGACGCCGACTATGCCGAAACTATCGTAGAGCTGAATGCTCAGTCCAACGCGCTGGAGGCCTCCCTCAATGCGGGGGCGCGGGTTATCCAGCCGAGTCTCCTCAATTTTCTTTCATAGCGCTCTCAAGGCGACGATTCATAAAGCAAATGCCCGGACGACACGCGTCCGGGCATTTTCGTTCACCTAAGTTCGTTATCAGGCGGCAGCTTCAATATGCAGGCGGATCACCACGTTCTCGCGAATCGCATCATCCACCTTGCCGGGATACTTGATGCCAAAATCCATGCGGTTGATGTCGAACTCGGCATGGGCCGTCACCTTGCCGTCGGCCAGGTTCAGCGTCGCGGGGAAGGTGATGGATTTGGTCACGCCGTGCAGCGTGAAATCGCCCGTGACGTTAAAGGTGTCGCCGTTGGCTGCTATGGCCGTGGAGACAAACTTCGCTTCGGGGAACTTGTCCGCTTCGAAGAAATCAGCGCTCAGCAGATGCTTCGTGAGCCCATCGCTGTCCGAAAAGGTGGACTTCATATCGATCGTCGCGGAAATCGCGGCCTTGGTGAGGTCTTCACCAGGCACCGTGACCGAGCCTGTGAAGGCCGTGAAGCCACCCTTATGGGAGCCCGTCACTTTCGAGCCCTCAAACTCGATCTTGGTGGCTGGCGTGAAGTTGTATACCGTGCCTTCAGCGGGCGCGGCGGGCGCCTCCGTGGATGTGGTGCTCTCTGAGACCTGAGCGTCGGGCGTGTTCTCCGAGGGGTCGGCGCAGCCGGTTAGCGCCAGAGGAACCAGCGCAAAGGCCGCGAGGGCGATATAGGAAGCATGCTTCATGGGGGTCATTCTCCTTGATAGGTTGTAGTGTGCCACACAGGCCGAGGCCCCGGCGGCAGCTTTCAGGCAAGACAATAGGCAGCCACGCCCTATTCCGCAAGAGAATAGACTCACTGTGGGCTGCCCTCCACTGTATTCGGTGGGAGCGCCTGTTCAAGTCAGGGCGTATCGGCGCCCGCGCTCAATTCCCCGTAGAGCTCAATTCCCCGTAGAGCTCGGGACGCCGGTCGCGAAGGTGGTTGTCGTCCTTTGCTTCGGCCAGGTCGATGGTGGTGATGCTGAAGCCGGGTTTGTCATCCGAAACCTGGCACACCGCTTCCCCCTTTGGATTGATCAAGAGACTCTCCTGGGGATGGGTGAAGGCGATGAAGCACTGGTTCTCCCAGGCCCGCACCTGCATGATCTTGAGATTGAAGTCCCCATGCATGCCGTAAGTCGGATTCAATATAAGCCTCGCCCCCTGGATACGCAGGGTCCGCACCGTTTCCGGCCAGCGGCGATCCGCGCAGATCATCATGCCAAGTTTGCCCCATTCGCTGTCCCACACCGGCAGGCCCATGCCCAGATCGTACTGCACGTCATGGGTCTGGATGTGGGTCTTGTGATACACGCCCACCAGCGCGCCTTCCCGGTTCCAGAGCCCCGACGTGTTGAAAAGCTTGCCGTCTTCAATCGAACTGAAGCCGAAGCAGATCCACATCCGGTATTGCTTCGCCAGCTCCGCCACTTTGTCGAGATAGGGACTGCCCTGGAGCGGCTGCGCCACGGCCATCAATTTCTCCCGCGTGGAGACTTTGTCCGGGGCGGCGTAGCCGTCCAGCCAGCACTCGGGTGTAATGAAAATATCGGGATGTTCCGCGCCCGCCGCAGTGGCCTGGGTTACAAACGTGGCCAGATTGGCGTCGATGTCCCACTTTACCGGCACCCCGCGCATCTGGGCGACGGCGACCTTGTCCTTGAAATCGTCGGGGGCCTCTTCCGCCGTCCAGGCAGCCAACGTCACCATGGGGGAGAGAAGTAGAACGGCAAGTACCAGACGCATCGGAAATTCTCCAAGGGTTGTGACTTTCCTGGGGGCAACGTACCAACGTCAGCGCTGGCCTCGCAGACGCCCCACAAATGACAAGGACGTCTGCAACACCGGACTGCAGTATAGCACGGCATACGTGATACAGACTGCTGTCGCTGTCGTCGCAGACGTCCCTGTGGATCTCGTCCAGTTTCCCTTACTTCTGCGCAAAAGTCTCCACGCCCGACATGCCACTGCCATTAAACAGGGCGAAGACCTTGCCTTCCTTGTCCACCACCACCTCGGCCTCGGAGTGCTCCGGCGTGGAGTAGGCCCAGCCGCAGATGAAATCGCCGTTGTTGTTGTATTTCTTGATGCTGTAATAATGCCCGCCCGCGGCCTGAATAGACCCGTCATAGCCGCCCTTGTTGCGCACAGACAGGTAGGCATTGCCCCACTGATCGCCCGCCAGGCTGTGGAAATAGACCGCCCCGTCCGGCGGATCGCCATGGGCGAACTCTGTTACAAAATCGCCGTAACCATTGTATTTCTGCGTGGGGCCATAGTAGCCCGTTACAAACACATCCCCGCTTCGGTCCACAAAGAGACCGTGGGGGGCATTGAACTCGCCGGGGAGGATGCCCTCCTTGCCCCAGTCGCGAAGCGACTTGCCGAACTGGTCATAAACGTTGACCCGCATGTTGTCCACATCGACCACGAAGAGGTTTCGCGCCCGATCAAAGCCCATGCCGTGGGCGCGGAGAAGCATGCCGGGAAGGCGACCCTTCTCGCCGAAGATCTGAAGGAATTTTCCTTCATGAGAGAAAACCTGAATGCGCGGACGATCACCCTTGCTGTCCGTCACGAAGATCCGCCCTTCCACATCGCTCTGGACCTCGCGCGGCTCGCTCACCTGGCCGGGTTCCCGTCCCGAGCCCTCGTTCACGAAGCCCAGATGCTGTCCCTCGCGGGAGTAGCGGTGGACCTGATTGGCCTTTTGATCGGCGATAAGCACATTGCCGTCCTTATCCATGCCGATGCCGTGGGGCTGTACCAGGTGGCTGCCCGCCTCGCCATGCTTCTCCGACCAGATGTGGATCGACTTGTACTCGATGGGGGCCGCGCCGATGATCACCGTGGAGAAAAGGTAGTCGTTAGCCGAGTTGGGCGAATGGGCCACAACGTTGATCTCGCGGGGCGAGGGCATCGTCGCCGGCGCGGTGTAAAGTCCTTCTGCGTCAATCGTGCCCACCGTGGCATCCCCGCCGGGAATATCGTTCACCGACCACGTTACGCCCTCGGCGGGTTCCGCGGCCATGAGCCGCGTGGTTTTCATCACCACCTTGAACTTTTGCTGCGCGCCAGGCTCCAGATGAATCAACGTGGGGTGGATGGTCGCCCGGCGATAGCGCGGATCCGAGTTGTTCAGCGCGCTGTCGCTGACGCTGTCCGTGTAGGGGCTGTCGGCCCAGACGTCGGGCGTGGCCAAGCCGATCAAAACTACTACAAGAAAATAACGAAAAATATGCATAATGCTCTCTCCTATTATTGCGGGTTGCGTTATGGCAAGCATACGCCAGTGTGCCGCGAGAATCAACGGAAATGCGAGACCTCAGTTCGGTCGCGGTGCGGGTGTCCAGGTGAGCACTTGTCCGTCCCCAAGGAGTCGCGCTTGAAGGGTCTTGATTTCGACGTCCTGAACCGTAATCTCTCCGTCAATGGCCATCGCGGCGGCCGTCGTAGCGGACTGGCCCAGTATCATGAACACGGGCTCCATGCGGATCGATCCATAGGCGATGTGCGACGCGGCGAGGCACACGGGCACAAGCAAATTGGTGCAGTCGCTCTTGCGCGGGACAATCGAACGATATGAAATCGGATAGGGCTCAAATCCGCCAACTTCCACGTCCCCCTCGTTGAGCACGCGGCCATCCTGCACATAGCGCTGCATGTGGTGCGAGTCCATGGTGTAGGCCGCCAGGCTCACCGCATCGTCCACCGTGCGCGCGCCCGTGCAATTGTGCTCAGTCATGACGTAGTCCGAGATCATGCGGCGTGCCTCGCGGATGTAGAGTTGATGGGGCCAGCCGTCGTTATCCCTGAACTCATCCTTCGGCAATCCCCACTGCTGCATTTCATCGTGAACCGCCTGAGGAACCCGTGGATCGTTGACGAGGAACCACATCAGGCCCTGCTGGTAGTCCTTGTGCGCCTGAATGATGCGCTCCCGCGTGGCATAGTCGCCGTCGGGGTAGTCGTAATTTCCGCCAATGAAATCGGT
The DNA here is from genome assembly GCA_041859365.1 of Candidatus Hydrogenedentales bacterium. GTDB lineage: Bacteria > Hydrogenedentota > Hydrogenedentia > Hydrogenedentales > JAEUWI01 > JAEUWI01. The sequence goes on from JBHEKR010000425.1 coordinate 39,145, forward strand.
TGCGAAAGCGCCTTTATTGTTCGTGTCCGTCTTCGCGTTGGGCATTTCCTTGGAGAGTTTCATCACGGTCCAGTGGCCCGCGTTGAGGTAGCGCAACAGCAGCTCGTAGTCGTCCGCTTTGTAGTTCGCAGGCTTCGGGAAATGCATGCGGTTCTCGGGGTTGTTGGTGAGGCACATGCGGAAGCAATAGGCCTGCACGCGATGATCGCCGCTTCCCTCCTCACCTGGTCCCTCGGCTTGAATATGGGGAAGGAGTCCACTGGATGGATCACCGGGAACGACGTAAGGGTCGATGGGCACTTCGAATTGATGATAAATGGCCTGCTTCGTCTGCACACCGTTCAAGGTCTCGCCATAGGTCGCGTTGGATTCGCGCCCCACGTGATAGGGCACCCCCGCCTTCGCCATGAGGTCACCTTCGTAGGTCGCATCGATGAATACCTTGCCCCGATATTCCTTTCCGCTCTCCATGCGGATCGACGCAATTACACCGTCCTTCTTGACGACGCCAGCTTTCAGGTCCAGTCGTTCGCCCCGAACCACGGGGATCTTCGCCTCGGCGATCATGGCCTCAAAAGTCGCCTCCGCCACGTGGGGCTCGAAAGTCCAGTTCTCGTCGTTGCCATAGTGCTTGCCCAGGCGCTTGTAAAACTCACGGGAAATGCCGCCGATGGCCGCCTTATTGCCGATGTCGGTCGCACCCAGCCCGCCCGAACTCAAACCACCAAGGTGCTGCCCCGGCTCGATGACAATGGCCGTCTTGCCCATGCGTGACGCCTGCACTGCCGCCGCGACGCCGCCGGAGGTGCCGCCGTAGATGACGATGTCGTAAACAGGCTCCGCAGAGGCGATGACGGCAGTGAGGATGGTCAGGCAAAGGGCGACAGCGCGAATCAAAGTCATCTCGGGGTACCTTTCAGTTTTCGCAGGGCGGCGTTTACTTCTTTGTCCAGGGCCTGTAGAAAGCGCGAGCGATCCTGCGGGCCAAAGGGGGCGGGCCCGCCGGTCATGATACCCGCATCGCGCAGGTTGGAGGAAATCTCACGCCCCACCAGTGCACCGCCGATGGACTCAACGGTGAACGGCTTGCCTTTGTGGCCCAGCACCCGCGCGCCATTCTTCAGGCAGCGATCCGCCAGCGGGATATCAATCGCGATGACAATGTCTTCCGGACCGCAGTGCTCCACGATCCAGTCGTCGGCCTCGTCAAAGCCGTCGCCAACGACTTCGAGGTGGAGCCACGGGTGGGCGGGCGTGTGCATCCATTTGTTCGCGACTAGCGTCACCTGAAGTCCGTAGCGCTGGGCTACTTTGTAGACTTCGTCCTTGACGGGCGAGCCGTCGGCGTCGATGTAGATGTGGGGGAGAGGGGACATGGGGCTGTGCCGGGTGGGTCGGAAGTGTAGGGTAGTGCCTGGTCCACACGGAGGTCACCATGGCACGAGATGACCGTGGCGCTATCCCGCGAGGGGAACTTGTTCGAAAAGCAGGCGCTGCACGTCTGCGCCAGGCGCGCGCCTGGAGAGGTGCAACATCTCAATACCCACGGCACGGCCATCGGCATCATAGTCCACGATCAGGCCCGGAGCCACCTCTTCGGAGGAGGCCGCCAGAGAATCCGCAAGGCTCAGATAGAGTGCATCGGCTTCGTGGTCTACTTTCAGCTTCATGAATTTGAACTCCTTCTGTCAAAGTACACCGTCACGACGCGGAGTGGTGTAACCTGCGGGTTAACAATAACACGAAGGACCCGGTCTTGGAAATCCGAAATCCTCCCCAGGCGGTGCTCCAGATTACTGTCGACGGCGTCGGGTTCCACCCAGTCCGGGGTGGCGAGACCTGTTCCATCCAGGCGAGGGGGATCTGTCGCTTTGCCAATGCATCGGTCGCGTGTTGGGTCAGGTGATAATCCATTCGCACCGCGCCCCCTTCAATTCGCACTATATCGATAGCTGAATCGCCCGTCCGGGGCGACATCGCCGCTCACGTAAAAGTCCATGGGGTCGTTCGGGTATTGCAGATTGTCGGCCCACTTGAAGTCCAGCTTCACCGGCGTTTCGCCCGCCGTCAGCCCGAGTGCCGTGCGAGGAATGGCCAGGTGCAGCTCGCGCGCGCCCACATGCTTCGTGATGTCCTGTACTTTCGTCCACGTGAAGGCGGGGGCCGCACCCTCGGCTGGCGCCCGGTGGCGATGCAGTGCATTGCCACTCACGAGAAAGTCATAGCCCAGCCAGCCCGTGGTCGCGTTCTGGTCCACGTCGATGAACAGGTGCATCCAGTTGGGCCCTTCGGTGGGGGAGAAGTCCTTCCCTGTTGCCGCGTAGAAGTACACGTTCTCCCCGTCCCGCGCCACCTTGAAGTTCAGCAGTTCATTGCGCCCGGTCGTGTTGGTGTAGTGCAACTTGTTCACGCCCGCATGATCCCGCGCAATGGTGTCGTCGGGCGCGTCGGCATAAAGCGGTTCGACGCCATTCCACTGCGTGAAGTCTTCGTTGATGGCGATAGTGACAGGGTTGTTGGCGGTGGGCAGCGTGGGCGCGCCTTTGTAGCGCCGGATGCCGTCCACGAGCTGGTAATAATAGTTGTCGCCGTGGCCGCCCTTCATCATTTCGATGTCGCGACTATTCGCAGCGTCGAACTGGTCCACAAAGGCCACAGGAAGCCCCTCGCGCTCGAAACGTCCCGCGATCCATTCGTTCCAGCCCGTCACCATCACGATGGGCGGATCCAGTTCCCACGCGCGGGTCCATTGCTCGGCGAAGTTGTAGCCATGGAGTATCGCATCCGGGCTACGATCGATTGCGCCCTTGTGAAAAGTCCGTCCCCGCGCATCACCCCGGCTCATGTCCGTCACTTTCCCGTCGCTGGCGCGCAGGTTCTGCGCCACGGAGACGTTGACCTGTTCGGGCTTGTTGGGGTCATCGGTGAAGCCGTAGGGCTGGGGATAGGTCGCCTCCCAGTGCCAGGCGCGTTCCGTGTTAACCATCTCAAAAGGCCAGTGGGCCTTGCGGAGCGTAAAAAAGCCTTTCACCGTTTCGCTCGCCGCCGCCGGGTCGACGATGAGCAGCGGCTTGCCCTCCCAGTGAAACCAGAGCGCCTTGTACAGGCCGGGCTCGTACAAGTCCTTGTAAAGTTCGTCCGCCGTGGCGCCCGCCTCGGTATTGGTCATGAAAGTGATCTGCGGCGTGTGTCCGCCCGATGCGCGCACCTCGGTGAACACCTCGCACAGCTTCATGTACACATCTTTGTAGGTCGCGCGATTTGTCGTATCGAAGATAAGCACATCCACGCCCGCATCGGCCAACAGATGGGCGTGGCGACGCAGCACCCACGGGTCGGCGTTCTTGTAATAGCCGAAGAGGGGCTCATTCCAGAAGTGCATATGGCCTGCGGGGCCCCAGGGCGGCGACGTGGGCGTCTGCAACGCGTCGGGGTGGGCCGCCAGGATCTTGGAAACGTCAAAGGGTCCCTCGGTGCTACCGTCGTGCTGGCCGTTCCACAGGAAATAGAAGATACCCACAAAGCGATCCGACTTGGGCGGTCCGACCTCATCCGAAGTGGGCAACGTGCGGCCCAGCGCATCCGTCGCGGGCCATGGCACGCCTGGATTTGGCGCAAAGGTCTGTGCGGGGGAGTGGATGGCGAATGTGGCCAGAATGAAAAATACCATCGTGTACTTCATGATTCATTAAACCTTATGTGTGGCGCCAATGGGACCGTCCTGCACGTAAAGCGATATCAGATAGGGAAGGGCACCGGAACACTTAGTGAAAACGTTGGCAAGTGAGGTTAACCGCGCGTGCGGGACCGTCCCACGTTTTTAGGCGTTCGAGGGGCTCCAAAAGCGTGGGACAGTCCTATCCTGCGGGCACCGTGGGCAATTACAAAGCACTCGATTGTCAACGATCATCGGCGATATTCGAGTTCACCTTGTTGGGCAGTCCCATCACTTCTCCGTCCGCAACTCATCCAGGTAGAGTCCGATTTTATCGAAGGGAATTTCTTTGAAACCCAGCGCGATGGCCGGAGATTCCGGTTTCAGCCGGTAGTCCCCTTTTGCCGCATCCACGAAGAGCGGGTCGGTGTCGGCCAGATTGTCCACATAGGTCACAAGGGGTTCGGCCTGCTCGTCCACATGCTTCCAGCCTTCGCCCACGAATATATTCCGAGCGACCATATTGCCGACCGGGGCCTTGGGATTGTTTTCGAGGATATTCACCAGCTTCGGATAGCGATCTGAATAGGGCGGCTTGTTCCAGGCGATGCCCTGGATGGTCCCCTTCTCATTCGCTTCCGTGATCCAGTCGTCGGCGTGCTGGTGGGCCCAGCCGAGGGCGCGGGAGTCGATGTGCAGGCCCATTTTGCAGTCGATGAAAATGTTGTTCTCCACCGTGCAGTCGCGCCCGCCGCCGATGAAGGCCGCATGGGTCACGTTGCGGAAGAGATTGCCATAGATATCGGCGGAGGAGAACATGTCATCGAGATAAACGCCAACCGATCCCTTGCCCAGGTAGCCCGTGATGTCGTAGAGGTGATTGTAGCGGATAATGTGGCCGCGCATGGTCCAGTTGCGGCCGGTGTAAAGCGCGCCCGCGTCGTTGGACTCCAGGCACACGTCGTGAATCTCGTTCAGTTCAATGATGTGATCGTTGCCGCCAAAGCCAATGGCCATGTGGGGCGCGTCGTGGATGTAGTTATTCGCCACGCGATTGCCCACGCCCTGCACGTGGATGCCCGCGTGATAGACCCGGTTGATCTCGGCATAATGGTGAATGTGGTTGTTCACCGCGAAGTGGCCGGCCGGCGTGAGGGTCGTCCGGTCACCGCCGTCGATGCTGATGCCCGCACCGCCCATGCCATAAATCTCGCAGGCCTGGATGCCATGGTCCTTGCCGCCGCCCGCCGATATGGCGTTGCCGCCGCTGTTCCGAATCGTCAATGCATTGAGCCGCACGCTCTCGCCGTCGCGCACCGTGATGACCGTGTCCCGCGCCCCTTCGAGCACCATACCCTGAATCGTAACATGGGAAACCTTGTCCATTGCCACGAGATTGGGCAATACGGAAACCATGACCTCCGCCTTCGCGGGGTCGGAAGGCGGCCAGAAATAGAGCAGGCCCGTATCGCGATCGAGATACCACTCACCGGGCGAATCAAGCTCGGAAAGCACGTTGAAGGCGTAGTACCACTGACCCTTGCGGTAGCCGTACCCGTGGTACGGCTCCTTCACGGTAATGGTGGTCGTCGCCGTGTCGATGGACGCAATCTGGTGGCGCTGCTCCGCCCAGTCCCAGAACCAGTACCCGTGGAGCCAGGCGTCTTTCTCGCCGATCCAGCGGGCGGCGCGGTCACCCTCGTACTTGAATTGGCCCACGAGGCTGCCCGGTGCGCCGTGGATCTGGTGACCGTCCTGTACGACGAGGTCCGCAATGTGCGTAAAGCCCTCGTTGGGCCAGCGCGAGAGCATCATGCGCTTGCCATTGAAGAAGAGCTCCAGACCGCCGCTCGCGGGCGAGCCAAAGTCCGTCACGCCCAGGGCCTTCAGATCGAGCTGCAACACATTCGGGCGCACGGCCTCGTCGAGGCGTCCCAGAATGGCGGAATCGCTGACCGGAACAAAGCCCTGAATGATCCGGCCCGCCAGCAGTCGCGCTGGGGCTTTCGGATCGGCGATATAGCGAATGGGGGCGGCTGCGGTGCCGGAATCTTCCTCGCCAAGCACGAAAGGCGCCTGTCGCACATAGTCTCCGCCCTGAATGCGTACCTCGGCCCCTTCGGTAAGGGTCCCCGCGACTTTTGCCGCGCGAATAGCGTCCCGGGCCTCCTCCAAAGTTTTCAACGCGCCCTCCGCGCCCTCGGGATGAATCTGAAGGGCCAGGGGTGCGGCGTGAATCGCCGCAGTGCAGGCAAAGGCAATGAAAAACAGGCAAATAAATCGGGGCATGGGGGCAAACTCCAAGTATTCCGCACGATACGCAAGCGGACACCAGCATAACACGTGGCGGGGTGCAGAGTTAAGCTGGACTCTGGCGGCATGGGGACGTACCGCCGCAAGGGCCCCACAATGGAGACAGGCCACCACGGCGACATTCCGCGGCCTCGTTAGGCACAGCCCCCGCCAACGCGGCGGCATGTCCCAGTGGATGCTGGAATCGCGATGTGGAGCAAGAGTAAGCCCCGGAACCGCTGCTCGCAACTATTGAGTTAAGGGAAGTGGTCGAATGCGAAGGCTTCGGTCCGACACGACGACGAAGTGACCAGTTACCTGCTCCTCAATCGAGGCCCAGTGCCGTTGAAGCATGGCCAATCGATCGGCTTGCAATGAAGCGTCAGAGCGCAAGAGAACGATACCGTGGGTAATCTGTTTTCGGTAGAATACTATTTCTCCGAAATCACGATCATAAGTGACCAGAATGCGGCCCTCGATGTTAGCGATTTCCACCAATTCCGTATCTGGTGTCGACGGAGGCAAATCCGAAGCCCAAAGCACGTCATGCCCCAGTGACCGAAGCCAACGAACGACCATAGCTTCGATGTTCGCGTCGGCCAGTATATTCATTGGGCTACTGGATCGCTTTCCCAAATTGTCCGGTCAAAGGACAGATACGCGGCAGCATAGGCCTGGGCGGCCTGGATATGTTCTCTGCGAAGCTGTGGGTAGGACTCCAGGATATCCTCCACAGGCGCGCCGTTGCCCAGACGCTCCAATATCAACTCCACGGTCAGGCGTGTGCCCCGAATAACGGGCTTTCCCAACATGACGTCGGGTCGCTGTTCAATATAGTCTTGCCAGTTCATGAGACGTAATCTCCATTGGTCTAAGGATATCAGTCGGAGGCCCAAAAGAAAAGTTCGATGCAGGGGAGACAGAAACAACAAGGGCGCAACGACCAGGTTGCGCCCTTGTATCGAAAAATTCTGCTTTCTCGATCTACTTTTCGATCACAAACTCATCCCGTACCTTGCCCTCAATGTCATACGATTTGTAGGTCAGCTTGTTGCCGTCGATGCGCAGGTCGAGCACCTGATAGGTTGCCACGTTGGTCATGCCAAACTCGGTGTAATCGAACTCGCCCTGTTCGTAGAACTTCGTGCCCGACACGGACACGATGTAGATCGTGCCTTCGGCGGCGGTCCCGACTTTCTGGTCGCCCTTCATGGGCCAGGTGCGCAGGTAGGCGTGGTCGTGACCCTGAAGCGCCAGGTCCACGTGGTACTTGTCAAAGATGGGCGTCCAGATGGTGCGCACGTCGGGGTTGTCCCGGCTGGTGCCGGAGGAATAAGCCGGGTGATGGTACACCACGAACTTCCACGTGGCGTCGGAAGCCGCCAGCTCGGCGTCGAGCCACTCCACCTGATCGGCGGGGAGCAAGTTGGAGTCTAGCACAATGAAAAGGGCGTTGCTGTAGGTGAAGCTGTAGGCGTGCTCCGGCGCGATGTTCGCCGGGCCGTTCTTCGGGAGATCAAACAGCTCCAGATATAACCGCGGACCGCGATCTCCCTGATTCTCATGGTTGCCGATGCAGGGAACCAACTGGCGTTGGTCAAATACGCCCGTGGCGTTGTGGAAAAAGTCGTCCCAGTCGTCCCGTTCGTTGCCCCGGTTCACCAGATCGCCCGCCATGATGTAGAAGGCCGCGTCCGGCTCCTCCGAATAGGCATTGTGAATCAACTTGCCCCACGCGTCGAGGCCGTTCTGGGCATCGCCCATGTAAATGAATTTGAAGGGCGTGATCTTTTCAGGTGCCGTAGTGAACTCGAAGGGCGTCGTCCAGCCGGTGAGGCTTCCGTCTCCCACTTCGTATTCATAGACTGTGGCCGGTTCCAGACCGATCAGGTTGACGGAGTGGCGGTGTACCGTGGGATCGTTCACGGTATTGTGATTGACCATCGGCTTCGTCTGGGCCGCCACCGTGATCCACTTGTCCGCCAACTCCGCGCCCGCCGTCTTCTTCAAGCGATAGCGAACCGCCCCCTGCGTTACCTCGGTGCTCGTGCGCCACTGCACGGCCTGTGTGGTCTTTGGATCGCTCGCCCAGGTAAGGGTTACCTGATCGGGGGCCGCCGTTGCCGGGTACTTCGTCACCTGGTAGACGCTGGTGAGACGCGCATCGCGGCGGGCGTTTTCGTTGCCTCGGAGCAGTACCTGCCCCGCCAGCACTTCGGGCACTTCCTTCAACACCGTCGTGTCCCAGCTTGAGTAAATGCGCTCGCCCGCGTTCATCTTGCCCACGGTATGCTGGCCTGGATAGATCTCGCTGAGTTCGACCGTCTCTCCGGGATTCTGCGGCGTGATGGCCACAAAGTAGTGGTCCCCGTCACCGCTGAGGGAATTCACCCCCAGACCCACCTCGCCCGCCGGGAAATCCTTGCTCCAGGCGACAAAAGGCCCTTCATTGGTGACGACGGTCAAGGCGGTCTTCTCGAAGCCGCGCTCCGCAAGCCAGAATACCTCTTCCTTCATGTCCTCGGCGCGCAGCACATAGACCGTCACGGGAACGTTCACGCGAAAGATGAGGTGCTCCTGGCCGAGTATCTCCCGCTCGTGCTCCGTTAGCGCGGCAAGTACTTTCTCCACCGTGAAGGTTTTGAGCTCCTCGGCCGGAATGGTCTTGGCAAAGCGCTCGATGATGGCGGCGACCGTATCGTGTACGGAGGGATGGTTGCCCACGTGGGCCTGGGCCAGGCCGACCAGCAGCAGGGCGAAGCCAAGGGTGAATAGACGGCGCATGAAACGATTCCTTTCATAAGATTTCGGGCGTAACAATGGGGATATGTTAGACTCCGCGCAGCTCGCCCAAGTGTCGCGTTATTTTAGTCCCGGACTGGGCCGGTTACAACAAAGGCGCATCCGCCAGCACGGATGCGCCGGATTGCTCATTTTGTTCCACTACTTCTCGATGACGAATTCATCCAGCATCTTGCCGTCCGTGCCGTGGGCCTTGTACGTCAGTGTGTCGCCGTCGATTCGGATATCCAGCACCTGGTAGGTGTTGGTGTTCGTGAAGCCCACTTCCGTGTAGTCGAACTGTCCCTGATCGTAGTACTTCGTGCCCGAAGTGGAGACAATATAAATCGTGCCCTCGGCGGCCGTCGCTACTTTCTTCTCGTTGTACATGGGGAAGGTGCGGAGATAGGCATGATCATGGCCCTGCAGCGCGAGGTCCACATGGTACTTGTCGAAAAGGGCGCCCCAGAGCTTCCGCACTTCGGGATTGTCCCGATTGGCCCCGGAGGAATAGGCCGGTTGGTGGTAGGTCACAAACTTCCACGTGGCGTCTGTCTCGGAAAGGAGTTTTTCAAGCCACTCTATCTGCTCGGCGGGCTCCACGTTGGCATCCAGGGAGATCAACAGCACGTTGCCGTAGGTGAAGCTGTAGGCCCGTTCGGGTGTTACGTCCGCCGGGCCGTTCTTCGGCAGGTCAAGCAACTCCAGATACATCCATGGCCCCTTGTCGCCCTGAACTTCATGATTACCGATACTGGGCACGAGGGGGCGATAATTGAACACGCCTTCGGCATTCTGGAAGAGGCGATCCCAGTCGGCGCGCTCATTGCCCTTGTTCACCAAATCGCCCGCCATGACGTAGAACGCGGCCTCGGGATTTTCCTTGTAGCACTGGTGCAGTAGCGTGCCCCACGCATCAAAGCCCGCCTGTGCGTCCCCGAGGTAGATAAAGGAAAATGGCTCAGCCTTGTTCGGCGCGGTTTCAAAGACCGCGGCCTCGATCCAACCATCCTCCGCGCCGGTACCCACCTGATAGTCGTACTTCGTGCCGGGCATCAGACCTGCGAGCCGGGCTGTGTGCCAGTTCGTAACCGGGTCGTTGATCGTGTTGTGGTTTTCGATCCGGGCGGTCCCGGCCGTCGCCTCCGTCCACGTCTCGCTTCCCTGAGCGCGGTAACGCACCATCCCCGTCTCAGTCGCCGTGCTCGTGCGCCACTGTATCGACTGGGTACTCTTCGGGTCATCCCCCCAGGTCAACACCACGTGGTCGGGCCTTGCCGTCGCGGGATACGCCGTTTCCTGAAAGACCTCGGTGAGCCGTGCGGACCGACGGCGATTCGGATCCCCCAGGAGCGCGAAGGCGCCCTGAAGCTCTTTGGGGACCTCCGTCATTCGGGTGTCGTTCCAGCTTACGCCAATGCGCTCGCCTGAAAGCAGCTTGCCCGCGACGTGGACCGAGGGCGTAACCTCCGTCACTTTAAGCGCCGCTCCGCCCGCGGTGGGGACGATGCTGACGAAATAGTGTTCCGCGTCGCCATCGATCGAGGGTACGCCCAGGCCGACCACACCGGGTTCGAAATCCTTCGACCAGCCTTCAAAGGCCCCGTCGGCGGTCTTGATAACGAGACCGGAGTTTATAAAGCCCCGCGACGTTAGCCAGTGCACCACGTTCGGATCACTGGCGTCCCGAAATACGTACACCGTTGCGGCGACGTTTATCCGAAAGGAAAAGTGCTTTTCGCCCAGCACCTGCCAGTCTTCGTCCGTGATGAAGGGCATGACCTGTTCTACGGATATCTTGAGCAGTTGATCCGCCGGGAGCGACTCCCGAAGGCGCTGGGTCACCCCGGCGGCCACGTCGAAGACCGTCGGGTGCGTGCCCACCTGGGCCGTGGCAACGCCTGCCAGCAGCAGGAAGAGAATCAGGTGCACAATGCGGTACATTGAAGTATCCTTTCTTAAGGAGCGAGCCCCGAGGCGAAAAATAGCATGGCTGTGAAGCCATTATTGTAAGGATCTTGTCGTTTATTGACAAGAGCGCAAAATGAGAAAGTCGCTGGACGTCGGCGTGTCGGTGCTCCGAAATGGATTGATTACTTTACCTTATGCCTGTTGCGGCGTTCTCAAAACGGTTGGTTCTACCGGGAGGTTTTTGTGTGATCTTGCGATTCTTATCCATTGTTGTGGTTCTTGGGCTTGTGGCGAGCGCCTTCACCGCCCGGGCACAGCTTCCAGAATCGGGTGAAAAGCTGAAATGCATCGTTCCAATCCGCGCCATCACCAGCGGGAAAGCCCATTGGTTCGGCTACTACGACAAGGAAGCTTTCGATCCGACAGATCGCTATGTGCTCGCGGCGGAAGTGGACTTCGAAGATCGCTCGCCCACAGCGGACGACGTCATACGCCTCGGCATGGTGGATACGAAGGACAGCGACACCTGGATCCCCCTCGGGGAAAGTACGGCCTGGGGCTGGCAACAGGGCTGTATGCTCCAGTGGGTGCCCGAGACCCCATCGACCATTCTCTATAACACGCTGGAAGAGGGCGGGCACATCGCGGTGCTCAAGGATGTCGTCACCGGCGAGGTTCGCAAACTGCCCCGCGCTATTTACACGTTGAGTCCCGATGGGAAAACCGGGCTGAGCATCAACTTCGCGCGCCTGCAGGATTGTCGACCGGGCTACGGTTATCAAGGCGGCACCGATCCAGGCGCGGATGAAATAGCGCCGGAGGGCGACGGTATCTGGCGCGTGGACATCGCCACGGGCCAATCGAAGCTGCTCTTTTCCTACGCGGATATGAAGGCGATCCCGTGGCCTACCGCGCCTCAGGGCAAGTACTGGTTCAACCATCTGCTCTTCAATCCCGACGGCACGCGCTTCATCTTTCTCAATCGCAGCCACGAGACGCTGGGCGTGAAGAAGCCCTGGGCCACGCGCATGTTCACCGCGAGTTCGGACGGCGGCGACTTGCATGTCGTTGCCGACCGCGGGATGGTGAGCCACTTCATCTGGCGCGACCCGAAGCACCTTATGGCCTGGTCGGACGAGTCGGAGACGGGGAAGGCCTATCACCTCTACACGGATCAAAGCGACGAGGTCGAAGTGGTGGGAGCGGAGGTCTTCTCGCGCGATGGACACTGCACCTACTCTCCGGATCGCAAGTGGATCCTCACCGACACCTATCCCGACAAAAACAACATGCACCAGTTGCTGCTCTACAACATCGCGGAGAAGAGACTGATTGAACTGGCCCAGATTTATCGGCCCAAACCCACCGACGACGAGTGGCGCTGCGATCTCCATCCCCGTTGGAGCCGCGACGGCAACAAAATTGCCATCGACGCCATGTACCTCGACGGCAAGCGCCAAGTACACCTGCTGGACTTGAGTGAAGTGCTACAGGAGCGCCCGCTGGCGACGAAGTGATCGCGTCCCCGACCAACACACTTCCGCCACTTCGAGCCAGGAATTCTTTCCTGCGTGATTGAGCACAAAGTGCTCATTAGGGCATATCTGTTCGTGTGGAACAGAGCTGTTCAAGTGGTCTCCGGGGCGTGAGCGGTTCTGCTCAGTGCGCTCACACCAGAGGGCGGTCAGCTCAGCTATTCGCGCCGTGCGGGAGGCCTATTGGCAGGTCGACATTTGCTCACTCTTGTTCAGGGGTCTTCCTTGGGTGGCGCATTAGTAAGAATCGGGACCGCCTGGGGGCGCGCAATGCGCAATAGTGTCATTCTGCGTCACCCATTGCGCACAAGTGTCTACCTATAGTTTCTTGCCATTCGCAGGGAATTTTCTACACTTTTATTGCGTTTTCATTGAAGATCACGTGTGGGGGTGGTATATTCATGACAGATGTGCGGTTAAGCACGCACATAGCGGGGAAAAATATGCAGGGGAGATTCTGTTGGGGGCTACGCTTGACGTGCGCGCGAAGGTGTGCTTGATGGTCGCAGAGGAAGTCCGTGTTATCAGAACAATCGCTTCATCGGGTAGTAGGGATCGGCGCCTCGGCGGGTGGACTTGAGGCGCTCCAGACCTTTTTTGACTCCATGCCCGTTCCATGTGGTATGGCTATTGTCGTGGTACAGCATCTTTCCCCGGATTTCAAGAGCCTGATGGATGAGTTGCTCCTGCGCCACACGCGGATGCGTGTCCTGCTGGCGGAAAACGACATGGTCGTGGAGCCCGATACCGTCTATCTGAATCCGCCACGAAAAGACATGATCATTTCCCGGGGAAAGCTTCTTCTATCGGAAAAGGATCCCCGGGATAAGCTGACCCTGCCCATCGACACCTTTTTCCGGTCACTGGCAAGCGACCAGGGCGAGAAGGCGGTCGCAATCATCCTCAGTGGTACCGGAAGCGATGGCTCCCGGAGCCTGCAGAATGTGGTCGACGCGGGCGGACTTGTCATCGTGCAGGCGGAGGATACGGCAGCCTTTGATGGTATGCCCAAGAGCGCCATAACAACCGGACTCGCCCACTACATCGTTCCCCCCGAGCGGATGGCCCAGTTGCTGATCGATGAGATCGGAAACGGCTCCCGCCCCGCGTCGGCCGTGCGGCTGCCCGCCGGCACAAACCCCGAGCCGGGCACCATTCAACACATTTTTCGCATCCTCCAGGACGAGTTCGGGCTGGACTTCACGCAATATAAGCCCTCCACGGTGGGGCGGCGCCTCGAAAGGCGCATGCTCCTGACAAACTCGAACAAAGTGGAGGACTATGTCGCCAGGCTACTCCACGACAAGTCGGAGCGTAACAATCTCTATCACGATCTGCTGATAGGCGTGACCCAGTTCTTTCGCGACGTGCCGGCGTTTCAGCGCATTGCCCGCGATGTCATTCCCCCGCTGGTGGACAATTGCGGCGAGGAAGAGGAGATCCGCGTGTGGATCCCCGCCTGCGCCACGGGCGAGGAGGTGTATACCATATGCATCCTGTTCCGGGAATACATCGATCGACAGCAGCGAAAGGTTGGGGTGAAAATATTCGCCACCGACGTCCATCGTGACTCGCTGGAGCGCGGCAGCGCGGGCGTCTATGCCGCGGAAACCGTCGAGTCGGTGGACCCCGCCCTCCTCAAGAAGTATTTTACAAAGGAAGAGGACCACTTCGTCGTCAGTCCCGCTATCCGCCAGATGGTCGCCTTTGCGCCGCAAAACCTTCTCCGGGATCCGCCGTTTACGCGGATCGATCTGCTGGTCTGCCGGAACCTGCTGATTTATTTCGAATTGCAGGCGCAGCAACGTGTTCTCACTTTGTTCCACTTCTCTGTCAGGACCAATGGCTACCTCTTCCTCGGGCCCAGCGAAAGCCTGGGCAAGTTGGAAGAGTATTTCGAAGAGGTGGACCGCCACTGGAAGATCTACCGAAAGCATCGCGACGCCCGACTGCCGGCGGAGATGCGGCGCCCCATGCCCGCCGCAGTGTTGCCCCCGATCGGGGCCGACCGCCGTGGCGGCTACGCCTACAGTGAGCAGGCCGCTTCCCTGACCCAGCAACTTCGACTCTATGACGCGCTATTGAGCGATTTCATGCCGCCGGGAATCCTTTTCTCCCGCGACGGTCAGTTGCTCCATGCCTTCGGCGAAACGAAGGCGTTTCTAGAGCCGCTCCGCGGCCGTCCTCGTCTGGATATCTCCGAAATGCTGGTGGAAGATCTGCGCCTTCCATTTGCCTCCGCCCTTGAACGAGTCAGGAAGTCCGGTGACCGTATCAGTCTGACCGATATCCTGGTTAAGATGGAAACGGGCAGTCGCCTCTTCGATCTGGAAATTCGTACGCTGGACACACTCGCGGGCCCGGCGGAACACTACCTGGCCGTGATAAAGGATGTCGCCGAGTACGCGTCCCGCGATGACGTCCCGGCGGAAGGTTTTCGCTTCGATGAAGAGTCGCGACGGCGTCTGGAATCTCTCGAAAAGGAGCTCCAGTACACCAAGGAGCATCTCCGGACGACGATCGAGGAGCTGGAAACCAGCAACGAAGAACTCCAGGCCAGCAACGAAGAACTGCTGGCTTCCAACGAAGAACTCCAGAGCACCAACGAAGAATTGCACAGCCTCAACGAGGAACTGTATACCGTCAACTCCGAGCATCAGGCGAAGATTGGCGAGTTGATGGAACTCACCAACGATATGAACAACCTGACGCGAAGCACGAACATCGGCACCTTGTTTGTCGATGCCAATCTTCAGATCAGACGTTTCACGCCGGCCGCCGCGAAGCTCTTCAATATTCTAAAACAGGATATCGGGCGATCGGTGGAGCATTTTTCGAGCAAGCTGGATTCGGCCGGATTCATACGAGATCTCAGGAACGTGCTGGATGGCGAGCACCAGGTGGAGCGCTCGATGATGTTTGAGGATGGCGAGAGCTACCTCATGCGAATCGTTCCTTACCGGACCGAGAAGGGAATCGTTGAGGGGGCCGTCGCAACATTTATCGACATTACAAGCCTGCATAAGGCCGAGGCCGCGCTGGCTCAGCAGTCCCGGTTGCTTGAAATGGTCCTGGATACGGTCGCCGACGGCGTTGTCGCCGTGAATGGCGCCGGCCACTTCAATCTCTTCAACCGAGCGGCGGAGGATTTGCTGGGCCTGGGGCCGCGCGAGTTGCAGGCATCGCAGTGGCCCGCCGAATACGGAATCTTCCGGTCCGATGAGTCGACCCCGGTCAAGTGGGACGAGCTGCCGCTGGCGCGCGCCATGAATGGCGAGACCGTCCTGCGTTACGAGTGTTATATACGCAACGAGGCCCTGGAACGGGGGAGGCACATTTCCGTGTCCGCCGCACCGATTCCGGCCATCGGTGAGGAGAAGTCGGGTGCGGTCTGTACTTTTCACGACATAACCCAGCGGGTCGAGCGATTCCGCAGGCTCGAGATGAGCCAGACCGATTTGGAGCAGGCCGTCCGGGACAAGAGCGAGCAGTTGGAAATCAGCGAGGCGCGTTCCCGACTCGCCCTGGAAGCGGCCGAGATGGGAACCTGGTTCTACGATTCACGCTCGGGGATTTACCGCAGGAGCGCTGAGTTCAACCGCATTCTTGGCCACGCGCCTAAAGACACGGAGTCCAGTCTCGAAGAGTATCTGAACCGCGTGTTTTCCGAGGACAGAACCGCCGTGAGCCGGGGTATGCTTCAGGCCACCATGTCGCCGGGCGAATATCAGATCGAATTCCGGGTGCAGCGTAGCGACGGGACCCTGCGCTGGCTGCGGGACAAGGGGCAGATCGTGCAGTCCCGCGACGATGGCAGCGTGGTCATGGCGGGCGCGGTCGTGGATATCAGCGATCTGAAATCCGCCAATGATCTGATGGTGGAGATGCGGGCCCGCTTACAGAAGACCGTGGATATCAGGTCGGCCGAGCTGGAGGGTATTTATGGCGCGCTGCCCGCCGGCTATATCATGATCGACAATGAACACCGTGTGCTGAGAGCCAATTCGGTCATGGCGCGCATGCATGGGCTCTCGCCCGAGGCCTGCCAGGGCAAGCGCTTCAGCGAAGTCGCGGGATCGTCCACTTTGCCTCTGGATGCGTGCCTGCGCAAAGTCCTGGATTCGGGCCAGACGCTGTACAACATCGAGATGCGCGGCACTCTCCCCGGTTATCCAGGGGAAAGCCGATTGCTGTCCGTTACCTGCTTTCCAATATCGACGATTGATGGGGATCGGGGCGCGGCGGCCATCCTCACGGATCATACCATGCTCGCCCGTTGCCAGAAAGACCTGGCGGAACAGCGGAATCTGGTCAATGTGGTCGTGGAGTCGCTCAAAGTCGTCGTATGCCAGTGGGACATCCCTTCGGACACGGCGGAGTGGGGCCCCTTCTTCACCGAAGCCTTTGGCCACCCTTCGGGCCACATTACCGAGGCCTACGCCTGGTGGCTGAACCGCATTCATCCCGACGATAGAACGGGATTCAGCGAGGCCTTCCAGCGCTACCAGTCCACGGGAAGCGAAGACAGTTGGGAATCCACCTACAGTTTTCAGCGGGCCAACGGTACCTATGCCCATGTGCGCCACTGGTTCACCGCGCTGCGCACGGCGGACGGGCGGGCGGAGCGTCTGCTCGGGGCGATTCTCGATCTGACCGAGGAAAATCGGCTCATGAGTCGACTCGTCCAGCGTAATAAGGATCTCGAAACACTGGTCTATATTATCAGTCACGATCTGAAGGAGCCGCTGCGCTCCATTAGAACCTTCACCGACCTTCTTGCGAACGAGCACGCGGAGCATCTGAACGGGGAAGGGCTCGACCTCCTCGAGCGCCTTGGTCGCAACTCGTTCCGGCTGGATAAACTCATCAATGAAGTACTGGAGTTGTCTCGCGCACAGCAGTTGGAGGTGCCTGATCGGGGCACCGACGGTCGCGCCCTCGTCATGCAGGCCGTCGCCCAGCTTCAGGATGCGATTGACACCTACGGTGCGACGATACGCGTCGCCGACCAGATGCCGAACGTGCGCGCCAATGAACGCTGGGCCACGCAGGCCGTATACAACTTCATTCATAATGCGTTGAAGTTCTGCGAAGACGATCACAAGCCCGAGATCGACATTTACCCCTATGCCCCCGTGGGGGATGAACCCCCGATGAAGGGCTTCGTGGTGGCGGATCGCGGCGCGGGCGTGCCGGAGGAACTGCGCGATCGCATCTTCGAACTATTCCGAAAGGGCGAACGGCGCACCGACGGCACGGGCGCGGGTCTCGCCATCGTGCGGGAGGTGGCGCGCCGACACAACGGCCACGCCTGGCACCGCCCGCGCTCGGGAGGGGGATCCGAATTTATCATTACGTTTGGCGAAGGAGGTGCTTCTTGACGGAGCAGAAATCCGAGAAGTTCGAGGTGTTTCTGGTGGAGGACAACGACGACGATGTGTTCGTAATTCTGAAAGCCATCAACTTGACCGGGGTGACGGCGGAGACGGAAGTCGCCGAACATGGCGAGGCACTCCTTAGCGCGCTGCGTGGACGGTGTGAACATAGCCGCTCACTTCCGAACATCATTCTTCTCGATATCAACATGCCCCGTCTGGACGGGTATGAGGCGATAGGCGCCCTCAAGGCCGATCCCAGGCTGTGCCACATTCCCGTGCTCTTCCTGACCACCACCAGCAGGAAAGAGGATGTTCAGCGCGCCTTCGAGTTGGGTGCAAGTTCTTTTTTCAGCAAGCCGGCGGAGTTCGAGGATCTCGTTCGGCTGATGGAGCAAATTCTGATCTACTGGAAGCGCGTGACAAGGTTGCCGGGTCGCGATTGAGCGCTCGGCTCGCCGGCGTCTCGCGGGTGCTGTGTTGTCAAAGACGAAAGAAACCAAGAGGGTATGGGATTCAATTTATGAGTGAAGTGCGAGAAGGGTTCCACTACGATGAGGGCGCGGGAAAAGGCCGGACCTTGACTGTTCTGGGTATTGACGATGATCAGGATCACTTGTTTATTCTGGAGACCATGCTCAGAAGGGTGGATGCCTACCACCTTGAAGTCGTCGGCCACACGGATCATCGGCTCGCACTCGAAGAAGTTCGCCGCCGTACGTTCGATTTGATCATCATCGACTACGATCTGAAAACCACCCTGGCCACAACGCTCATCGACACCATCCGGTCCGAAGGGTTCCGCCAGCCGATATTCGTGCTGACGGGAGTCGGCAGCGAATCCGTGGCCGCCAGCGTGATGAAGGCCGGCGCAAACGACTATATCGTAAAGTCCGACGTCTCGGCGAGCCTCCTCCGGGTCGCCATCGACGGGGCCCTGGGAAAGCGCCGATTGGCGGAGGAGAAGGCGATCCTTGAACGGGAACTGCTCGAAAGCCAGAAGATGGAGGCCATCGGCACGCTCATTGGCGGCCTGGCCTTCGACTTCAACAATCTCTTGACCGTGGTGCTGGGCGAGGCGGAGATGGCCCTGAGCAAGTCCTCCGGCAGCGGCGTGGAGCGGCATATCCGGACCATACAGCAGAATGCTTTTTCCATGGCGGCGATTGTTCGCAAGCTCGTTGCCTTTGATCAGACGGACCGTGACACGCCCAGTCCCGGCTACCTCGGCATGGTCGTGTCGGATACCTGCGCTTACCTCCACCATATTCTTCCGCGCACGATTAAAATCGAAACTAAGATTACGCCGCTGGGCGACCGGGTGAACATTCATGAGCGGTCTGTCCGGCAGATCCTGATCAATCTCGCGCTTAATTCGGCCGATGCCATGCCCTCGGGAGGGACGATTAGCATCCGGGTCTATGCCGAACGGAGCGGCGATACGAGTTGCGGCCCTGTGCCTGATCATCTCCGGAGGGGCAGCGCCGTCCTGGAGGTTTCCGACACGGGCAAGGGCATGAACGCCGAGGTGCGCCAGCGGATGTTTGAACCCTTCTTCACCACCAAAGAGTTCTCCAGCCGAAAAGGAGCGGGCCTGGGACTATCCATGGTCTGGCAGTTGGTGAAGTCGATGCAGGGGCACACCCAGGTGAGCAGCGAGCCGGATCAGGGAACCACGATTCGAGTCCTGTTGCCCTTCGAAAGCATCGGCGGCCATGTCAAGGCGGGTGAGCTGGCAAGCTGAATCACGAGGTTCCATCGCGGCCGTCGGGGGCCGCGAGATCCGTCACAATACTCAGCACCATTCCAAAAGGCGCCCGCTCATACGCCCCGAACAAGGCGTGCTTGCCCAGCTTCCCCCGCGAAGATTTCGGTGAGCTGATGCCGCAGAGAAATCGTGCGAGCTGCCGTGGGCTCGCGAGGGCCTCATGGCGTTCCGCAATCACCCCCTGTATACGCCGCGCGTCGTCGCCGCCGAGTGTGGGGGAGGGCATCGCCGGCATGGGCTCGCGGGGCACGGCTTTGCAGCGGTCACAGTGGCCGCAATTTTCCCGCACTTCGCCGAAATAGCCCAGCAATCGTTGCGTGAGGCAGCCGGCGTGGCTCGCGTAGGCAAGAACTTCTCGCGTGCGGGCAATGTCGTTCCTTTCGCGCAGTTGAAAGCGCTCGTACAGGCTTTCAATGAGAACTTCAATATTCTCTGGACGCGCCAGACGTCGGAAACCCTGACGCAGACCCGCCACCTGCACGATGAGGTCGCCACGCTCTTCGAGGAAGGTCAGCGCGGCTACAATGCGCTCCCGAGGCTCACCGATGGTCTCAGCCACGCGCGCGATGTCGAGGGTGAACCACTTGGGCCCCTTCTTTGCAAAGCGAAATATCTTCTTGAGGAATTCCGCGCGTTCGCCGCTGACCAGCGCAAATATTTCGGAGGAGGGCCGCTGGGGCTGAAACTTGTACTCCGTGTAGAAGGGCCCCGTCGACGCGACAAGTCCCTCCAGCTCCAGATAAGTGACCAGCGTCCGCACCACCAGCGGGCGCGCGTCATGCTGATAGGAAAGCTCGTACTCCGAGATGTCGAACTGATCGCCCGCGTCGAGCATGTGCCGTGCCAGGCCTGCCACCGTAGTGCGCTCCGGCGTGTCGCCGTAGGTGAAGTTGTCCAGGGTGATCACGTCCTCCGGGCAGGCGAGCATCTCGCAGACCGACGTCTTTCCATCGCGTCCCGCGCGGCCGATTTCCTGGCTGTAACTCTCCAGGCCCTTCGGCAGGTTGTAGTGGTAGACATAGCGGATGTTCGACTTGTCCACGCCCATCCCAAAGGCGATGGTGGCCACGATGATGGCGTCGTTAGAGGCCATGAACGCGTCCTGAACCGCCGTGCGATCCTCCGTCTCCAGACCGGCGTGGTAGGCCCGGGTGTTCAATCCATTGCGCGAGAGAAAGTTCGCCACCTCCTCCGCCGTGCGCTGGAGCGTAACGTATACAATGGCCGGACCCGCGGGGCGCTTGCGAATGCGGGCGAGGAGTTGGTCGTCACGCGTTGCGGGCGTGCAGGGCACCACACTGAGCTTCAGGTTGGGCCGGTAAAAGCCCGTGTGGACTTCGTCCTCCTCGGCGATGTCGAAGGCCGCGCGCACATCCCGCGCCACGGAGGGTGTGGCCGTCGCCGTGAGCGCGAGCACCCGCTCCACATTGAGTTCCTTGGCCAATCGCGCAATCTTCAAATAATCCGGGCGGAAATTGTGGCCCCATTCGGAAATGCAGTGAGCCTCGTCGATAGCGAGCAACGAAATCCGCTGCCGCGCGATGGAACGGAGGAAGCGTTCATTACCCAGGCGCTCGGGTGAAATGTAGAGCAATTTCAACGTGCCGGCATTAAGATCGTCGAAGAGCTTCAGGTTCTCCTCCCGCGTCAAGGTGGAGTCCAGCCGTGCGGCGGGCGCGCCATGGCGGATGAGAAAGTCGAGTTGGTCCTTCATCAGCGCGATCAGCGGCGAAATCACCAGCGTGAGGCCATCCAGAAGGAGCGCGGGCAGTTGGTAGCACATGCTCTTGCCCCCGCCCGTGGGGAAGATGGCCAGCACTGATTTCCCCTCGAGCAGGCGCGAAATCGCGGCTTCCTGTCCGTCGCGGAAGGTGTCGAAACCGAAATGTTGCTGGAGGTGTTCCTGGAGTGGGGACATGGCGCTGCCGCTTCTATTTTTTTGGTTTTGCTCTCGGGACTCAAGGGTGCGCGAGCACGGGGATAGGATACTGGATTGCGGGCGTAAAAGGCGAAAGATTTCAATCTCAAAGAACGCAAAGGAAGGCTAAGAGTTTTGCTTCTCTACGCTCCTTGAATCTCTTGAGGTCAGAATCAATAACTGTTTGCGGTGGACACGATTTCAACAACTGTATCCCCGATTAATCGTCACCACATTCACCGAGCAGTTTTTCCAGTATAGCAATCAGGAGTGGAAGCTCGTTTTTTGTCGTGCTCCATACAACATCCAAATCCACCTCGAAATACGCGTGGACCAAGCGGTTTCGCATACCGATTATTTTCGACCACGGTAGTTCAGGGTGTGCCGATCGAAAATCGTCGCTTATTCTGCTGGCAGCCTCACCAACAACCTCAATACACCGAACCAGCCCGTGTTGAAGCAACCGGTGTCCATTCAGTTATTCTCGATTGAGGTGCCGAACGTATCCGTGAGCTTCCCGCGCTGCATCGAGCATGTCTGCAAGCAAGATTCGCGTCGAATTACGCGACATACTGATCTCGCGCCTCGCGGACCACATCATCACGGAAATGGCGGCTCAGGTCGCCTGCGGAGCGTATATCCGCCTTTCGCCCGAGAATCGCGGTCAATTCTTCTTCCATCCCGGCCAAGGCGATGAAACCGGGAACGTGCTCCGGAGAATATTCCACCAACACGTCCACATCGCTGTTTTCGGTGAAATCGTCTCGCAGAACGGAGCCGAAAAACGCCAGCCTCCGGAGATGATGGCGCTGGCAGAATTCTGTTATAGATGCCTGATCGATCTGCAAGTTCGGGTGCATGGGAAAGTCCTCATATCAATGCGTGATATTTTAGCACAAGTCACACTGTTCTGGTGCTTGCTTCTGCCCGCCATCCCCATTATAGTCATTCGAAACACAACCGGAGCCATCGCCATGACCATTTCCCAACGCATCCTCCTCACCCTTGTCCTGACAATGCTGTTCGCGTTCACGGCCAGCGCCGAATACCCGTCCCACGTGACCTATGAAGGCTCCGGCGGGATCGGCCAGGGCAAGCACATTGTCTACATTGCTTCGGACCACGAATATCGAGGAGAAGAGGCCTTGCCCGCCCTGGCGCGGATTATGGCGAAGCACTA
>JBHEKR010000501.1:0-60958 GCA_041859365.1 Candidatus Hydrogenedentales bacterium
GTGACCGTGGAAACGGGTGAGACCGGCCATGCGCAGGTGGAATTCCAACTCGGCCCGAAGGGCGGCAACAATCTCGTCACCGCGACCTACGAGGCCAATCCCGGCCTGCCGGTGACCTTCGACGCTTTTGGCTTGGAGCGCAAGGCCTTCCTGCCCACGACCTTCAGCGGGATCGTGCAGGACAACGCGGGCCAGCCCATTGAGGGCGTGGCTTGTACGCTCGTGGTGAACAACACCACCGTACTCTCCGACGTGTCGACAGGAGCCGACGGCCAGTTCTTCTTTGGCGATGTGCCTTCGGGCCCGGCGCAGTTTTTTCTGGACGGGCTTCAGGCGACCGCCGTCGGCGGTGTCGCCGTAATTCCAGGATCCTTCCCCGGCCTTTCCTTCAATCAGGTCATCGTGCCCAACGCCGCCAATGGCCTTTCCGCACCGGTCAAGCTGCCGCCACTGAACCCCGCGAACGCCGTGGTCTACGACGGCACGCAGGATATCACCCTGACGCTCGAAGGCGTGGAAGGCCTGGAAATGGTCATCAAGGCGGGGAGTATGACCCGTCGGGACGGCACCCGCCCGAGTCCCTCCGATCCGCAGGTGATGTCGCTGAATCAGGTGCACCACGACGACGTTCCCATGCCGATGCCCGACGGCGTCTCGCCGCCCTTCGCGTGGACCCTGCAACCGGCCGGTTCGACTTTCGATCCGCCCGTGGCCGTGACCTATCCCAACATGACGGGGCTTGACCCCGGCGCCGTTGCCTACTTCCTGAGCTACAACCACGACAACGAACAGTTCGACATCGTGGCCTCCGGTTCCGTCAGCGAAGATGGCAGCGTCATCACGACCGACCCCAACAGTGGTTTGACCCTCGCGGGCTGGGGCTGCAACTGCCCGCCCTACGCCGTCACGGGCGATGTTGAGGAAGAGTGTCCGGACAATGACTTCAGCCCCAACGGCTGCGGATCGCCTACCGTGTCGACGCCTTTCCCCATCCCACAAAACGTTTATGTACCGGGCCTGGCCTCGATCTACTATGTGCCCCTGGCGCCCGCCTGCGACAAGCACGACAACTGCTACGCCACCTGCGGCAAATCCAAATCGGCCTGCGATCTCGAATTCTATGCCGACTTGCTGCAGCAGTGTGACGACAACATCTCCGATCTGGACGTCCTGGCGAACAGCCGATGCGCCCTCGTTGCCGCGGCCTACACGGCGGCCGTGGCCTCCTTCGGCGATGACGCCTACAATGGCACCCAGGATCGCCTCCGGGAATGCGGCCTCTGCAAGACGGCCATTCCCCATGAGGAGAAGCAGGACGAACCCGCGCCGCTCTATGACGATCTGGATGAAGATCTCCTGCCCGATGTCTGGGAGCTTGAGGTGGGCCTCGACCCCAGCTCACCGGCGGATGCCTTCACGGATCCCGACGGCGACGGCCTGCCGAATTTCTATGAATTTCTCATGGGCACGGACCCCTTCGTGGCCGATACCGACGGCGATGGCACCAACGACTATGAGTTCACGATTGCTCAGCAGCCGCCCCTGCCCGACCGCCTCGACGACACCTGGCGCCTCACCCTGAACGGCCAGGTGGTGACGCCCAACGCCGCCGGTGTATTCCGCTTCAGCAACATCTCCGCGCCGGATGAGTTCGGCCCCGACGGCCCCGGTACCCGTCCTGATTTCATCAGCGATGAGTTCGTGCGCATAATTGGCGTCTCGGCCACGGTTCGCGGCAATCGCTATGTCTACAGCCCGTCTTTCCGGATTGCTCAGGGCGAGAGCATCGAGATCGCAACCGAAGATCTTGTTTTCTCAGACAGCCCGCCGCCCATTCCCCAGTCCGTCTTCATCGGCGCGCCCTCGGCGCTGCTCGAAGTGGGGGACATCGTGCCGCTCGTGACCACCGGTGTATTGCTGGGGGGTGATGAAATCGATGTGAGTCCGGTCGATGCCGGCACGACCTACCGCGTGAGCAGTTCGAAAGTTGCGAGCGTGGATGCGGAAGGCGTGTTGACGGCCCTGGCGCCTGGCGTCGTTCTGGTGACGGCGACCAACGAAGGGGCCACGGCGGTGAAGCGCTTCGAGGTCGTTGAGGATAGCGTTGAGGCCCAAATCCGGGGCTTCGTGCAGCAGCCGGACGGCAGCCCTGCTGTGGGCGCGCAGGTGGCCACGGCGTTTGGCAACGCCACGACGGACGCCAGCGGATTCTTCGAGTTCGTGGCCGCGGTTTCGTCGGACGCGACTTCGGTTACCCTCTTTGTCGATTGGGAGTCGAACGTTACGTTTGGTTCCGCGACCCGAACGGTGGACTTGATGCAGGGCGGTGTGACCGATGCCGGCATCCTCGTACTGGAGTTGGTTGACCCCTCGCTGATTGTCCAGTGGAGCGGCGGTAACAGTGGAAATTGGAGCGACACGGCCAACTGGAGTGGCGGGGCCGTGCCCGGTCCGGGTTCGGTGGTTCTGATCAATCCGGTCGGCGATCCCACCACCGTGACCGTGGATACCTTCACGACCTGGAACAATATGCGCGTGCGGGCCGGACAGAACCTGGTGGTCATCGCCAGCAACACGACCCTTCGCGTGGAAGGGCAGTCACGCTTCGAAGGCACCATGCTTATCCAGGGCCAGGGTCTGTTGAACATCACCGGCGCCACAACACTCTTCCAGCTTCTGGGCGATGTGGCCTTGACCGGCGGTACCGCCCAGGGAAGCCAGCGAATCGACGTCAGCTCGGGGGCTGCGGCGGAGATCGGCCATGTCGAAACCAGCCCGGAGCAGTTGTGCTATCTGAGCTCAACCGGGGCGGGCAGTGTCCTGACCATCAAAGAAACGAGCCGGATCGAGAATGCGGTCTTCTCGGCGAGTGGCGGAATCTCACTGCCCGCGCTGAGCGAGCTTATCGCAACTTCAGTCACCGTTTCGGGCGCCGGCAATTTTGAAGCACCCTTGCTGTCCGAGATCAACGGCCCCGAAGCAGGAATTCGCCTGATCCAGGTATACGACGACGGAACACTCGATATCCCGCTCCTCAGCACGCTGGTGAATATGGGGCTCCAAACGATCAATGGCGGTATCCTTGAATTACCCCTTCTGACGGAATACCGCGTCGAAGCAGGCTGTGGCGAACAACTGATCCTCGCCAGCGGCGAGCGCAGCGCCGGGGGACGCTCCAGTCTTGTTTCCCTGCCCGCGCTGGAAACGCTGACCTACCTGGCGCCAAATTTCTGCACGGGCTTCAACATCCTGGCCAACGGTGGTGGCGATGTGGATCTGCCGGTGCTCGCGGCCGTCATCACGAATGCGGAGAATCCCTACGATCACGTATTCCGGTCTTCGGGTGCGACGTCGGCGCTCAATATTCCCGCGCTGCCGACGCTCGGCGCTCAACTGGCGCTGTACGTCGATACGGGCGCTACGTTGCTGGCTCCCGAGATCACCGAGATCCTCGGCAACATCAGTGTGCAGGGGGGCTCCACCCTGAGCCTTCCGCTCGCGGAAAGTGTGCGCGCCGCCACCTTCAATATCAGCGGCACGCTGGACCTTCCCGTGCTGGTTGGCATGGAAGACACATCGGTCAATCTTTCGGGTTCGGGTGTGGTCTCCGTGCCTGAGTTGCTGGCGGGTTCGGGCAGCAATCTGAACCTGTCGGGAAGCAGTGTCTTTGATGCGCCAAAACTGGCGAGCATGGCCACCGAGGCCGCCACGCGCTATATCAGCGTCACCGATAGCAGCATGTTCGACGCACCCTTGCTCACTTCGCTGATGAATATGAGACTCTCGACGGGCAATGGTGGCGCCCTCGTGCTTCCCATGCTAACCGATTTCTCCTTCGACGCTTCCTGCGGCGAGCAGATCATTATTGCCTCCGGCGTACGCCAGTCCGATGGCGAGCCAAGCCTGGTCTCCCTGCCTGCGCTGGAAACGATGAGCTACTTCGGGCCCAACGGCTGTGTGGGCTTCACCATCTTTGCGTCGACGGGGGGCGTGATCAATCTTTCCAACCTGACCTCGGTAACGCTCGATCCAAACAATCCCTACGATCACACCTTCCGCGCCTCGGGCGTGGGTTCCCTGATCGATCTCACATCCCTGCCCGGGCTCGACGCGGGTCTGGCACTTTATGCGGATGGGGGCGGCTCCATCCTGGCCCCGAACATCGTCGGCTTGACCGGCAATATCACTGTGCTGGCAGGCAGTTCGGTGGCCCTGCCCGCCGCGACCAGCCTCGCCGATCTAACGATGAATATCAGCGGCACGCTGGCGCTTCCCGTGCTGACCTCATTTGCCAATGCGACCATAACGATCAACGAAAGCGGGTCCTTCGCGCTTCCGGAACTCCTGTTCATCACCGGTTCCAACATTACCATCAACGCGAATGGCATCTTCGACGCGCCCAAGCTGGCGAGCATGACCGGCGCCTCGAATGGCACGCGCTATATCAGTGTGAGCGCCAACGGGTTCTTCGATGCGCCACTGCTGACGTCGTTGGCGAATGTGCGCCTCTTTGCCGCGAGCGGCGCGTCGTTGACGTTGCCCGCGCTGTCCGAGTTTCTGTTCGACACCTCCTGCGGTGAGCAGATCATTGGCTCCAGCGGTGTGCGTGCGGGTGACAGCGAGCCCAGTCTGGTCGCCCTTCCGGTGCTGGAGTCGTTGAGCTTTCTCGCGCCAAACGGCTGCGTTGGCTTCTCGATCTTCGCATCCGCGGGCGGCGCCATCGACCTCTCCGCGCTCGCCTCTGTGATTGTCAATCCCGCCAATCCCTACGATCACACGTTCCGCGCCTCGGGTTCGGGATCCTTTGTGGATATTTCCGCGTTGCCCGGCCTCGACGGCGCCCTGGCGCTTTACGCGGATACGGGCGGAACGCTACTGGCGCCTGAAATTGAAGAGATTACGGGTAACATCACCGTTCTCGCGGGGAGCACGCTGGTGCTGCCGGCCGCCACAAGCGTGGCCGACATGACCATGAACGTGAACGGAGCGCTGAACCTGCCGCTATTGACGGGGATGACCAATAGCGCGGTCACGGTCTCCGAAAGCGGCGAGATCGGTATTCCAGAGTTGCTCACCATCTCGGGAACGAATCTCACCATCAATGGAAATGGCCTTGTCACCGCTCCGAAGCTGGCGAGCATGACCGGCGCCGTAAATGGCACACGCTACATCAGCCTCACGGCAAACGGTGCAATCGACGCGCCGCTGCTCGTCTCGCTGGACAACGTTCGGCTCTTCGCGGCGACCGGTGCGGAGCTGGTATTGCCCGCATTGACGGAATTCACGTTCGATGTGTCCTGCGGCGAGCAGATCATCGGATCGAGCGGCGTGCGCGCCGGCGACAGCCAGCCCAGCCTCGTTTCCCTGCCGGCCCTGGAGTCCATGAGCTTCCTGCCCCCGAATGGGTGTGTTGGCTTCTCGATCTTCGCGTCTGGCGGCGGTGCAATTGAGCTTTCCGCCCTTACGACGGTAACGCTCAACCCAGCGAATCCCTACGACCACACGTTCCGGGCTTCGGGCGTGGGGTCGGTCGTGGACCTGAGCGCGTTGACCGCGCTTGACGCAGGCCTCGCCCTCTACGCCGATGCCGGCGGCGCGATCATCGCGCCGAACATCGTCGAGGTCACGGGCAACCTCAGCGTCCTTTCCGGGAGCACGGTTGCATTAGCGGCGGTCACGACCCTCTCCGACCAGACGATGACCGTGAGTGGCTCGCTCTCGCTGCCCGGAGTGACGGCTTTCGACAACGCCACCGTGAACGTCTCGGAGGCGGGCAACCTGTCTCTGCAGGAGCTGCTTGACGTCGCGGGGTCAAATATCACCATCTCCGGCAATGGCGTCTTCGATGCTCCAAAGCTTGCGACCATGTCCGGGGTGGCCAACGGCACTCGTTATATCAGCGTGAGCAACGATGGGTTCTTTGATGCGCCCATGCTGGCGTCGCTGGTCAATGTGCGGCTCTTCGCGGCCACGGGCGCCGCACTCGAGCTGCCCGCGCTGACAGAGTTCTATTTCGATCAGTCCTGCGGCGAGCAGATCATCGGCTCCTCCGGGGTACGGGCCTCCGATTCGCTGGCCAGTCTGGTGTCCCTTCCGATTCTGGAGGAGATGACCTTCCTGGCGCCCAACGGATGCGTAGGTTTCTCCATCTACGCAACATCCGGCGGCGCGGTCGATCTCTCCGCCCTCACGTCGGTCGTGGTCAATCCCGCCAACCCCTACGACCACACCTTCCGCGCGTCGGGCGCGGGTTCGGTGATGGACATTTCCGCGTTGCCCGCGCTGGATGCGGCCCTCGGACTCTACATGGATGCCGGGGGTGAACTGCTGGCGCCCAGTATAGCCTCGGTGCTCGGCAACGTGACGATCCTCAATGGAACTTCTGTGAGCCTGCCGGCGGCCACCAGCATCGCCAGTCTTACCATGAACGTCAACGGCACCCTGGAATTGCCCGCCCTGACGTCCATCGCCGACACCACCGTAACCATGTCCGAAACCGGGAACCTTGCCGTGCCCGAGCTGTTGACCATATCCGGGTCCAACATCACCATCAACGGCGACGCCGAGTTCGATGCGGCGAAGCTGGAGAGCATGGCCGGTGCGGCCAATGGCACCCGCTACATAAGCGTCACAGGCAACGGGTTCTTCAATGTGCCGGTGCTGACCAGCCTGACGAATGTCCGGCTTTTCGCGGCAACGGGTGCCTCGCTCGTACTTCCCCAGGTGAACAGCTTCACCTTCGACCAGTCCTGCGGGGAGCAGATCATCGGTTCGTCGGGTGTCCGAGCCGCCGATAGCGAACCCAGTCTCGTGTCTTTGCCGGCGCTGACGTCGATGAGTTTCCTGAGTCCCAACGGCTGCGTCGGCTTCCTGGTCGCGGCCTCGTCGGGCGCCGAGGTGAATCTCTCGATGCTGGACACCATCACGCTCAATCCAGCCACGCCCTACAACAACACTTTCCGCGCCGCCGACGCGGGTTCGCTGGTGGATCTCTCCGCACTGGCGACCTTCCCTCTTCTCGTAGTCTTCGATGAGACGGGCGGTGGTGTAGTTCAGCGGCCCGCCAAATCGGCGCGGCTCTGGGTGGAATCGTTTTCGCCCTTTCCCGTGTTTTGGGGCATTGGGCTTCCGGGCCCGGTTGTTTCCACAGGATTCGAAGGGCGGCAACCGGGTAAACTGGGCTAAGTGAAAACTTGTGAGGGCAGTATACATGTTGAAGCAATTTCGTTTGATGAGTCTTGGGCTGCTGGTAGCCAGCCTGCTCGCGCCGCTCTTTCCCGTCGCCGCGCAGGAGCACTCCGCCGCGCGCACGTGGAACGAAGAGATGCTCTTTGCCATCCGCCGTGATCGCGCCCGACCCACGGTTCACGCGCGCAATCTTTTTCACGTGTCGATTGCCATGTGGGACGCCTGGGCGGCCTATGACCCGAATGCGCGCGGTTATCTGATGGAAGAAAAGCGCAGCGCGGCCGATCCGGATGCCGCCCGATCCGAAGCACTGAGCTTCGCGGCGTATCGCATTCTGCGCGCGCGCTTTGCCACTTCGCCGGGCGCGGTGGCCTCCCTTGCGGAGTTCGATGCGGCCATGGACGAGCAGGGCTATGATCGGACCTTCGAATCGACGGAAGGTGATTCACCCGCGGCGTTCGGTAATCGCATCGCGGCCGCCGTGCTTGCCTTCGGCCTTACGGACGGCTCAAACGAGCAGAACGGCTTTGCGACGACCAACGGCTACGTGCCCGTGAACGAACCCTGTGTGGTGGCCCTGCCGGGTACCGTGATGGTGGACCCCAATCGCTGGCAGCCGCTGGCGCTGGAGTTCTTTATCGATCAATCGGGGATAGTGCTGGGGCCCTATCCGCCTCACCTTACACCCCACTGGACCGCCGTCACACCCTTCGCTCTTACCGAGGAGGATCGATCGCCCAACACCCACTTCGATCCCGGGCCGCCGCCGCTTCTCGGCGGAGATCGCAGCGAAGAATTCATCGCCAACGTCGTCCATATCATCGAAGTCAGTAGTTACCTCGATCCGGATGACGGCGTGATCATCGATATCTCCCCCGCTAGCCGTGGCAACGCTCCACTGGGAACCTACGACGGCTCCGGTCGCGACCTGAACCCCGCCACCGGCGAGCCTTATGCCCCAAATCTGGTGAAGCGCGGCGACTACGCCCGAATCCTGGCCGAGTTCTGGGCCGATGGTCCCGATTCGGAGACGCCGCCGGGACATTGGAACACGGTGGCCAACTACGTGTCCGATCACCCGCTCTTCGAAAAACGCTTGGGAGGCCAGGGGCCCATTCTGGATGATCTGGAGTGGGACGTGAAGCTGTACCTCGTGCTTAATGGCGCGCTACATGATGCCGCCATCTGTGCCTGGGGTGCGAAAGGTTTCTATGATACGTCCCGGCCAATCTCCCACGTGCGCTACATGGCGGGACTGGGACAGTCTACGGAGACGGAGGCGGCGGACTATCATGCCCTGGGCCTTCCGCTCGTGCCGGGCCTGATCGAACGTATCACCGCGGAAACGACGGCCGTCGGCGAACGCCACGCCGCGCTCGCTGGATTCGAAGGAGAGCTGGCCGTCTACGCCTGGCCGGGCGCACCGAATAATCCAGAGACAGAGTACAGTGGCGTCCGCTGGCATCGCGCCCTCGATTGGGTGCCCTACCAGCGGCCCACCTTCGTGTCCCCGCCCTTTTCAGGCTATGTTTCGGGCCACAGCACCTTCAGCCGATCCGGGGCCGAGGTCCTGACGGCCATTACGGGATCCGAGTTCTTCCCCGGCGGCATGGGCGAGTTTCTGGCGCCCCAAAACGAGTTTCTTGTATTCGAAGACGGCCCCACAGAAGACGTTCACCTGGAGTGGGCCACCTACTACGATGCGGCGGACGAGTCCGCCCTATCGAGGATCTACGGCGGTATCCACCCGCGTCAGGACGATATCCCCGGTCGAATTATAGGTAGTCAAGTCGGCATGCGCGCCTGGGAACACGTCCAGTTCTACTACGGGGCCGGTGCGGAAGGGGAGGGCGAAGGTGAAGGTGAAGGCGAAGGCGAAGGTGAGGGTGAGGGTGAGGGTGAGGGTGAGGGTGAGGGTGAGGGTGAGGGCGGGTGTCCCTTGTCGCTCAAGAGCACCGGGCTCCCCGGGCGTGGTGGCGCGGGGAATCTCTTCCTGATGGGACTGGCTTCGGTCACGCTTGCGCTTTGGAGAAAGACCGGCGCCGGGCCGACAGAATAGGTTTCCAATCGTAAACACGAAGGGCAGACAGGTATATCCTGTCTGCCCTGTTCATATTCGGAGGGAATCGCCGTCGCCCTTTCCGCTACACCTTGAAGCGGGCCAGCATCGCCTGAAGCTGCTCGGCCAGGCGCGAAAGCTCGGACGCGGCAACGTGTACCTGGGAGCTTCCCTCATTCATTTCTTGACCGGCCTGATCGACGCCGGCGATGTCGCGGGCGACGGAAAGGGCCGCCTCGGCGGTCTGAGCTACGCGGTCGTTCGCTTCCTGCACGCCGCGGGTGCCTTGCGAAATGTTCATGGCGATGTCCCGGGTCGCCACGGACTGCTCATCAATGGCCGCCGAAATTGCGCCCACGAGTTCGCTCACGTCGCGAATGACTCCGGAAATCGATTCGATATCTGTTACCGCGCCGCGGGTGGAAGACTGAATGCCGTTGATTTTCGCCTTGATCTCTTCCGTGGCCATGGCGGTCTGCTGGGCAAGTTCCTTGATTTCGGTAGCGACCACGGCGAAGCCCTTGCCAGCGGCGCCGGCGCGCGCGGCTTCAATCGTCGCGTTCAGGGCCAGGAGGTTAGTCTGGTTGGAAATGCTCGTAATGGTTTCCGTGACTTTTCCTATTTCCTGGGCCGCCCGCCCCAGTTCGCGCATTGTGGCCGTCACCTGCGCCGCCTGCCGCACCGCCTGCTCCGTCGTGCCTCGGGCCTTCTCGGTATTGCCCGCGACATCGCCCATGGTGGCGGTCATTTCTTCCGTGGCCGCCGCCACGCTCTGGAGATTGCTTGCCGTGTGCTCCATACCGGAAGACACGGACATGGAATTGGCCGACATTTCCTCCGCCGCCGCCGCTACCATGGTCGCGCGCTCCGAGGTGTCCGCGGAACTCCGGGTCATGCCCTGGGCGATACTCGTTAACTCCGTGGAGGCGGAGGCCAGAGTGGAAACGCCGGTCCGTACGTCCCCGAGAGACTTTCTCAAGTCGCCGTTCAGCTTGGCCATCGCGCGGGCCATCGCACCCATCTCATCCCCCCGCGCCAGCGCCGACGGGTCGAATTCGTTGGTGAAGTTTCCGTCGGCCATACTCAGCAGGTGACCGGATACACCCAGGACCGGACGCGAAACCTGGCGTCGGATCACGATCACAAAAACCATGGACATAAGCGCGAGGCCGACCACAACGATGATGGCCCCCGTAATCAGCGTCGCACGGAGGTCACGATCCAGATCGTCCATGGAGAAGATCGTTTCGAAGGCGCCGTGCACCTCGCCGACCTTCCAGTTTTCCATCGCGACCCCGGTCGGGTCTTTGCCCTCGGAATTGCCCCACACCGCTTGCGACGTGGCCGGATCGCCGTGGCACAACAGACAGCTCTCCGTGAGCCGAATGGGCCGGAGATAGCGGATAGCGTTCATATCCTTGTCAATGCCCCAGTATTCTTCCGCACCACCTTCCAGCGCGGTCAGCGCCTCGGACTCAAAGGAATCCGGGGTGTTGCGCTTGTTGCGCGGTTGGTTCTTCGGCGTGCGAAATTCGTAGCCCGCCTCCTCCTGCTTTTTCTGGGCGGCTTCCCACGCGGACACTACCGGCACGGCGGAAAGAATTTTTTCCAGTTCGCCCGCGTCGGCCCAAGCCCGCAATTGCTCCTGAGTGAAGACGCCCCGTTCCCATTTGTCCTCCATGCCTTCGCGCACGGCTTCCGTGGCCAGGCAGACGTCCCGGGCTTCGGCGAGCATGGCGTCTATTCCCGCCCGGCGCGCGCCAAGGTAATAGAGGATAAAGAGTACAGACACGAGAATAGTGGGGAGGACGATTCCGAGAACCACGATTTTTGCGCTGAGCGAGAGCTTGTTCATTATTGGTTTCCCATCCGGACCGCTGTTGATCCGCTTCCTGAAACGTTCTTAGTCCGCGACCGCAGCACGTTATCGAACGCGCTCGACCATCGGTGCGGGGTTGTACGTGGCCGGCTGGTTGTCATGCCGGTCTCGACCCGAAATTGCGCGATAGATTCCCCTGGGTCCGCCCCAGAGGGCAGACGAAACGCGGTACCCGCTCCATGACGGCCTTTCCCCAGGCCTCCGGACGGTTTGGCGGATTCCAGCACGCCCAAAGAAGTCGGGAACCTGCTGAATCGGCCTGCGCACCACGTTTACTCCTGTCCTGCGTTACCCGTTGGGCACACGCAGGACAAACAGTGAAATTGGCAGAATTCTACATCAGGCCGCAATGCTTGTCAAGAAACTACCTTGCTCCAAAGGGTCCTTTCACTCCGTAACGGCGCAAAAAGCCCCAGCGGGGAGGGGCGGGCATCCTTGTATTTTGTCCAACCCATTGCCATACTTGCGGGCGATGGCACTGTCCGCGTGAAGTCGTCGTCGGGCAACACGGGATCACGCGGCGGGCAAATATAGGAACGTAATATTCCAGGCTTGAACGGCTCCGTGCCGATAGAGGAACCCTTTTGATGAAAAGCCATGTTTTGAAGTGGATGATGGTTGGCGCACTGCTGCTGGTTGCACCGGGCGCGATGGCGGGCTACAAGCAGGTCAACACTCCCAATCCTTCGGATGAGATGGGGGTGTCCATCTACCAACTTGACAACGGTTTGACGGTATATCTCACCGAGAATCACGATACGCCCCGCTTTTATGCGGAAATCGCCGTGCGCGCGGGCAGCAAGCACGACCCGGCGGAGTCCACCGGGTTGGCCCACTACCTGGAGCACCTCCTTTTCAAGGGCTCGGAGAACCTGGGGACTCTGGATTATGCGAAAGAGCGGGAGCACATCGAAAAGATCGAGGCGCTCTACCAGCAGCACTTCATCGAGACCGATCCAGAGAAGCGCAAGGCGCTCTATGCCCAGATTAACGCGGAGTCGGTGAAGGCGGCCGACTTTGCCGTGCCCAATGAACTGGACCGGGTCTACAAGGCCATGGGCGGCTCCATGGTGAACGCCCACACGTGGCATGAAGAAACTGTGTACAAAGTGGAGCTTCCCGCGAACCGACTGGCCCAATGGGCCGCGCTGGAGTCCGAGCGCTTCGCCCGGCCAGTCTTCCGCCTGTTCCAAACCGAACTGGAGACGGTCTATGAGGAGATGAACCGCGCTCTGGACAACAAGGACCGCATTATCCGCTACGCGGTGGAGGGCCAGCTCTTCAAGACCCACCCCTACGGTCAGCAGCCCACCCTGGGCAAAGTGGAGCATCTGAAGAACCCCTCGCTGGAGAATATCGGCAAGTACTTCAAGACGTATTACGTGCCGAACAATATGGCCATTTTCCTCTCGGGCGACATTAATAAAGAAGAGACGATGACCATCATCGATCAGGCATTTTCCGCCTGGGTCCCGGCTGAAGTGCCCGCGGCCCAGACCTGGGACGAAGCGCCGCTCCAGGGTCGGGAGGAGGTTGTGACGACTTACCAGGGTGAAGAGTACGTTCTCCTCGCTTTTCGCACCGCGTCGAACAAGAGTCCGGACTACGAGGCCCTCACCCTGGTCGATATGATCCTCGACAATTCGGCGGCCGGTCTCATCAACCTGAATCTCAACCAACAGCAGCGCGTGCGCCAGGCGGGGTCCAATCCCGGAATCTACAACGACTATGGCGCCCAGTTTCTCTGGGGCATCCCCAAAGAGGGCCAGACCCTGGCCGAGGTCGAGGCGCTTCTACTGGAGCAACTGGAGATCATCAAGCGCGGGGAATTTGAAGACTGGCTCGTTCCCGCGATCATCAACGACTTCAAGAAGAATACCAAGGCCGGTCTGGAATCCGATCCCGCCCGCGTGGACGACATGCGCTCGTCCTGGATCAGTTTCTCCGACTGGGACCACCATGTGGCCCGCTTTGAGCGCATGGAAAAGGTGACCAAGGCCGATATCGTCCGTGTGGCCAATCAATACTTCGGCGGCAACTATGTGGCTGGCCTTCGTAAAGATGCGCCCCACGAAGTGCCCAACATTGAGAAGCCCGAACTGGCCACGATCGACATCGATCCCCAGCGCGTTTCGAAGTTCGCCATGGACCTGATGCAGATGCCCGTGGAGCCCATCGAGCCCGCCTTTATCAACCGGGACAAGGATCTCACCATTACGGAGCCCGCACCGGGGCTGCGCCTGTATTACGTGCCCAATCCCATGAATGACCTCTTCAGTTTCTCCATCGGCATTCCCGTGGGCACGCGAACCGAGAAGTCGCTCAACCTCGCGGCGATGCTCTATGACAAGTCTGGTACGAAAGAGTTCAGTTCCGAGGACCTCCAAAAGGAGTGGTACAAGCTCGGCACAAGTCTCTCCATCGGTTCGGGAGACAAGGAATCGAGTATCGGCATCGCGGGTCTCGACGAAAACTTTGACGCATCGCTGAAACTGCTCCAGTCCCTGTTGCGTGCCCCCCAGGCGCCTCCGGAGACGCTGGAGCAACTCAAGGCCATCACCCTGGCCCAGCGGGAAGACGCGCAGAAACAGGTCGAAGGTATCGCGGCGGCCCTGACCCAGTTTGCCCGCTACGGTGAGGAATCGGATTTTCTCACGCGCATGACCAGCGCCGAGATCGAGGCCGCCACGGCGGACCAGCTTTACGCCGGTGTGCAGGCCCTCCTCGACTATCCCCAGGACATCACCTACATCGGTTCCCTTCCTCTGGAAACCGTCACGGAAGCCGTGAAGGCTTTTTATCAGGGCCGTGGACCGGTGAAAGCGGCCCCAGAGCCTGCGGAGCGCACGGTGCGCACGCCGGAGGCGACCGAAATCCTTTTTGTGCAGAAGGAAGCGGCCCAGGCCCGGA
This sequence comes from Candidatus Hydrogenedentales bacterium, assembly GCA_041859365.1. GTDB lineage: Bacteria > Hydrogenedentota > Hydrogenedentia > Hydrogenedentales > JAEUWI01 > JAEUWI01. Next base: position 14,037 of record JBHEKR010000501.1, read on the forward strand.
TCCGGCTCGAATTCGGCAGCAGTTACTTCTCCGAAGGGCTCAGTCCCTCGGTGGAGTACTATAACAACTACTTCGCGGGCGATATGTCCGGCATTGTGTTTCAGGAATTGCGTGAAGCCCGCGCCTTGGCCTACGCAGTCGGTGCGCGCTACGTCGAAGGCGCCGAGCTTGACGAGCAGAACATCATGGTGGGCGTTATCGGCAGTCAGGCCGACAAGACCGTGGAGGCGGTGAAGGCGTTCATCGACCTGCTGGACAATCTGCCCGCTTCGGAAGAACGCTTTGCCACGACGCGGGAGGCCCTGTTGAACCGGTACCGCACCGGCAAGATCGGCTTCCGGGGCATTGCCGGGGCCGTGCAGGCCTGGGAGAAGCTGGGACTCGTCGGCGATCCCAGGGTGACGCAGTACAAGTCCATTCAGGCCGCTTCGCTGCCCAACCTGCTGTCCTTTCATCAGGAAGTTATCACTGGACGGCCCAAGATCATCTCGGTGGTGGGGGATGGTGCGAAGATCGGCCTCGATAAGCTCGGCGAGATTGCCCCGGTGCGCACGGTGACGGTGGAAGAGATCTTTTCAGAGTAGAGGGGGACTCTTACAGCGATACTCAGGGACAGCAGGGACGACAGCGACAGCAGAAGCGATTTAAACCTGCTGTCCCTGTTGTCTCTGCTGTCCCTGTAAATGGAGGAAGTCGCGCCACGTATCGAAGGGCGACACCGTGGGCACAATAGCCCATGTAGTCTCCCTTACACCGCCAGCACAATTTTTCCAAACTGGGCCCCCGACTCCATGCGGCCCTGGGCGGCGCGGGCCTCGTCGAGGGACATGACGCTGTCCACCACGGGCTTGAGTCCCGCCGCATTCACCGCATCCAGCAGGGCCCGGAAATCCTCGTGGCTGCCCATGGTCGAGCCAATAATGGAAAGTTGCTTCCAGTATACCGTGGAGAAATTCACCTCGACGTGGGGACCCGTGGTCACGCCGCAGTGTACGGAACGGCCACCCTTGCGCAAGGCTTCCGCGTTGATATTCCACGTTGCCGCGCCCACCGTGTCAATCACCAGATCCACGCCCCGCCCGTCCGTATACTCCAGGATAGACTCCACCACGTTGCCGCCCTTGTACAAGATGCCGTGGGCCGCGCCCAATTCGCTTGCCCGGGTCAGCTTGTCGACGGAAGACGAGGTCACGATGGCCCGCGCCCCGGCGAGACTGGCCAGTTGCAGCGCGGCCACAGCCACGCCGCCGCCGATGCCGTGGATCAGCACCGTTTCACCGGCCCGCAATCCGCCCTGCGTCATGAGCATGCGCCACGCGGTCAAATAGGCGAGTGGGAGCGCGGCGGCTTCGTCCCAGCTCAGATGGACCGGGCGGAGCTGAAGATTACGCGCCGGAACTACGACTTGCTCCGCAAAGGTTCCGGGACGCCCCATCCCCACAATCGAGAACGCGCGGCACTCGCTGTGCTGTCCTCTCAGGCAAAACTCGCAGGAACCGCAATCCAGTCCGGGATTGATGACCACGTCGTCGCCCGGTTTCCACCCGCTTACGCCGTCACCCATGGTGTGGACCACACCCGCCGCATCGGACCCCAGGATATGGGGCATCGGCAGTGCCACGCCGGCGCGTCCCTTGCGCATCCAGATGTCGAGGTGGTTCAGCGCCGCAGCCTTCACCGTGACCACAACCTCACCGGGCGCGCACCGGGGCTCGGGTACTTCCAGTATTCTGACTTGCTCCAGTTCGCCGTGCATCGTGATTCCAGCGGCTTTCATCTCGGTCTCCTCGACTATTGTTTTTGCTTGCGCACAAGGGGGGGCTTGGAGTATGATGCCCCTACGTCATGTCAGGTATTTGCTTGACAGGGCGAGGGGTGAATGAGTGTAACACTCAACACTTTGTGAAGTATAATGATGTATAAGCCTCGACTGTCGAGGTGTTATGCAGGGTTTGTTGTATAGAGATTACTACGATGTCAACTCTTGACAGAATGTAACGCGTTCGCATATAATGCGCGGTATGTAAACTGTTGAGTTGGTTGGCAGGGGCAAGCGCCCTACCGTATTGGTCTCTCAGCTCGAAATAGGAATGGAGATTCGCATATGAAAGGGATAGGGATGAAGAATTTTTCTGGTTACACCGTTGCGGCCGCCATGCTTGCCGCAGCAACCCTCGCCGGTTGCCCCCCTCGGGAAGAACTTCACACGCAGGTTATTGATGATGCCAGTGACATCGATGGGAAGCAACTGTACTTCATTCCGGCGGTTACCGACGATTTGAAGCGCCTTGGCGATCCTTATTACACCCGCATCGTTTCCGATCTGGAAGTGCCTGGACAGCTTCCGAATCCGACGGCTGGGGCTCAGGTTATTGAGTTTCCCGAAGGCGGCGGTTCGGTAGAAGTTGCTCTCGATGAGCCGGTTATGTATTACGGCGTGTTCTACGATACGCTCGTCATCGGCAGCAATGGTACGGTTGCGTTTGGCGCGGCCAGCCAGGGCAACGATTCCCTCGAGAATCACTTCAAGTCGACCCAGATTTCGGTGCTTCCGATCGACGCTAGTCTGGTCGGCACAGAAGTTACGGTTGAGCAGGACGGTGACGCGGTCACGGTGACGTTCGATAACGTTATCATCGGTACCGAGACGGACTTCACCACGGACAACACGTTCCAGGTCGAGATCTTCGTCAGCAACGGTATTGCCGGTGATATCGTTCTCAGCTATGTCAAAGTCGACGAGCGTGGAAACGGCGTAGTAGGCTTCGCCAACGGCCAGCTTGCTGGCAAGACGCCCGAAGAAATCAACCAGTTCCTGCGTCGCTTTCAGGACTCGAACCTGGCTGTCAGCGCAAACACAACGACGGTCCGCTAATTGCCGGTTCCTGAGTACAATGATATAATTTTGTAAGTCCTTCCCCCCGGCTACGGGGGGAAGGTTGCTTTTTTATAAACGTTCAGCAATCCGGCCCTTTTAATGAGCGTGTTGCTGTCCCCAAAACGGCGCAGCGCCTGTTACTCGGATTCGGAAAATCACCTTGTTGACTCCGTAGTGGCGGGCGGTCCAGACCAAGAAATGTCAAGAATATTTGAGCGGATCGCTGCTATACTGGACCGGGAAATGCTCCGGGTCCAAAGGTCAAGTATAGTCTACTGACCGTTATATGTTGTTAAGAGTTGGTACGCACCCCCCAAGAAAGTGAAAGGTACAAGAATGAAGAATTTTTCTGGTTACACCGTTGCGGCCGCCATGCTTGCCGCAGCAACCCTCGCCGGTTGCCCCGTTGCAACTGACTACAACACCGAGGTCCTTGAAAGCCCGAACTCGATCGACGGAAAGCAGATCTATTTCGTCCCGAGCGACACGGAAAAGCGTGCCGGTGACAAGTTCTACAGCCGTGTAATCACGGCCAGCGACCTTGCCGAACTGCCCGCCGATCCTTCCGGCCACACGGTCATCAGCTTCGCTGAAGAGAGCACCGTGGCGGTTGATCTGGGCGATGGCGGCGTATTCTACTTCGGTGAATACTACGACATGATCTTCGTGAACAGTGACGGTAGCGTCGGACTTGGCGCCCCCGGTGCAGGTAACGCTACGCTGGCCGAGCACTTCGCCTCGCCCCAGATTTCGCTGCTTCCCGTTGACGCGACCGCTGGCGGAACCGTCACGGTCGGCAACTTCGAAGACTCCGTGGTTGTGACCTTCAATGGCGTCTCGATCGGCGAGACGACGAACAACGCCTTCCAGGTGGAGTTCTTCAAGACCCGCGGCATCGATGGCGACGTCGCCCTGAGCTACCCGCAGGTTGCCAATACGGCCGAAGGCATCGTTGGTCTGTCCAATGGCGAATTGGCCGGCGCGTCCCAGGACGAGATCGATCAGTTTGTTCGTCGCTTCCGCAACTCGAACCTGAACGAGGATTCCCGCAACACGGATTCCGCGAAGCTGGGTTCCTGAGCGCTGGTTGCTCCTGAATAATTGAGGCCCTTCCTCCCCACGGAGGAAGGGCCTTTTTACTTGATGGCCTGGTCAGAAGCGCGAAGGGGTCGAGTGGTGCCCGAGAATCTGCAATGTGCCCGGAAGACCGCGTTCTCCCGCTTGACTATGCCTCGTTGCTTTCCCCTATAATGCCCGCTTAGGACAGGCCACCGTCGGGGGCATTCCATTCAGAGGGCTCCGGCAATTTGAAACGTTGTACCCCATTGGAGGACAGAAACATGCGCGTGCTTGGGTTCAGGAAACTATCGGGATATTACCTTGTCGGCGCACTGCTCGCGTCGGCGGCCCTGGCGGGTTGCCCCCGTCCGCTGGTTGTGGATTATCACACCGAAGTGATAGCCGCTGGAGAAAATGAACTCCAGGGAAAAACCCTCTACTTCATGCCGGATGGCAGTCTTAGCTTCTACAGCCGAACCGTGATCGACGGCGTTACCGAATTCCCCGTTTCCCCGGACGAAGCGGAAGAAGTGGATTTCACCGAAGCTGATCCCTTCGAAGTGGTGCTCGACGAAGGCCTGGAGATCATCTACTACGGGCAAGTCTATGATCGCCTCTTTATATCCAGCGACGGTTCCATCGCGCTCGGCGAACCCGGCTCGGGCAATGCCACGACCGTAGACCACTTCGGCGCGACCCAGGTGTCTCTGCTCCCGGTGAATGCGAGCAATGACAACGGTTCGGTGACCTACCAGATATTTGAGAATGAAATCGTGGTGACCTTCGCCAATATCCTCGTCGGTAACACGAGCAACTCTTTCCAGGCGGAGTTTTTCGTATCGGGCGCGGAGGACGGAGATCTTGCCCTGAGCTATCCCGTCGTGAGTGAAAATGTGGGCGGCGTGGTCGGCCTTTCCAACGGACAGCTCGCCGGCGCCAATCAGGCCCAGATCGATGCCTTCCTGGAAGCATTTGCAGAGTCGACGCTGGTTGAAAACAACACGGGTACCTCCAAGCTGGGTGCCTGATCATCGCTGTACACTCGGGCGCCCTTTTTCTCACGGAAAGGGGCGCCCTTTTTTGTGGCCACCGGAAGCCCAAAAAAAGCGCCCGTTGCCCAGGAGGGCTACGGACGCATATTCCACTGTACAATCGAACAACCGCCGCCGGGGCGAAGCTCAGCCCTCTTGCAGGATAACCAGGAAGTCGTTGTAGCTCTGGCCGTTGTTGGCCGTGACGGAAACGACTTTCCATCCCTTCTGAAGCAACTCCTCCAAGTCGAGTTTCCCTGAGCCGTTGGACTGAATGATTAATGCGCGCTGCATGCTACCTCCTCAAAATCCAGGCCATGGCTGGCCAATGTGTTTATTGCACCCCGGGATTCAACCGCACCCCTCTGGGTAGAAGTCACCAAGATACTTGAGAGTGTCTGCACAATTCAACTGTCCGGGGGCCGCAGGCTCCCCCAGGAAGGTATAAGTCAACAGCGAGCCGAGCGCTGGAAAGAAGATACGAGACACGAGACCATGGGACCCCATTCCAATCGTGATGATCTGTTCGTCCCGGTGGGAGAGGGTGAACGCGGCCAATCGCCGCAGGTCTTCGGAGCTGTTACACCGCACGGCAATCTTGACGATATCCGCACCAAGCGCCCGACCGCGCGCATGAACGGATTCCAGGTCCGGCGACGATGGCGTTGCGGCGAAGTCGTGAAAAGAGCCTATGGTAAGCTTGTCCAGCGCCCGAGCCTCGGAGATTACCCGCGGGGCAATCTCGTCCGCATAGATTTCCACGTCCACCGCGTGCACCGCGTGCAGTACGGCTTCATAGCCAGCCAGGCGTTCGGCCTCCGTGCCCTTCCAGGCGCCCCCCTCTTCGCGGCGACGAATAGTAGCCAGCAAGGGAAATTCAGCGTAGCGCCGCGCGAAGTTCACCAGCGCATCGGGCGACTGATCAGCCAACGCGTCCAGCCGAAGTTCCACCACCACCTCCCCTGCGGCGCGAATCGTCCCGGGATCGACATCCCCCTGAATGGCAATGGCGGCCCGGGGTTGTGCACCAAGGGTGATCGGTCCAATCTTCAGCATCAGGCCGGTTCCTTTCGTTCGTGGACCGGCTTGCGGTCCCACTCGGCGGCGAGTTTAGGCCGGGCCTTCCAGCGTCGATGGAGCCACAGCCATTGTTCGGGGTTCTCCCGTACCATGCGCTCCAGGGCATCCTGGCAAGCCTGAGAATAGTTCACCAGGTCATCGCGGAGGTTTCCAGTGCGGACCATCGAAATGGGTTCGTAGAAGCGAAGCACATAGCCGCCTCCGATCTTGCGCGTCAGGGCTACGGGCACCACGGGCATCTTGGCCCGAACCGCGATCATGGCGGGGGCCACCGTGGCCCAACAGGGCGCGCCAAAGAAGGTGACGGGGACGCCGTTTTCGCGGGGGCTCTGATCGATGAGGATCCCAACCAGGGCGCCCTCGCGCAATTGGCGGACGATTTCCTTGCCGCCATTGTCCTTGGGGATGGTGGTAACCATGCCGCTCCGACGTATCCGATCAATAATACGGTTTACCCTCGGGTGGTCAAACTCTCGGACTACCGCGGCCACCTTGAAGCCGTGGGCGGCCATGGCGGGGCCCATGAGCTCCCAGTTGCCCAGATGAGCTCCGACGCAGACGTAGCCCTGGCCCTTCTGCAGGAAATCGGCGCCCTGGACTTCGACAACCTGATTCGCTTTACCGCCCGCGATCAGCGCAATCCGGGAAAACTCGGCGGCGAGCAGGGAGATGTTGTCCACAACCCCGCGAAAAATGCGCTCTTTTTCTTCCCGAGAGATGGAGTCGCCGTAGGCGAGGTCGAGATTGGCCAGGGTCACTTTCCGGACGCGGGGCACGAGTCGTGCGAGCAGGCGGCCGGTGGGCAAGGCAATGGCCCGGTTAAACCCGAGGGGCAGCCAACGCGAAACGTGGAGGAACACGATGGTGAAACCTGCGGCGAGGGCCCCCGTGAGGGGATTCCGACGGCGCTCCATGGACTCAGGCCTCCAGCGTAATCGACTGGCCAATATCGGGAGCGTAGGCGTTGTAAGCCGCGCCCGCATGCTCCTTCATCCAATCGATCGCGGGACGATCGCCGTGGACGAAGATGATATTCTTCGGCTTGATGTGTTCGATGACGCCGCGCAGGGTTTCCCGGGGCGCGTGGCCGCTGAAGGAGAAGCGCTTGATATTGGTGAGGGACACGGGGACCCGGGCATTTTCCAGGCCGAATAACAGTTCATCACCGGGCGAAGCATGGAGCAGCTTGTAGCCAAGCGTCTCGTGATCCAGGTAGCCCACGAAGAAGATACCGTGGTGGGTCGACTGGACCATTTCCTCCGCGATCATGGCGGAGGGGGTGTTCTCCAGCATCATTCCGGAAGTTGCCACGATAATACAGGGCTCCGAAATGAGCTTCTTGGCGACACCCGGCTTCCAGACGTTGCCAATACGATCAAAATCGTCCAGCGGACGGAGGACCGCGCCGGGCTTCAAATATTCGAAGTACTTGTCGTAGAGTTCATAGACCGCGCGGCCGAGTCCCGAGGCGTAGATGGGCACCTGGGGTATCCGGCCCTCTTCCTGGAGCCGCGCCACGAAGTTGAGTACTTCCTGCGTGCGACCGAGGGCAAAACTCGGAATCAAAACCGCCCCACCGCGCTCCAGGACGACGTTGATGTCCTCGCCCATGTGATAGATTTCGTCTTGATAGTGGTGCACGCCCGCGTGCTCGTTGGCGCCGTGGGTGGCCTCGATAATGAGCGTGTCCACCTTCACCGAAGGATCAAGAGGAGAAAATCCGTCTATCAGCTCCTGGGCGGTTTCGCAGATGTCGCCCGTATAATAGATCGTATGCCCCGGGGCCTTGAGCAGGATGCTTGCCGCGCCCAATACGTGGCCGGCACGGCGAAAGGTTGCCGTAATCGGGGTCGACAGGGGAAGCTTGAAGGGTTCTTCAAAATCATGCCCCTCGAAGCGCTGCATGGCGTAGTCCACGTCTTCGTGCTCGTAGAGGGGATAGTCGGCGACGCCGCGCTCCCGGGCCAGGAGGCCCATGACCGACACGCTGTTGTGCAGCATGCGATCAATCACCTTCACCGTGGGGTAGGTGGCGTGGGCCGTGATGCCGGGATACTGGCGCATGAGGTAAGGAATGGAGCCGCAGTGATCCTGATGCCCATGGGTCACCAGCAGCACCTCGGGCGCACGCCGGAGCAGCGAGAAAACAGGCAAGGCGCCGAGCCCATCCTTCTTAGGATGGGTTCCGGAATCAAGCAGGATATGCTGGCCGTTAATTGTGAGTTGGAAGCAATTTGCTCCCACCTCACCACCGCCGCCCAGCACGGTGAGTTGAATCGTTTTAGCAGAGTCCATAGAACTCAACATTATACCGGCTTCGGGTCCAAAAAGTCAAAAATGGGCAAAAATCGACAAGGGATCCCGTTCAGCGGGCCCGACGTGAGTTGCGCGCTCCGCCGGGCATGACCTACAATTGCAAGACGACCGCAATTTCCGCGTCGGTACAACCGCCAAACCCTGTACCCCTTCCAGACCGGAGTCCAAAACCTTCCCGTGCCCACGACCACGCTTCAAGATGCCGAAGGTTTGGACTGCATCGCCTCCGGAGCCGCGCTCCTCGAGCTGGCGGCCCGTCTGCGCGAACGGCTCGCGTCGGATCAGGATAGTCCTGGAGCGCTCGTTCGCGCGGAGCTTCGGGTGGCGTCACTGCACCCTCTGGAGTGGCTCCACGCTCAGCGAAATACGAGCCACTACTATTGGGCCACTCGCGACGGCCACTTTGAAATGGCGGGGATCGGCGAGGCCGACGTCCTTGTGCCCGAGTCGCGGGTTGACCTGCCGGGCCTTTTCGCCCATATGCGCCGCCGCCTTTCTATCGAATGGCCCAACCTCCGTTACTATGGCGGTTTTCGGTTTCGGGAGGGCCAGGAAGCCTCAGGGCGCTGGAGGAACTTCAAGGCCTACCGCTTCATCGCGCCCCTCGTTGATGTAGTTCGGTGCGATCAGAAGTATTGGCTGGCCTGTACCGTGCGCAAAGGAGCTCCCGAGGCCGACGCTCAGGCCCTTCAGAGCATTGAGGATCTGGCTGGACAGTGGGTCACGTGTGAGACGCCGCCGCGCTGTTGCCTGCCGCCGCTGTCAGGCCGCGTTGATCTGCCCGATCGACAAGGCTGGAACACCCTGATCGACAGCGCGTTGGAGGCGTTGGCCGGCCACGAAATGGAAAAAGTGGTGCTGGCCCGGGAAACCGAGTTTCAGTTTGACACCACGGAGCCGCTCGACGCCGTGGGTATGCTGCGCAGGCTCGTGGCCCATTCGGCACAAGCCTACTTCTTCTGTTTTCACCCCAAGCCGGATCGCGCCTTTCTGGGAGCCTCCCCCGAGCGCCTGTACCACCGCAACAACGTCTATCTGCAAAGCGAGGCCCTGGCGGGTACCCGTCCCCGGGGCGCGACTCCGGAAGAAGACGAGGCCCTGGGCGAGGAGCTCCTCGGCGATGACAAAGAGCTCCGGGAACACCGTTTTGTAGTGCGGATGCTCCGGGAAAATTTTGGCAACCTGTGCTCCTCCATGAGCTACGATCTGGCCCCGTCCCTGATGCCCTTGCGCAAGGTGCAGCACCTGCACAGCTACATCGAGGGCATCCTGAAAAATCATGACGCGGACGCCGCTCTCATTGAAGCCTTGCACCCCACGCCCGCCGTGGGGGGCGCGCCGCGCCACAAGGCCCTCGCGTGGCTTGCGGCCCACGAACCCTTCGACCGGGGCGTCTATGCCGCGCCCGTCGGCTGGGTGGGTTTTGACGACGCCGAGTTCTGCGTAGGGATCCGATCGGGCCTCATCGAAGGCAACACACTGGCGCTCTATTCGGGGGCGGGTATTGTGCCCGGTTCCTCGGCCGCGGCCGAATGGGAAGAGGTTGAGGCCAAGATGAGCAGTTTTCTGGAGTCGCTTTATGACGAATCCGCCTGATTGGCCCAATATCAATTACGTGTGGAGCGGGCTGCTGGTGGAGGAACTGGTCCGGCTGGGTGTGTCGGGTTTCGTGCTTTCCCCCGGATCGCGTAATTCGCCTCTCGTGCTCAGCGTTGTCCGGCATGGCGGTGCGTCGCACTGGGTTCACTACGATGAGCGCGGCGCGGGCTTTATGGCTCTGGGACTCGCGCGGCGCACCGGACGACCCGCCGTGCTGATCTGCACCTCGGGCAGCGCTGCGGCCAACTACTGGCCCGCAGTCGTGGAGGCCGAGGCGTCTGGGGCGCCCCTCATCATTCTCACCGCCGATCGACCACCCGAACTGCTCGACTGCGGCGCGAATCAAGCCATCCATCAGACCGATCTTTTTGGGCGCTATTCGCGCTGGGACGCTCAGATACCCTGTCCATCCGCAGACATCGATCCGGCCTTTCTTTTGACCTCCGTGGATCAGGCCCATGCCCGGAGCCTCGGCCCCGACAGTGGGCCAGTCCATCTCAATATCCAGTTTCGCGAACCTCTTGCGCCCATCCTTGATGATTCGATCCCAACCGGTTACCTGAATTCCCTGGCGCTGTGGCGCGCCGGGCGGAGTCCGTATACCCGTGTGGTGTCCGCACCCGGTCTCCTGGAGGAATCCGCCCGCGCCGAGCTTCTCGCCGCAATCCGATTGACCTCGTCCGGACTGCTGGTGGTGGGTGCCCTGAATCATGCCGGGGAAACCACCCAGGCGGCGGTGCTGGCCCGGAAACTGGGCTGGCCCGTTTTCGCCGATGCCTGCGCCGGTCTTCGCGGCCATCGTGACATGCCGCTGCTCCTGGGTTGCGGCGACCTGCTCCTGCTCGATTCCGCGCTCGAAGACGACTGGCGACCATCGATGGTTATCCATGTCGGTGGTCCGGTCACTTCCAAGCACCTGCAGAACTTCATCGCTCAGATCCGGCCTCGCTATGTGCGCGTCGCACCCGGATCGGATCGCCTTGATCCAGGGCATCTGGTCGTCACGCGAATACCCCTTTCGGTCGGTGCCTTCGTATCCAGCCTTGGTACGGAGTTGGATGAGCGCCCCGCCGCGGCCCTGCCCCCGACCCTCGCCTGGCGGGATCAGCAATGTCGCGCGGCCCTGAACAAGTGGCACGCGGGCCAGGAAGCGCTTTCAGAAATCGGCGTGGCCCGACTCATCGCCGAGCAGGCGCCCGCCCACGGCCTCATCTTCCTGGGCAATTCCATGCCGGTCCGGCTGGTGGACAGCTATGGCCTGCCGCCGCACCCCGACGTGGCCATGGCGGCCAACCGGGGCGCCAGCGGGATCGATGGCAACATCGCCACGGCTGCGGGTATGGCCCTGGCCTCGGGGCGACCCACCATCGCGCTGGTCGGCGATTTGACGGCCCTTCACGACTTGAACTCCCTGGCGCTGCTGAAGCACGTGGAAAGCCCCTTTGTGCTGGTGCTGATTAACAACGACGGCGGCGGCATCTTTCATCACCTGCCCATCGCCCGTCACGAGGAATATTTTGAAGCGTGCTTCGGCACACCCCATGGCCTGACCTTTCCGGGGGCGGCCACCATGTTTAACTTGCCGTATCGCAGGCCCGCGAGCCTGGCCGAATTCAGCGCGGCCCTTGATGAAGCCGTCGCAACATCGGGCCCCACGCTCATAGAAATTACCACGGACCGCTACGCTTCGCGCGGGGTGCACGAGACCGTACATGCCCGTCTCCGCGAAGCGATGAACCGCCGGGACATTCCGGGAGAGCGCGGCCTCGAGCCCATCGTCCCGGTAACACTGGCGGGCACGGCGGAACAACCGCCACTCCTGCTGCTTCACGGATTTCTGGGCGCAACGGAAGACTGGATGGCCGTGGCCCAGACCTTGGGCACGAACTTTCATGTGCTGGCCGTCAATCTGCCCGGCCATGGTCCCGGTTGGCGGGGCTGGGCGGTGGAAGCCCAGGGCATGGCCGCCTGCGCGGCGGGCATCGTCGCCGGTTTGGATGTGGCGGGCATAGGACGCCTCGCGCTTGCGGGCTATTCCATGGGTGGCCGCCTGGCACTCTACCTGGCCGTGCACTATCCCGAACGATTTACTCGCGTGGTACTGGAATCGGCCTCGCCCGGATTGGATACCCCGGAGAAGCGCAAAACGCGCGCGGCACAGGACGCGGCTTTGGCCCTTCGCCTCGCCGCCATGGCGCCCCGCAGCCCCGAGTTTCGCGCCTTCCTTGAAGAATGGTACGAGCAGCCGCTCTTCGCTTCGTTGCGACAGCACCCGGAAACCCTGGCCATACTCGTTGCCAAGCGCCACGCTCACGGTTCGCCCGCACTGCTGGCCCGATCGATCCGGGCCCTGGGCACGGGGGTCCAGCCCGACCTCTGGCCCACGCTGCCGACCTATACGACGCCCACCCTGCTGATTACCGGCGAGTTGGACCGAAAATTTTCCATCATTGCGGAAGACATGTGCCGCGTCTGCCCCGCGATGGCCCAGGAGGTTTTCAGCGGCTGCGGACACAATGTTCATCTGGAAAATCCTGGCGCATGGCTCACCGTCGTGCGCGCCTTTCTGCTCGCAAACTGAGTTGGGGACTGTTGCCGATTGGTGCGTGTTGATGAGCTGATGTCGAGTCGCTCATCCAATCGGAAACTGTCCCCCGCAGGAAACGTCACCGTCGGTGCGATTCTACAGGGGTACAGCCACCCGCTTTGCTGGCCGACGAGGCGCTTGCGCGGCGTCGTCACGCAAGGCGCGGGAGGCAGTCCCCGTGGCGACCACCCTTCAATTCCTGCTAAACTACGGGCGTTACCCATCACCACAACCGCAAAGGCCCGCGCCTCTTTTCTGTCAACGCCGGGCCTTTTTATCAGGAAGGAATCAATATGGCATCCGTCGAATGGACCGTGGCCGGTGAATACACCGAAATCCTCTATCACAAGGCTGAGGGCATCGCGAAGATCACCATCAACCGCCCCCACGTGCGCAATGCCTTTACGCCCACGACCAACGATGAAATCAGCGATGCACTGCGCGACGCCCGCTTCGATTCCTCCATCGGCGTGATCATCCTCACGGGCCAGGGCAAGGAAGCCTTTTGCTCCGGCGGAGATCAGAAGATCCGCGGAGATTCGGGCTATAAAGACGGCGGCACCGGCGCGCACCGATTGAACGTGCTCGATCTCCATCGACAGATTCGTACCCTGCCCAAACCCGTCATCGCCATGGTGGCGGGCTATGCCATCGGCGGCGGCAATATCCTCGCCATGGTCTGCGATCTAACCATCGCGGCGGACAATGCCATCTTCGGCCAGACCGGGCCTAAAGTGGGTTCCTTCGACGGCGGCTACGGCTCGTCGCACCTGGCCCGTATGGTCGGCCAGAAAAAAGCCCGCGAAATCTGGTTTCTCTGTCGTCAATACAACGCCCAACAGGCCTTGGATATGGGTCAGGTCAATACGGTCGTTTCTTACGAGCAACTCGAAGACGAGACGGTGCAGTGGTGCCGTGAAATCCTGGCCAATTCGCCCACGGCCATCCGCTGCCTCAAAGCGGCGCTCAACGCCGACGAAGACGGCCAGGCGGGCCTCATGGAGCTGGCGGGCAACGCAACCTCGCTCTTTTACCAGACCGAAGAGGGGCAGGAAGGCCGCAACGCCTTCAATGAAAAGCGGAAACCGGATTTCTCGAAGTTTCCACGAAATCCGTGACCAATACGAAAGCGACGCCTGTGCATCCTGCGAAGATCTGGCTCATGGCCGCGCGCCCCAAGACCCTGGCGGCCGGTCTCACCCCCGTGCTCATCGGCACTGCCATGGCGCACGCGGTGGGCAGCCTCCACGCCGGGGCGGCTCTCTGCGCCGCGCTGGGTGCGTTGCTAATCCAAATCGGCACCAACTTCGCCAACGACTACTTCGACTTCGTCAAAGGCACCGATACCGAAGAGCGCATCGGGCCGAAACGGGCCACGCAGGCGGGACTGGTATCGCCGCGCACGATGCTGATCGCCACGGTGCTGATCTTCGCGCTTGCATTCTTGCCCGGGGCCTATCTCGTCTACCGTGGCGGCTTGCCCATCCTGGCGATCGGCATCATTTCGGTCATCTGCGGGGTGCTCTACACCGGCGGCCCTTATCCGCTGGGCTATCTGGGCCTCGGCGACGTCTTCGTGCTGATTTTTTTCGGGCCGGTGGCGGTGGGGGGAACGTACTATGTACAAACGCTCAGCCTTGGCCATGACGTACTCCTGGCCGGACTTATGCCAGGCTTATTCTCTACCGCGATACTCACGGTGAACAATCTGCGGGATGCCGACACCGATGTGCGCACGGGAAAGCGAACTTTGGCCGTGCGCTTTGGGAAAGCCTTTGCCCGGTGGGAGTATCTGACTTGCATGGTGGTGGCGGGCGCGATTATTCCCGTGTATCTCTGCGTCGCATCCGGAGGGCACTGGCCCGCGCTGGGCGCGTGTGTCGCGTTGCTGCTCGCGATTCCTTTAATTCTCAATGTGTTTACCAGCCACGAAGGCGCCGTGCTCAACGACACCCTCGCGGGCACCGGCAAAGTACTCCTACTCTTCAGCATCCTCTTTTCCATCGGGTGGATCCTGTGAGGATCGCGAAGGCCGAAGTGTTTCATTACACCCTGCCCCTCGTGCGGCCCATTCCCCTCAAAGGCCGGTCACTCGACGAGCGCAAAGGCTTCCTGCTCAAGCTCTATTCCTCCTGTGGACACACGGCCTGGGGCGAGGCCGCGCCCCTGCCGGGATTCAGCCGCGAATCCATGACCGCCTGCGAGAATTCCCTCCTCGCCGCCGCCGCCGACCTGCTCGACAAAGACGACACGCTGGACACGGACTTTCCGCGACGTCTCAAATCTTTCAGCGGAAAATCGGCCCACAGCGCCGCCTATTTTGCCGTGGAGTCCGCGTGGCACTCGCTCGTTGACGCTTCGGAGAATAAGTTTCCCTGGCACCGGAAAGACCCGGCGCGGGACGCAAACCTGCACCTGAACGCTCTGCTCGCGGGCAGTCCCGATGAGATTCGGGGCAAGGCGGTGAGTGCCGCCGCCCTGGGCTATCGCTCCGTAAAGCTGAAGGTAGGGCGGGAGAGCATGACCGAAGATATCCGGCTGGTGCGCGAAGTACGCTCGATTGTAGGCCCCGAGGTATCCCTGCGGTTGGATGCGAACCAGGCGTGGAGCCTGGACGATGCCATACTCTTCGGGAAGGCTACGGCGGATGCGGATATCGCGTATATTGAGGAACCCTGCAGCGCCCCGGTCGACCTGCCCGCCTTTCGCAGCGCAACGGGTATTCCCTACGCCATCGACGAGTCTATCCACGCCCTCCACGACATGCTTCACGGCCACAGTTCTCCGCCGCTCGCGCAACGGGTCGTCGCCGATGTCTTTGAAGGGGCCGCAGCCCTCGTTTGGAAGCCGACGCTGGTTCATACGCCTATCCTGGGCCAGTTGCTCTTCCGCGACGTGACCCACGGTCACTCCAATCGCGTCGTGATCAGTGCTGCGTTCGAAAGCGGCGTTGGAATCGCCGCGCTGGCGAATTATGCCGCACTCTTCGCCGCGCCCGATACCCCCGCCGGTCTGGATACCTACGCCTGGATGGTGCCCGATGTGCTCCAGCAGCGTCTTCCTTTCAACGGGGGCACCGTCGATCTCCATGCGATCAACCAGGCCGCGCGAACGGTGGACACGGAACGGCTCACGCGGATCTGGCCACAATGAACGGTGCGTCGACCACGACGTGCCTCGTGGCCCACTGGGCGGCGCGACGGCCCGAGGGACTTGCGCTGCGTGCGGAGGGGGGAGAGATTACCTGGGCGGAGTGGCACGGGCGTGTGACCCGAATCGAGCAACAGCTCGCCGATGCGGGCATCGGCCCCGGGTCGCGCGTGGGCTTGTGCATTCCGGCGAGCGTGGCACTGTTGTCGTTGCTCATCGCCCTGTTTCGCCGGGGGGCCGTGGCTTGTCCCGTGAATCCTCAATTTCCGATGGAGTATCGCGCGCGTCTATTGACACGGTTGGATTGTGCATTGGTGGTGGATAGTGACCGGGGACTCGATGCGAATATCGGGGAGGCGAATCAGGGGGGACGTTTTACCCCCCCTACCCCCCCGCAAGCGGGGGGGACGTTGAAGGTCCCTGTCTCTTTGATGGCATTGGAGGCACGCCTGGAATTGGAAAAAGGATTGGACATTGTGGTTCCCCCCGCTTGCGGGGGGGCAGGGGGGGGAAAGCCCGTGGGCGAGGGTGCTGCACTTGTTTCACCATCGCTCGTGCCCTGCTGGACCCTCAATCAGCCCGCGGCCATCATTTTCACCTCCGGCAGCACCGGCGAGCCCAAAGCCGCTGTGCTGAGCCTGCGCAATCACCTTGAAAGCGCGCGCGCTTCCAACGCCAATATCCCTCTGGGTTCGAGCGACACCTGGCTCCTTTCGCTGCCCCTGTATCACGTGGCGGGCTTCGGCGTGCTTTTTCGCTGCCTGCTGGCGGGTACGACAATTCTTATTCCTGCATCCGAAACACCACTGCAAGCATACCTCGTCGGCGTGACCCACGTTTCTCTCGTGGCGCGCCAATTGGCTCAGTTGCTCGACGCGGGCGCACCGCTGAACGCGCTCAAGGCGATCCTCCTCGGCGGCAGCGCCATCCCCGCGCCGCTGATCGACCGTGCATTCGCTGTCGGTTTGGCCATCCACACGAGCTATGGCATGACCGAGACTGCCACGCAGATCGCCGCGACGCCGCCGGGCGCTTCGCGCGACCAACTTGCCAGTTCGGGCCGTCCCCTCGTGCCCGACACGATTCGCATCGCGCAGGATGGACGCATTCAGGTGAAGGGCCCCGCGCGTTTCCTGGGTTACTGGGATGGGGACGCCCTGTCGGGCCCCTTCGATGACGCGGGCTGGTTCACCACCAGTGACTGTGGTTATTTCGACGGCCATGGCTTCCTTCATGTCACCGGCCGCAAAGACAATGTGTTCATTGCAGGCGGCGAGAACATCCAGTCCGAAGAAATTGAGCGGGCCTTGTGTACGCTGCCAGGCATCACTCAGACCATCGTTGTCCCTGTGCCTCATCCAGAATTCGGGGCGACCCCCGTGGCCTTCGTGGCGTGCGAAGGCGGTCTGGACGCGGTGGAGATTTCAGCGGCCTTGATCCGGGTGCTGCCCCGCTTCAAGATTCCACGCCATTTTTATCCCTGGCCCGAGGACCTCGCGGGTCAGGGAATGAAAGTCTCTCGCGCCGCCCTGGCGCTCAGGGCGGCGGAATTGCAGCAGGACTAGAGCTTCAGGTCAATAAAGCGCCAGAAATTGCCGCCCAGCAGTTGTTCTGCATCGCGCTTGATCTCGTCCTCGGTGACGGACCAGCCGGATTCGACCAGGTCGGCGTACTTGTGGCGCAGGACCTTCGCGATGACTTCGCGGGAGTGTTTCCACTTGTAGATCACCTGATCGAGCACACGCGCGTCGGAGTGTTGAGGGATGATGGAGGGCCCCAGCAATTCGAGGCGCATTTCGGTCATCTCCTGGATCAGGCTGGGGTTATTCAGGAACCACCAGCAGCCGAAGACGAGAAGATTGCGGAACTTTCGCGCGGTGACGCAGAGGCTGTGCTGATCCTCGCGGGAGAGCGTGGTGATCATGAACTTGTTCCGGGGATACTTCGCGCAGATGTACTCCACCGGCTTCATGTTGGACGGGGCCACGCTATCGCCCGCGAGGCGCAAGAGTGGATTGATCTGACGGGTGACACCAATCATCATGGCGAAGGGAATGTTGAACTCCCGGGCAACGGGCAGGATGCATTCCTCGATCAGTGTGGCCCGGGCGGACTGCTCCGGCAGGGTGAAATCGGGCGGCAGTGACACGGCCATGTAGAGGGCCTTCATCCGCTTGACCCAGTCTGTCAGGAAGCGGCGCACTTCCGCTTTGCTCTTGTCGTTCAGCGTGACTTCTACGTCGTAGCCCCAGCCCTGGAGGTACTGGTAGCTGCCGACCCAGCCGTTGAGTAGGGGATCGATACGCAGCACGCCGTAAAAGCGATCATCGGGCTGATAGCCCGCCTCCCACGCGGGGCGCTCCTGGGGATCGAAGGGGTCGTTGGTCATCACGGCGCACTTGATGTTGGCCGTGGCGAAAACGCGATCCACGTGCGCGGCAGTTTCCTGCGCGTTGAACCATTCGCGATAGCCTTTCAAGTCTCGTGCGGAAACATCGAGTCCCAGGGAGTCCAGTACGGTGATCACGCCACGGCAGGCCTCGCTCAAGGGACTGTTGCGAATGAACAGCGTGTCCCAGATGATATCCGCCTGTTGCGTCTTCGATAGCGCCCAGAACTGGTCGTAGGGCATGTCGGAGAGGCGAAAAAACTCGGCGATCAGGTAGTGATAGGTAAGCAGCTCGTCGATACCCCACAGGAGCAACCCGCCGAAGTCAGTGGCGTAGAGGTGGGTGTGGATATCGGTGATGGCGGTCTTGTTCACCGCATTGTTTACGGCGGCGCGAAGGCCAACGGCATCGCCGCGGCCGAAGGTGGTAGAACTCATGGGTAGTGCACTTTCTTCCGTGGGTTGTGGGGTGCCCTTAGTTTAGCCGATTTCAGGGCGAAAATTCAGGCCGACGACAACGCCTTCCGCCTTACTCTTCCAGCAGGTAGGCCCCGAACTCAGGGGTCTGGCGTTCGATGATCTCGCCCTGCTCGCCATGGATCAGCAGCAGCACCGGCAGCTTTAGCTTTTCCGCGAAGGCGAGTCCATCCTTTTCACCGAGCACCATAATGGCGGTGGAATAGGCGTCGGCCAGGGCGCAGTTCGGGTGAATCACGCTGGCGGATGCGAGGCTGTGTTCCGCGGGGCGTCCCGTTTTCGGATTGATCGCGTGGGATACGCGCCGA
Organism: Candidatus Hydrogenedentales bacterium; assembly: GCA_041859365.1. GTDB lineage: Bacteria > Hydrogenedentota > Hydrogenedentia > Hydrogenedentales > JAEUWI01 > JAEUWI01. The sequence continues at coordinate 32,911 of JBHEKR010000501.1, forward strand.
CCGTCAACGATATAGAACTTGCGATAGTTGCCCGATGTGGAAAGGGAGACGCCGGAGACGCCGACAACCCGCTGGATCACCCGGCCCTCATCCACCGGTTTTTCGATAGCGATTTTCCATGGGGCGCCACTGGCGTTCAATCCTGCGGTTCGGACTTCGCCGCCTACTTCGACCATGTAATTACCATAGCCCCGCGCCAGGAGAAGGTCGGCCACCTGATCGACGGCGTAGCCCTCGGCGACGGAGGCGGGGTCACAGTAGACGCCATCGGCAGCCTTGGTGACGGTGTGTGCCTCGGCATTAAGGGAAATCTTGTCGGGCCCTACGAGCGCCAGAAGGGCGGCCAGGTCATCATCACCGGGTGAGTGTGCCGGGCCGTCCGGTCCGAAGCCCCAGGCGTTCACGAGGGGTCCCACGGTGATATCAAAGGCGCCGTCGGACTCCCGATTCACCTGCAGCCCTTTTTCGAACACCTCGAAGGTTTCGTCCGAAAGGGAAACGGGGACGCCCGCCGGCGAGGCGTTCAACCGCGAAACCTCGGAATCCGGCTTGTAGGTGGACATCTTTTGATCCACATTCTTGAGAGCATTCTCGATCGCTGCGGCCGTTGCGCTCGACTCCGGATCCGCCATGGCCGCCGCGACCTTAATGTGGTAGGTCGTTCCCATGATAGCGCCCGTAAACTCGACCTGTTCCGGTGCGGTGGCCGTCGGCGCCGCGCATCCCGTAGCCAGGCAAAGGAAGAGCGTGGCCGAAGCCACGCTCTTCACCAGAAAACGGAGGGGGATAGAATGGGTATCACCCGAAGTCGTCATACTCGATCATTTCATCTTCCACGCCGAGGTCGTGGAGCATGTTGGTCACGGCCGCCAGCATCATGGGCGGGCCGCAGAGGTAGTACTCGACGTCTTCCGGAGCGGGATGGCTCTTGAGATAGTTTTCCAGCAGCACCTGGTGGATGAAACCGGTGTAGCCGGTCCAGTTGTCTTCCGGCAGCGGCTCGGAAAGGGCGGTGTGCCAGGTGAAGTTCGGGTTTTCCGCCTGGATGGTATCAAAGTCTTCGACATAGAACATTTCGCGGAGGCTGCGCGCGCCATACCAGAAGGTCACCTTGCGATCCGTGTGGATACGCCGGAACTGATCGAAGATATGGGAGCGCATGGGGGCCATGCCCGCGCCACCACCGATGAAACACATCTCGCGCTTTGTGTCGTGTGCGAAGAACTCACCGAAGGGTCCAGAGATGGTGACTTCGTCGCCAGGTTTCAGGCTGAAGATGTAGGAAGACATGATGCCAGGGGGAATGCCCTGGGTCCGGGGCGGCGGCGTGGCCACGCGCACATTCAGCATGATGATGCCGAATTCTTCCGGATAGTTGGCCATGGAGTAGGCGCGGGTGACGGTTTCTTCCACCTTGGATTCATATTGCCAGATGTTGAACTTGTCCCAGTCGGGGCGGTACTCCTCCTGCACGGCGAAGTCCTTGTACTTCACGTGGTGGGGCGGGCACTCGATCTGGATGTAGCCGCCCGCGCGGAAGGGGACGCTCTCGCCCTCGGGCAATTCCAGCACCAGTTCCTTGATGAAGGTCGCCACGTTGTCGTTGGAGCGGACCTTGCACTTCCACTTCTTCACCGAGAACACTTCCGGGGGGATTTCGATGTTCAGGTTGTTCTTCACCTTGACCTGGCAGGAAAGGCGACAACCTTCCTTCGCCTCGCCCCGGGAGATCCAATTCTCTTCTGTCGTCAGCAGGGACCCGCCGCCGGATTTTACCGTGACCTTGCAGACGCCGCAACTGCCCTTGCCGCCACACGCGGAGGGGATGAAGATCTTGTTGGCGGCGAGCGTGCTCAGCAGGGTTCCGCCGGCGGCCGTGGTGATGGCCGAATCCGGATCGCCGTTGATGGTGATGGTCACGTCCCCGGTGGCCACGAGCTTGGCCTTGGCCGACAGCACCACCCACACGAGGAACAGGATGACGGCGCAGAACATGAAAACACCCATGAGAATGGTTGTCATCGTGTGTACTCCCTAGCGAAATACCGCTTCAAACGATTAAAGTTGAATGCCGGAGAAGGCCATGAATCCGATGGCCATCAACCCCGTCAGCAGGAACGTGATCCCCAGGCCGCGGAGGCCAGCCGGCACGTTGCTGTAACGCATTTTCTCGCGAATGGCCGCCAGAGAAACGATGGCGAGGAGCCAGCCGAATCCGGAGCCAAAGCCGTAGGTGACGCTTTCCGCGAAGTTGTAGGAGCGTTCCAGCATGAAGAGGGAGCCCCCCAGGATCGCGCAATTTACGGCTATAAGCGGGAGAAAGATGCCCAGAGACGCGTAGAGCGACGGCACATACCGGTCGAGGGCCATTTCCACGATCTGCACCATGGCCGCAATGGTCCCGATGAAGGTCAGGAAGGCGAGGAAGCTCAGATCGACTTCGGCCAGGGCTTCGATTCCGGTCCATGACATGGCGCCGGGAGCCAGGAAGCTCGTGTAGATGATGTTGTTCAATGGGACGGTGATGGCCTGAACGAAAACCACGGCACAGCCCAGGCCGAATGCGGCATCCACCTTCTTCGAGCAGCCCAGGAAGGTGCACATGCCCAGGAAAAAGGCGAGGGCCATATTCTCCAGGAAAGCCGAGGTGGTAAAGAGACTCAGGTGGTGTTGCAACATCTCAGCTTTCCTCCTGCTGTTCGGGCTTCCACGTGCGGACGGCCCAGATGAAGATGGCGATCAGGAAGAAGGCGCCGGGCGAGAGAACCATGAGGCCGTTGGTGGTGTACCAGCCGCCGTCATTCACGGATTTGAGCAGCACCGTCCCGAAGAGGGTGCCCGAACCGAAAAGCTCGCGGATGAACGCAACGCTCATGAGCACCACGCTGTAGCCGAGTCCGTTACCCAGCCCATCGAGGAAGCTGAGGAGGGGGCCATTCTGCATCGCGTATCCCTCGGCGCGGCCCATCACGATACAGTTCGTGATGATGAGCCCCACGAAAACCGAGAGCTGTTTGCTGATTTCGAAGACATAGGCCTTGAGGATCTGATCCGTCAGAATAACGAAGGTGGCGATGACCGAGAGCTGCACGATGATGCGGATGGAGGGGGGGATGTTGTTGCGCAGCAGGCTCACCACAAAGGAAGAGCAGGCGGTCACGGCGGTTACGCCCAGGCACATGACCAGCGCGGTTTCCATCTTGGTGGTCACGGCCAGGGCCGAGCAGATGCCCAGCACCTGAAGGGCGATGGGGTTGTTGTTGAACAAGGGGTCTAGTACGACCTCGCGTTCCTTCTTTCCGAATTGCATGGCTTATGCACTCCCTGTTTCGCGAAAGGTCTTGAGGTAGGGGCCGAAGCCTTCTTCGCCCAACCAGAAATCGAGCATGTTGGTGACACCGCGGCTCGTGATCGTTGCTCCGCTGAGGCCGTCCACGCTGTGAGGGTCACCCGCGGGCTCACCCGCATGGCCCTTAATTACTTTGATGGCCACATTCCAGTCTTCGTCGTAAACCCGGCGGTGAGGCCACTTGTTCTTCCAGGTGGGGTTGTCCACCTCGCCGCCGAGACCGGGGGTCTCTTTGTGGTCATAGTAGGTGATGCCTTCGATTGTATTGGTGTCTTCGCCAACGGCGAGAAAGCCGTAGAGCGTGCCCCAGAGGCCCTTGCCGAAGATGGGCAGCACCAGCATGTCCACCTTGCCGTCTTTCATTACCTTGAAAATCTGGACCTGGCTCGGCATCTCTTTGATTTGGGCGGCATTGTTTGGCGGCTTTACCAGCGGGGCCGCGCCCGAGTCGAAACTGGCCGGATCCACGCCCTCGGCAACCGCATCGGTATCGAGATCGATCACGAGCGGTTCGATGGTCGCAAACATCTCCCGGATTTTCGCGGCGCTTACGGATTCGCCGGGTTTGACCATGTTGCAGGCCATCAGGACGCTTTTCTGTTTGTCCAGTTGCATGTTGCCGGCCTGGCGCTCTTTCAGCGAGACGGCGGCCACGGAGAGGAGAATCGAGCAGATGAGGCACAGCCCGAACGAAAAGATGTAGGTGTATTTGGTGCTAAACTGCTGCATTGCGGGCCAGCCTCCTCTTGATATTGGAGCGTTTTGCCATCCAGTCCAGAAGCGGCGAGAACATGTTCATGAAGAGGATGGCAAGCATCATGCCCTCGGGATAGGCGGGATTGACCACGCGTATCAGGAGCGCAAAGACGCCGATGAAAAACCCATAGAAGAAACGTCCACGGTTGCTGTAGGGGGCGGAGACGGGGTCGGTGGCCATGAAGACCAGGCCGAAGGCCCATCCACCCAGGACAACGTGCCAGTGGAAGGGGACATTGAGCAGGGCGTTCGTCTCCGAGCCCATGCTGTTGAAGAGCAGCGCAATCGCCAAGCTGCCCACAACACCGCCCAGCATGATGCGCCAGGAACCGATGCCCATGGCAATCAAGATGGCCGCGCCGATGATACAGGCCAGCGTGGAGGTCTCGCCCATGGAGCCTGGTATCTTGCCCATGAACGCGTCGACCCACGTGATGCCCATGCTGTCGATGGCGCCTCGCCAGGCGTCGGCGGGAGCCGGGCCGGCTATATTGGCCAGACGTCCCAGTGCTGTAGCGCCGCTGAAGCCATCAATATGGTTGGCGTCGGTTACAGCGGTCCACACCTTGTCGCCCGAGATCTGGGCCGGGTAGGCGAAGAAGAGGAAAGCGCGGGCGGTGAGGGCGGGATTGAAGATATTCATCCCGGTTCCGCCAAATACTTCCTTGCCGATCACGACACCGAAGGCGATGCCCAGGGCCACCTGCCAAAGGGGAATCGCCGGGGGTAGAATGAGGGGGAAAAGCATGCCCGTGACGAGGAATCCCTCATTGATTTCATGCTTGCGCACCACGGCGAAGAGCACTTCGAGGTTGCCCCCCACGACGAAGGTCACGATGAGCACGGGGAAGTAATAGAGGGCGCCGTGGAATATACACGCGAGGGGGTTGGCCTCGTTGTAGCCGAAGCCCAGCAGGAAGTCCATGACCGCGCCGCGCCATCCGAAGGCCGAAGCCCCTTCGGCGAGGGCCGCGTTGGCCTGGTAGCCCGTATTGTACATGGCGACCAGAATGCAGGGGATCAGGGCGATAACCACCGTGACCATCATCCGCTTCAGATCGAGGGCGTCCCTGACGTGGGAAGCTCCCTTGGTCACATGCCCAGGGGTGAAGAGCAGCGTGTCCTGGGCTTCGTAGAGGGGGTAGAGCTTTTCGAGCTTGCCGCCCTTGTGGAAGTGGGGCTCGATCTTGTCGTGTAAATCGCGAAGGAATTTCATAGTTGGACCGCTTCGATTATCCTTCTTTTTCGATGGTGTTCAGATTGCGGCGCAATATGGGGCCGAAATCGTACTTGCTCGGGCAAACAAAGGTACACAGGGCCAGATCTTCTTCGTCCAGTTCGAGGCAGCCCAGTTCTTCGGCCTGCTCGATATCATCCACGACGAGCGAGCGGAGGAGGAATGTGGGGAGGATGTCGAAGGGCATGACCCGCTCATAGGTGCCGATGGGCACCATGGCCCGGGCACCGCCGTTGGTCGTGGTTGTGAGGGCAAACTTCTTATCGGGGATGAGACTGGAAATGAAGGCCGACACCACGGAGTACTTTTCGGCGCCCGGCTCCAGCCAGCCCAGAAACACGCGTTCCCGGTCTTCCTTCAATGCGCTCACCTGGACGTGATAGCGCCCCAGATAGCCAAAAATTTCGCCGCTCGCCTTTCGACCCGAAAGGATCGAGCCGGATATCACCCGATTCTCGCCCTCCTCGAGCTCATTCGCCGTAAGATCGTCGAGGGAGGCGCCCAGCCGCACTTTCAACAGGCGCGGGCGCTTCACCACGGGACCGGCCAGGGAGATCACCCGCTCTGTGTCGAGTTCTCCGGTGCGGAAAAGGCGGCCGATGGCGAGGACATCCTGAATACCGATGTGCCACACCGTTCGCGCATGGCCAACGGGGGCAATAAGGTGGATATGTAGCCCCGGCGTTCCCGCGGGATGAGGGCCCTTGAACTCTTGCACGGTAACCCCGGATGCGCTCGTGGGTAGAAGTGCGCCACCCGCCTTCTTGCAGAAATGCACCTTGCCGTCCGTCAGTTTGCCCAACACACGGAGACCCGCCTCCATATCCGGGAGGCGTTCGCCCACGACGGTATCCACGTCGGCGGCCAGCGGATTGGTGTCCATCGCGGTGACGAATATGGCGTAGGGGACCGAATTCAACTGGGGGATTCGAGTAAATGGACGGGTGCGAAACGCGGTCCAAAGACCCGATTCCGTCAGCAGTTCCTGGACGGCGGCCCGGTCGCAGGCGTCCGGGCTTGCGCCGGTGTAGGCCTGAAACGCCACTTGCTCGCCGCCCCCGGCGCCCACTTCGATAACCAGTGACTGGAACGAACGACGTTCGCCGCGGTGAATTGCGGTAACGGTTCCCGCGCAGGGTGCTGTGAAGAGCACCCCCGGCGTCTTCTTATCTTCGAAGAGGGGCTGGCCGCGACGCACTACGTCGCCCGGCTGCACCCTGAAGGAGGGCTTCAATCCATGATAGTCATCGGCGATGATTGCAACGTGTCGGGGGGAAGATCCGGACTCGATCACCTGCTCCGGAGCCCCGGTAACAGGCAGATCAAGGCCTTTCTTTATTACATGCAAGGCCATACATCGTTCCCGTGGTGGGTCTGTAACATTGTCGAAATGTGATGGTGTGCGGATTTCATAAAGACCACTGCGAACAGGCGGAATCACTGGGTGCCCGTACCGGTGGATGGTACTTCTCGGGATTATGGCATACGTCATCCGGGGCAAACAAGGTCCCACCGGACGGAAAAGTTATTCGACTATATCTCGGCTTACCACGGAGCCCGGCAAGGTGGAGGTGTGGGGTCCGAGTTTGCGCCCCGGGTAAATCGAGGTGTTGATCCCCGTGTGGACCCCATCCCCGATGATTGCGCCCAGCTTGCGGCGACCCGTATCGACCAGATCATCCTTCACCTGACTGCGGTGATTCTTGCCGTCGTGGCGGAAGTTGGCTGTAATCGTACCGCAACCCAGATTGGCTTTCTCGCCGATGACGCTGTCGCCCACGTAGCTCAGGTGGGGCACCGCCGCGCCGTCGAAGAGAATACTGTTCTTCACTTCGCAGCCCTGGCCCACCTTGGCGCCGCGACCGAGGACCGTGCCGGGGCGGAGGTAGCAATTGGGCCCCACCGTGCATCCTTCGCCGATCATCACCGGTCCCTCGATATACACGCCGGGGAGCACACGGCTGCCCTGGCCCACATACAGCGGGCCATTCACATGGGCCGCTGCGCTCACTTCGCCGTGGATCTCGCTGGGCATGAAATTTTCCAGTATGAAGAGATTGGCGTCCAGCAAGTCCCAGGGATAGCCAATGGGTAGCCAGTGGCCTTCGGCGGGAATGGCAAAGAAATCGCCCCGATCCGCGAGGGTCTGGATGGCCGAGGTAATCTCGATCTCGCCGCGTACCGAAGGCTCGGTATGTTCCAGCACTGTAAACACCTCGGGTGTGAACTTGTAGGCTCCGATATTGGCGAGGTTCGAGAAGACTTCCGTGGGCTTTTCCACCAGTCGGACGACTTTATTGTTTTCCGCCACTTCGTAGATGCCAAAGAGTCGCGGATCCGCCACGGTTTTCACCAGCGCCGCTTGATGCTGCCGGGCAAGTCGCGCGAAATCGTCCGCTGCGTAAAGGTCGTCGCCGTTGAAGGCCATAAAAGGCTCCGCGATATACGGCGCGCACTGGAGCAGGGCGTGCCCGGTCCCTTTCTGCTCGGTCTGCTCCACGTAGATCAGCTTCCGGCCCCGGTATTCTTCGCCAAAGGCCGCGTGTATCATTTCGTGCATGTAGCCTACCACCAGCACGACCGTATCCACCTCCGGCGGCAGCGCCTCCATCTGGTGCGCCAGGATGGGTTTGTTGGCGATTGGAAGCAGCGGCTTGGGTCGCGTCAGGGTCAGGGGATAGGTGCGGGTGGATTTTCCGGCGGCAAAAACAACGGCTTTCATCAAAAAACGCTCCGTGCGTGTATTTTCCATGAGCAAAGGAATATGATACTGGACAAGTCCGCTCCAACGATATTCCGGCGCGGGTCCGGGCCGATGGTACACCATCCCTCCGCGCCACGGAAAGGAAGAATCCCATGAATACACTCCTCTTTGTCGCCCTCGCGCCCCTTACCCTGCTTTCCCAGCCTTATGAGGCCACCTGGGAATCTCTGGACCAGCGCCCCAATCCGACCTGGTTCAGCGACGCCAAGTTCGGCATCTTTATCCACTGGGGCGTCTACTCCGTACCGTCCTGGGGGCCAAAGGATCGCTACTCCGAGTGGTATTGGCATGATCTCATCGAGGGCGACGGCCAGACGAAGGCTTTTCACGACGCGACCTATGGTCCGGACACAAAGTATCAAGATTTCGCACCGAAGTTTACCGCAGAGTTGTTTGCGCCCGAGGACTGGGCGGATATCTTCAAGCGATCCGGCGCGAAGTATATTGTGCTGACCTCCAAGCACCACGAGGGCTTCAGCCTCTGGCCCGATCCCACGAACTGGAACTGGAACGCGATGGACATCGGGCCCCATCGCGATCTGGCGGGCGATCTCATGACCGCCGTGCGCGGCGCCGGGCTCAAGATGGGCTTCTACTACTCCATGTACGAATGGTTCAATCCCCTCTATCTTTCGGACGTGGACCGCTATGTGGACGAGTACATGCTGCCCCAGATGAAGGATTTGGTTCAGCGCTATCAGCCCGACATCATCTGGCCCGACGGCGAATGGGGCCACCCCAGCAGCACCTGGCGCAGCACCGAGTTTCTGGCCTGGCTCTTCAACGAGAGCAACGCGCCGAAAGACGTTGTAATTAATGATCGCTGGGGCAAGGAGTGCCGCAACGTTCACGGCGGCTTCGCCACCCCCGAGTACGGCCACATCCCCGAAGGCGGTCTCATCCAGAACAGCCGCTTCGAGGAATGTCAGGGCATGGGCAAGTCCTTCGGCTACAACCGCAACGAGCGCGCCGAGAACTACCGCAGCACCACCGAGCTGCTCCATCTTCTGATTGATAATGTGAGCAGGGGCGGCAACCTGCTGCTGGACATTGGCCCCGAGGCCGATGGCCGCATTCCCGCCGTCATGGAGCAGCGCCTGCTGGAGATGGGTGAATGGCTGGCCGTGAACGGCGAGGCGATCTACGGTACCCACGCCCTGGCCGATGCGCCGAAAATGGAGCAAGTTCGCTTCACCACCAAGGACAAGGCGACCTACGCGATCTGCCTGAAATGGCCCGGCGCGTCGCTGGAGTTGCCCGTGTCCGGTACGGTGACGAAAGTAACCCTCCTCGGCTACGACAAGCCCGTGGCCTTTATACAAAGCGGCCCCAGTGTCGTCATACAGGTTCCTGCACTGGGGGTGGACGAGGCCCCGTGCAAGCACGCCTATGTGTTCAAGATGGAGTAGCCGGTTCGTCCAGGCTGCACGTTAATAAGCCTACCCTCCTATGATTCACTGGCGAGCGCCGGGGGCATTCCGCAGCACGGTCCCCTGGCGCTCGACGTGTTTTCGGGATCCGCCAGGAGGGCTCCCCGAGATCGTGAAATGGGGGCTTGAGGGGAAAGTAATCGATAGTATACACTCCCGCGAACTTGACGGTGGCGCTTGTCGGCGAACAGCCACAAGCCTGCCGGGGGTGAGCAGCGGGAAACGCTCCGGTCCGGAGCAAACGGGAAGCCAGTGTTTCGACCTGGATGAGGTTCTGATTCTATGTGCCTTTGCCAAGAAATCAACAAGCGACGTGTATTCATTAACAGCCGACGGCTCGTTCGCGTGATCGCCGCGCTGGGCATCATCGCGGCAGCGCTGTCACTGCAGCCCCGAGGCCATGCCGACACCGTGACAGACTCTTTGCGGGAATTTGGTTCGGGGTTTAACGGCGGGGGGGTAGCTTTTTCACCCGATGGCGAGGCCGTTCTGCTCAGTACCGATGATGGTGCGGTGCTGCTGGACAAGTCCAACCGCCTGCTGCTCCAGACCTTTTCCGGTCATACGCTGCCAGTCTATGCCGTTGCTTTCTCGCCTGACGGCGAACAGGTCCTCACCGGGTCGCGCGATGCCACGGCCATCCTGTGGGATGTGGACACGGGCGCAGGTCTTCGAACCTATTCAGGACACACTTTCGATATAAATGCCGTGGCGTTTTCACCTGATGGGACACAGGTTCTCACCGGATCGAGCGACAATACCGCGAAGCTTTGGAATCGGGCAACAGGCGTGGAGTTGCAGACCTTCACCCACACGGACACAGTCGTGTCCGTCGCGTTCTCTTCCGATGGCGCCCAGGTGCTGACGGGGTCGACGGACAACACCGCCAAGCTCTGGGATGTCGCAACGGGCGACGAGCTTCGCTCTTTTGAGCATACCTATGCGTTGAATTCCGCAGCCATTTCACCCGACGGCACCCAGGTGCTCACCGGGTCAAACGACAATATCGCCAAGCTGTGGGATGTGGATTCAGAGACGGAACTCCTGAGCTTCACCGGACACACCTACTACGTCACTTCTGTGGCTTTTTCGCCGGACGGCATACACGTGCTCACGGGTTCGCGCGACAACACAGTGAAACTCTGGGACGTCACCACAGGCGAGGAGCTTCGGACGTTCTCCGTGCATACGGATTGGCTGAACTCCGTGGTGTTCTCGCCGGACGGAAGACAAGTACTCAGCGGGGCGTGGGACGAGACCGCGAACCTTTGGGATATCAGCGACCTGGTTCCCGCCGGCGAAGGTGAAGGCGAAGGCGAAGGCGAAGGCGAAGGCGAAGGTGAAGGCGAAGGTGAAGGTGAAGGTGAAGGTGAAGGTGAAGGTGAAGGTGAAGGCGAAGGCGAAGGTGAAGGCGAAGGCGAAGGCGAAGGAGAAGGAGAAGGAGAAGGAGAAGGAGAAGGAGAAGGAGAAGGAGAAGGCGAGACGCCTGGTGGTTGCCCCGGTTCAAAAACGGGCATCGGAACCAAATCCAGCGTGCGCCTGGGCGATCTTTTCCTCCTTGGCCTGACCATGGCTACCCTGATTTCATTCGGCGCCCTGGATCGGCGGTCGTAGCAACAGCTCGATGAAAGAAACACCGGCCCGGCGTTCTCGCGATGTACGCCGGGCCGGTTACATTACCAGGACGTGGACGAGGAATCTCTTGCCACTTTACCCTTGGCCTACGCCGCCGCTACCAGCGCGCGATCAACGGCATCGTCCATCGACTGGGTAAACTTGAGTACGCCGATCTCCTCCCGTATACCCACCTTCTCCACAACCTGAATCAATTCCGGTTTCAAGTTGTTAATGATCAGCTTGATCTTCTGTTTGCGGAAATTGTCCAGAATGGACTCCATAGCCACCATGGCCGTCATGTCAATCATAGGCACATCCGACATTTCCAAGATCACCACCCGGATATTGGGCTGTACGCTGGTCAGCGCTTTCAGGGCTTTCTGGGCCGAGCCAAAAAACATGGCCCCATCGATGTCATAAACCATCACCGTTTCCGGCAGATCCCGGGAGCGGGGATGGTCATTGGACTTGTGGGGAATCAACTCCACACCGGTCACTTCGATGCTGCGGCGCACGAAGAGCACCGCGGCGAGCCCCATTCCCACCGCGACGGCAATCTGCATGTCGAAGAGCACCGTGAGAAAAAAGCAATTCAGCAGGGTAAAGATGTCGCGGCGTGGCGCCACGCGCACGATGCGGAGAAAGTGCTTGGCCTCGCTCATGTTCCAGGCGACCACCAACAACAATGCGGCGATGGACGCCATGGGTACATAGGCGAGCAGTGGAGCGAAAATCAGTATGGACAGGAGAATAAAGACGGAATGGACCACCGCGGCGAGTGGCATGGTGGCCCCCGCGCGTACGTTGGCTGCGGTTCGCGCGATGGCGGCTGTGGCCGGTATCCCACCGAAGAAAGGCACGATCATGTTGCCCAAGCCCTGGCCGATGAGCTCGTCATTGGGGTTGTGGCGCTTGCCCGACATGCCATCGGCCACCACGGCGCAAAGCAGAGATTCCAGCGCGGCCAGAATAGCGATGGCAAAGGCGGGCCCGATCAAGTCCTGAATAAGGCGGAAAGAAAGGCCAACGGCTCCGGGGTCCGTGCCGCCACCGGGCAGCGCCCAGGGGAGAACAAACTGGGGGAGTATGGGGGGGATGCCACCCCCCTGGACGCCATTCAACTCGTAGTGAAAGCGCGAGCCAATGGTGGCGACCTCAAATCCAGGAAAGTACTGGGTGGCGGCCCAGGCCCCGATGGACCCGGCCAGGATGCCCGCAAGGTGGAAGGGGAAGCGGGACTTCATGCGCGCCCAGAGCATGATCACGATCAGGGTTACGGTGCCGACCAAGGCTTCTTCCCACCGCATGGTTGGCAGCGCATTTACGAGGATGGCCACTTTCTCGATATAGTCTTCGCCCGGGGCCGCGACCTCCAGCCCAAGAAAGTCTTTGGTTTGCAAGGTGGCGATGACCACGCCGATGCCCGCCGTGAAGCCCACAGTGACGGGATAGGGGACGATCTGGATCAGGCCCCCCAGTCGGAGGAATCCCATGCCCACCAGGATACATCCCGCCATGAAGCCGCTCAGGAGCAGGCCGCCCATGCCATATTCATGAACGATCGGGAGTAGGATGACGACAAAAGCGGCTGTCGGCCCGGAGATATTGACCTTGGAACCGCCCGAAATGGCGATTACAATTCCCCCGATGATGGCGGTGTAGAGTCCGTGCTGGGGCGGGGTTCCGCTGGCAATGGCCAGACCCATGGCAAGGGGCAGGGCAACGACGCCGACCGTGAGGCCGGCAAAGATGTTGGATAGAATTTCGTTTCGGGAGGGCTTGCTCTTCCAGGAACGGGTGAGCGCGGAAAACATGGGGACAGGAACTCCGAAGGGCACAGATTCAATTGGGGGGTGGCGCTCAAACAGGAGGCTGGGCGCGAAAAAACTATGGGAAGCATACCCGATGGTAGGGCCAAATTGCTAACGATGAGTCGACCGAGCCCGCAAATTTCGGTGCCGGGGACGGGAAGGGCGGGCTCCAGGCAACCCCGGAGTAGCCGCCGATCCTGCTCCGCTGGTCAGTATCACTCAAACTCGACACCGTACAATTCCGCCTGGTACATCTGGAATCGAAGCGTGACGGGCTTCTCCAAGTTCCGCACGGTCTCGACATTCTCGCCTTCCCATTTAAACGCGGTCCAGTGGGCGTCGCCCATGATGGGCCTGCACTTTTCCAGGCTTCGCTCGGGGTCGCCCACCACCTCCATCTTCACCCAGCCGGTGCGCGTGGTCGTGGCGTTAATCTTCAGGGACTTGCCCTTCGGCATCACGGGGATCAGGGTGAATTCCCCTTCCTCCTCGGCCTCCAGCGCCACCATGCGGCCCTTGGGCCAGACCGCATAGCCCACGCCGCCGCCGCGTTTTCCACGGGGGTATTTGTGGGGAACATTGTGGGCCAGATAGAGCAACCCCCAGTCGCCATTGCCCAGTTCCAGCAGGTTGGGCTGCGCCCAGATGCACCCCCCATTCCAGTTGCCAAAGGGGGCCGTCTCCAGCACATCGCCTTCCGGCACCCAGTGCCACACCTTGCCGTTGTGACTGGACGCCATGGCAACGCGGGTGGTGTCGTCGATGGACGCGTTCCAGATGGTGGGGAACATCAGGTGCTGATCCGGAGCACCGGGAATGGTGGTATAACAGTTGGTGTAGAGCGATTCCGACGGCAGCATGGAGGGGGGCGGCTCCAGAATCATCTCCGATGGAAGAAAGCGGTCGAAGTTATCTGACTCCGTGCGGCCAATCGCTCGTCGTCCTACGCCCGTCCACGAATCGCGGATGTTCGCCGGTTGGCTCGCGGCCGTGGGTCCGACCGACCAGTACCGGGTGAAAATGACGTATTTCTTCAGTTGCACATCATAGTAGGCTGTGTTCAAGGTGTCGCAGTACTCCACCACCAACGGCTCTGGACGGTTTCTCCACGTGATGCCGTCGGGCGACACGCTGCCCCGGAGACACGACACGCTGTCCTGCTCGCCGAGTAGAAAAGCGGCCTTAGGTTCCCACCCATCGGGTCGCTTCGCTCGGAAGGCATCGAACTCTGCACGAGTCATGTGTCCAACCCAGACTGCCTTGTAGCGCTCTTCGGGTGCTGCGGCAGGATCAATGAAGACCTGATAGATTCCGTCATCGGTGGGGTCCGTGAAGTTCAGCCTGGCCTTCTTCTCCCAGGCCAGGCCGTCCTTCGATTCGTAATATTCCGTCGAGGTCCATCCCTTGTACGTGTCGCCATCTTTGAGAATACTGCGGTAAGGCATGTCCTCGATAGGTCCCAGGACCTGCGCCTTCCGCGCGGCGATCCTGATGCCGTGGGGCGGGCGAATCCCCACGAAACGCGACGCGTCCACCGCTTCGTCCCCGTGTACATAAACGCTCTTGTCGTTGCTGTCGCGCCAGTCCAGGTCGCCCGGATCAATGTAGTACCAGTTGGTAAAAACGATGCGGTTGCCCAGCAGATCGTAGGGCTTGCCCAGCACCACACGGTCGGTCGCGATCCCCGGCAGGATTTCCCGCTCGGCTTGCGCACGGACTCCCGCCAGCAAACTGAAGGTCAGCACGACAAACATGGCGAATCGACGATGGATGAACAAAGACGGCACGATACTTCCTTTCAAGGGTTGAACCCATTGCCCGGTTCACGTGCTATAATCCGCAACTGGCCCGAATAGGTCCATGGTGTTGGGAATAGAGTTTAACCATCCGGGGCCGGGAATGAGAAGGTCGAATTCTTGTGCCATCGCCGGGACATCAGAAAATGGGTGGTCCGGGTTTCTGTCGTCCCTGTCGTCCAAGTAAGATTGCGGCATTGTCGCTGCCTGCGTTGAAGATTTTTTCAAGTATAGAGGAGATTTACCGTGTTACGTTCCGTATTGCAAGGCCTACTGGGCCTGGCGCTGGTTACCGGCATGCTGGCGCCCGCCGCCGACGCCGATGAAACGAAGCGACTCCTGCTCATCGCCGGCACACCCAGTCACGGGCCCGGCGACCATGAGTTCAACGCCGGCGTCCAATTGCTGGCGAAGTGCCTCGAATCCGTCGAAGGCTTGGAAACCGTCGTCCAGCTCAATGGCTGGCCCGAGGAGGTGTCCAAGTTTGATGATGTAGACGGCATCCTCATGTACATGGACGGCGGCAAGAATCACCCCGCAGTACAGGCCGAGCGCCTGGCCTTTCTCGGCGGTCTCATGGCAAAAGGCGTGGGCCTTATGTGCGCCCATTTTGGCGTCGAAGTCCCTCGGGAAAATGGTGGGGCGGAGTTCAAGCAGTGGATTGGCGGATACTACGAAGACCAGTTCTCGTGCAACCCCATGTGGAACCCGAAGTACCTCTCTTTTCCCGAACACCCCGTGACGAAGGGCGTGAAGCCCTTTGAAATCAAAGATGAGTGGTACATGCACATGCGCTTCCGGGATGACAAGGCCGGGGTCACGGAACTCCTCGTGGCCACGCCACCCGATGAAGTGCGCGACGGACCCTATGTTTATCCGGCGGGACCCTATCCCCATATTCAGGCGGATAAAGGCAAGCCCGAGTCCATGATGTGGGCGGTGGAGCGTCCCGACGGGGGCCGTGGCGTTGGTTTCACCGGTGGCCACATCCACCGCAACTGGGGCAACGACGAATTCCGCAAGATCGTACTGAATGCCCTCGTATGGGTGGCGGGTATGGAGGTGCCGGAAGGCGGCGTGCAGTCGTCGGTGACGGAAGATGACTTGGCGAAAAACCTTGACCCGAAGAAATAACGGTAAAACCTGGAACGGTACACACGCATGAGCAGCAAGATTCGATGGGGTATCATGGGCACCGGGCACATCGCCAATACGTTCGCAACCGCTATCGCCTCGCTGGACGATGCCGTGGTTCAGGCGGTGGGCTCGCGCTCGCAGGAGAGCGCGGATAAGTTTGGCGCAATCTACGGCATCCCCAATTGCCACCCGACCTACGAGGCGTTGGCGGCGGATCCCGAGGTGGACGCAGTCTATATCGCCACCCTGAATTCCCTCCATGAGGACAACACCATCCTCTGCCTCGAAGCGGGGAAGGCGGTCCTCTGCGAGAAACCCTTCACCATCAACCGCACTCAGGCCGAATCGGTCATTGCGGTCGCGCGCAAGGAGAAGCGTTTTCTCATGGAAGCCATGTGGACACGCTTCATGCCGGCGCTGCACCAGGCCATGGCGTGGATCGACGAAGGCGCTATTGGCGAGGTGCGGATGGTCCAGGCTAACTTTGGTTTTCGCTACGATGCGGCACCGCTCTTCGACCCCGAGCTGGGCGGTGGCAGCCTGCTCGACGTCGGCATCTATCCCATCACGCTAGCCCACATGGCCTTCCGCAAAGCCCCCACGCAGATCCGCAGCCTGCCCTACCTGGGCCGCAATGGTGTGGACGAACAGGCCGCGTACATCCTCGGCTATGACGGCGGCGGGCTGGCACTGCTCGGCAGCGCTATCCAGACGAAATCCCCCTATGACGGGTATATCATGGGGACCGAGGGCATGATTATCCTCCACGATTCTTTCTGGAATGCAACCAAAGTCAGTCTCGAGCGTCCAGAGCAGGAAACCATTACCCAGGACTTTCCGCTCCACTGCAATGGCTACGAGTACGAGGCGATGGAGGTGCACCGCTGTCTCCGCGAAGGCAAACTGGAGAGCGATATCATGCCGCTTCAGACCACGCTGGATATTCTCGATATTATGGACAACATCCGGCTGCAGTGGGGACTTCGCTACCCGATGGAATAGCATTCGCAGAACGATTCGGTCCAGTCAGTCCAATTTATGTTTTTCCCAACCCTGGAGCATCTCATGGCCACGAACTACCGCTGGGGCATCATTGGTACCGGCAACATCGCCGCAAAATTCGCCACATGCCTGGCTGTTTGCGAGGGTGCTACCCTGCACGCGGTTGCGTCGCGAAGCCAGGAGGGCGCCGATGCTTTCGGTGATCGCTTCAAGATCCCCGTGCGCCACGCAAGTTATGAAGCCCTGGCCAACGACCCCGACGTGGACGTGGTCTATGTATCTACGCCCCACGCCCTCCACATGGAGAATTGCATTCTATGCCTTCGCGCGGGTAAGGCGGTCGTCTGCGAGAAGCCCTTCACCCTCAATGCCGCTGAGTCCCGCGCTGTTATCGAGGTGGCGCGCGAATCGCAGCGTTTTCTCATGGAGGGCATGTGGACCCGATTTTTCCCCGTGGTGAAGCAGGCGGAAGCGTGGATTGCGGCCGGGGCCATTGGCGAGCCCCGCATGGTTCGGGCGGATTTCGGTTTTCGTATGGACTACGGCGATCGCGGTCGACTCTGGGACTTGCGCCTCGGCGGCGGCAGTCTTCTGGACGTGGGCATATACCCCATTACCATTGCATCCATCGCTTTCCAGGACGCGCCCACGGATATCCATGGCTTTGCCCACATTGGCGAATATGGCGTGGACGAACAGGCGGCCTTTGTGCTCGGCTATAGTGGTGGACGACTTGCAACCCTCTCCAGCGCCATTCGAACCAAGACCAACTGGGACGCCTATATCCATGGCGAGACCGGAACCATCAAGATCCACAGCCCCTTCTGGCAGCCCAGCAAGGTAACTTTGATACCTGCCGAAGGCGAGGAGCAGTCGGTCGAAATTCCCCTGGAAAGTCTGGGCTTTGAGTACGAAATTCGAGAGGTCATGGCCTGTCTGGATCAGGGATTGCTGGAGTGCCCCGCCATGCCCCACGCCCGAACCGTTGAGGTCATGGAAGTCATGGATAAGCTCCGCAGGCAGTGGAGCCTTCACTATCCAGGCGAGCTGGTTCCCCTGAAGGGTTTGCGCCAGCCCTTTGAGTGAGTGGATGGTTGACGGTTGAAAGTTGGCGGTCCTCGTCGTCGCAACTTACAGTTCACCCTTTATCTGTTATCGCAACCCGGATCCCTGTTAAAATAGCGGTCGATATGGCAGCCACCACGCCCGACACACCACCCGCCACCAAGCGCCGCATTTCCCGCCGCCGATTGATCTTCATGCTCTCGGGGGCGCTTTTCGTGGCCGTCCTCTGGCAGGGTGTCGAGCGGCTCATCGATATCGAGCACTATCGCCCGGTGATTGACGAGGAACTGGAGAAGCTGATCAAGCTTCCGTTGACTTTTGGGGAAATGGATCTCAAACTCCTTCCCACACCCCGGCTGGTCGTGGCAAACGTCAGGTTGGGCGTGGGAGACTTCTCCGTCTTCGCTCCCGAAGTCTCGGTGACCGCCAGCCTGAGTCGGCTGCTCCATCAGCAGCTCGCCCTGCACGATGTCACCATCTACGACGCCCAACTGCGGATGCCAGAGGGTAATGATGCGTTCAAGGCACGGTGGGCGGACTATCTCGCCGCGTTGCGTGCTCCGCGTGAATCCGGCGGCGAGGCGGGGCTTCGGGTAACGTTGGAGCGTATTGATGCGCCCGAACTCGTAATCCTGCGTGGCGAGAAAAGTTTCGCGTCTGGCGCGCTTGAAGTCCTCGGGGTGACCGCCGGGGCGCCAGAATTCGTCTATAGCCTTAACGCCACAGGGGAGCAGAACGCCATGTCGGCGCGGGGCACCTTGATCCTGGACGTCGACAACGACCCCCGAATTCAAGGCGCCGCGATCACCCGCGGCGTGGCCCTGGCGGCCCTGACCGGCGACGCGAAATGGCCCCCGCTCCTCCTGGATGGTGAAGCGACCTTCTCCGTCGCTCGGGATGCTTCGGTGAACGTCGAAGCACGCGGGCAGGTTCGCCTACCCGATCAGGCCGACGCGCTGGGTCCCTTCGAGGTCACCGTGCGCCGCGGTGCGGATGGACTGCGTTTGGATGGCCTGCGGCTCAACACGCTGCCCGTCAGCCTCACCGGAGCCATCGAGGTTCGGGATGACCAAAGCTGGCGCCTCGATTTGTCGGAAGCCACGCTGCGAAATCAGGGAATCACCTGGCTTGTTGAGGGCGTGCCGGGCATCCCGGTCACGGTGAACGCCGACACGCCCGCTGAAGCGAATTTGAGCGCAGTCCGGCTCGGTAGCGATCCCGCAAGCGGATTTACCTTCTCACAGGGCACGATCAAGGTCAAGGATGTGGGAGTCCGGCTGAACGGAGGCTACGATATCGAGGGTATCGACGGCGCGATCACGGTTGAAAACGACGTCTATCAGTTGTCTGGATTCTCCAATGGGCACGTGGAGGCCGATGGCGCCATGACCCTGGGGTATGCGACCGATATCGTGGATCTGAATCTGACCGGAAAATTGAATCTCGACCCCGATTTCCCGCTGCCAGAGGTGGTCTCGCGTTTGTTGCGCGCCGAGGCCGGGACCGTGGTCATTCCCGAGTTTCGGGCGACCTTTGTCCAGGGCAATATTCAGCTATCCACCTTGCGTATCGCGGCGTCGCTGGAGAAGGGCGCGGTATCCGCCTATGACCGAAGCGCCCGGACCTATGCTCCTGCGACGGACGTGGAGGGGGAGGGCGTTTTCAAAGATGGTGTGCTCCACATTACCCGGATTGCGGGGCCCCACACGAAGTTCAGCGGCACCTTGACCCCCGACGAGACGCTAAAACGCTGGACGGTCGCATCGGCCTTCACCAGCGATCTGACCAGTCCCCTCTGGGAGTTTATCCAGCCGGTCGGCGTCACGCTCCAGAGCGGCAAGGTCGATTGCACCCGTTTGGAGGGCACATTTGTCCGCGGAGAGAAGAAGCCCGAGGCCTTACTGGTCGAGGCCACCGCGAAGGGTGTCAAGGTGGCGTTGAATGCGGGCGGCTACAACGATTCAATTCAGTTGGAAGCGCTCGCGCTCAAGAGCTCGGCCTCAGACGTGACTTTCGATACCGCGGGCGCTTCGGAAATGCTGGGTCGCTTTTCCGCCCAAGGCTCCTACGCGATCGCCGGCGGGGCGGTGCAGAGCCAGGTCCGGCTGCGCCTCGCCGACGGGTCGCTGATTCCCGAGTCCTCGCGCGGCGGCGTGGCTGGAACCTTGCTCCAAGCCCTGGGCGACGTACCCCTCGCACTGAGCTATGGGGGCTCCGGCACCCGATTGGATTTCTTCTCAGAGGCGCCAGTGTCCCTGAAGGGTAATCTGGACGTTGCCGCCGGGGCCAAAGCCAAAGCCCCCATCGGCCTCAACCTTTCCGCAAGTATTCCCACAGCCTGGCTGGCGCCCCATCTTTCGAAGGCCACCGAGCCCGCTGGCGCGGTCAAAGTGGATCTCGGGATTGACGCGGCCAGCGGAAAGATATCCGCGCGGGCTGACCTGACGGAGGCGGTCCTGGGCTGGTCGCTGCTGGAAAAGAAAGCGGGCTATCCGCTGGGCCTTTCCGCCTCGGGAAACTGGGGGAAGGAGGGGGCGCGCCTCAGCGCGGGGCAAATCGACGCGGGCGGGGAGCAAGTCGCCTTCACGCTCACCGGTGGAGCGCTGCGGGCCGACAAATTCTCGGTTGCCCTCGCGGCCCTCGCACCGCTTCTTCCCGAAGGCGGCGCTATTGGGGGGCGCGTCTCGGGGAGTTATGCGGGAGAGGCCCGCGATCTCTCACTGAGTTTTGAGGCCGCCACCCTGCAACCAGCGCCCGACCTGCTGCCTGTGGGGCTCGATGGCGCTCTGGCGCGCCAGGGAGGTACGTGGAAGGTGGAGAAGCTGGCCTGGGCCATCGGTGCGAGTCAAGGATCTCTGGAGGTTTCCGGGAGCGGAGACCGATGGCGGGGCCGTGTTCAGGCGGCCCGCCTTCACGCTTCCGAATTGAAGGAGGGCTACGCGGCGTGGAATGCGCGCCGGGGTGCGCCCCGCGATGATAGTTCACTGCCCTGGACCTTCAGCGGCGACTTCCCCATCGCCGCGGACACGCTGATCTGGGCCGAGGCCACCCTGCAAAACGTTCGCTGCGTCGCCCGCTTCACGCCCGGCGCCGTGCGACTCGACGAGCTGGTACTGGGGCATGGTTCCGGCCAGTTGATCGGCACGGGCGGCTATGTGTCCGCCCGCGATGGAAATCCCGCGGTGATTAGCACGGATCTCGCCGTCAACAATGTGGATGCCGTTCTACTCGAAGGCCTTTTTCTGGAAAAGGCCCGGGGGCTGGCGGGGCCGATGAATGGCCGGGTGGCCCTCACGATTCCCCTTGTGCCCGAGAGTATCTCCGTGATGCACCACATCAGCGGGGAGATCACCTTCGAGGGCAAGGACGGCACGCTGGGCAAAGCCGGCCTCGCCTCGAAACTGCTTGGCGCATTGCGGACCACCGACATCCTCCGCCTCCGAATTCCCCAGCTCAAGGACAAGGGACTGTCCTTCAAGACCATCTCCGGCCGCGTGCTGATCGAGCAGGGTGTATTTCGGCTGGACCCCATCAACCTGACGGATTCGGCCTATGTTCTTGCGGGAAAGGCCACCTTTGACTACCCGAAGGACACGGCCGACGGCGGTGGTGAGATTCAGGTGCTCGAAGGGGTCACTGGCATGGCCCGGAAGATTCCAATACTTGGCGATGCGGCCAATCTGGTCAGCAAGGTCTTCGGCGTTCCAATCAAAGTCTCGGGTACGGCGAAGGAGCCCACCTTCGGCGTTGGCGTGGCCACGCCGGTTAAGACGCCCAAGGCGCCCTGACGAATTTCTGGCGATCGTCGCCGGACGAAATTCCGATTTTACTGGCGCATTTCCCCATGTTGTGCTACGCTGCAATTGAGAGCGTGCGAAGGTAAAGAGCAATCGTCGGCGGAGCGCAACCGTCGGCACATCGGACACTGGTTTTCCCCCGACTCGAAGCCGATCACCGGCCGAATGGCGACCCGCAAGGTGCCGGGAGAACTAGCCCGCGTCCTGGAGTCGAAGCCATGGTTACCTTTTCAGAACACCGTGAGTACTCCCGGAGCCCCATTCACGCCAGGACCGAAGTCCGCTTGGGTAATGGCATCACCGTGGAGGGAAAGGCCGTGGACGTGAGTCTGCGCGGCCTCATGTTCGTATCCGAAAACCGCCTCCCCATCGGGAAGCCCGTGCGGGTCATGTTGATCCTCGATGGCGACGCCGAGCCACGGCATATTAACGCCGGCGGCCACATCGCCCGTCTTCATGATCAAGGCGTGGCCGTACAGTTCACCGATATCGATCTGGACAATGCCCAGTATCTCCGCCAGGTGATTACCTTCAATCTGCCGGAGCGGGATCGGGTGCTGGCCGCGTCGCCAGTGCCGGTGAAGCCCCGCAAGAACTAGTGCATGGCGGGATCGGGCGTGCTATAGTCATGAGGCCAATCTACCTTGCAATGGGAGTATGCCGATGGCCTCTACCGTAGCCCTGTCCATGACCAAATGGTCGCTGGACCTCGCTTCGCAATTGATCCGGGCAGACGTTCGACTGCACAACCATGAAAACATCCGGGACGACATGGCGATCATTTTCGTCGTGAACCACTTTACCCGGCTGGAAACACTCCTCCTGCCCTACGTCATCAACAAGTACACGGGCAAGGAGGTCTGGGGGCTCGCCGCCGCCCAGTTGTTCAAGGGGCGTATTGGTCAGTTCCTGCGATCCACGGGCACGGTTTCGACCTCTGACCCGGATCGCGACCGTATCATCGTCCATTCGCTGCTGACTGGGGAGCATCCCTGGATGATCTTTCCCGAAGGAGCGATGATCAAAGATAAAAAGGTTATCGATCATACGGGGAAGTTCAGCATCTACAGCGATGGCAAGCGCCGCCCTCCCCATACGGGGGCCGCGGTGCTCGCGCTCCGGGCCGAGTTCTACCGCCACAAAATGTCGTGTCTCGATGCGCGTCCCGGTGGCGACGCCGCGCTCGCGCAAGCCTTGGAGCATTTCGCCCTGTCCCCCGATGCGGACGTGCTCTCCAAGCGAACCGTAATCATCCCCGTCAATATTACCTATTTCCCCATCCGCGCACGGGACAACTTTCTTCTTCGTACGGCCCGCCGTTTCGCGAAGGACCTCGGCGTGCGCGCGGTGGAGGAGCTCTCCGTGGAAGGCACAGTGCTCTCCGAGGATACGGATATCGACATTACCCTGGGCGAGCCCATCGATGTGCACGATTATCTGAACGCGCCGGAATACGCCGAGGTCATGGCCTGCGGGCTCAACGACATGCAGTCGCTGGAAACCGATCCCGGTTCCGTATTTAACGAGGCTGCCCGCAAACTGATGCTGCACTACATGCAGTCCATTTACCAGTTGACGACCATCAACTATGATCACATCTTTGCGACGATCATCCGCCACCAGCAGGCCAAATCATTCACCGAGCGCGCCTACCGCAACCGAATCTTTCTCTGCGTTCACCAGCTCAAAAAGTTGGGGACGCACCGCCTGCACGGGATTCTCGAGCACACCTATCGCGATATCGTTTTCGAAGATCCAAGCGCGAAGTTCCAGGACTTCGCGACGCTGTGCCTCCAGGAAGGCCTGATCGTTCGCGAGGGAAACGTATATACCAAAAATACCGCCTTGGGGCGCGGCCAGGCCGATTTCCACACCGTACGCTTTCACGAGCTCACCGAGGTGATTGCCAACGAAATCGAACCCCTGCACGACGTGACACGGATCGTCAAGAACGTTGCCCAGATGCCACGGCCCCAGCTTTCACGGCGGATTCGCGAGATCTTCCTGGAAGAGGACGAGCGGTTCTTCGAAGAAGACTACGCCGAGTACTACGACCCGAAAGACAGCAAGAGCCCCGACATCGGTCGACCCTTTTTTCTCAAGCCCCTGCGGCCCAAGGCCGGCATTGTGCTGGCCCACGGCTACATGGCGGCGCCCGCCGAAGTCCGCGCCATGGCGGACCATTTCTATCAGCAGGGTTATGCGGTATACGGCGTGCGCCTGCGCGGCCACGGCACCTCTCCGGAAGACCTCTCCCAGCGCACCTGGGAGGACTGGTATCACTCGTTCAATCGCGGTTACGCCATTATCAAGAGCGTTACCGACCACATCATCGTGGGCGGCTTTTCCACCGGCGGTTGCCTCGCCCTTCTGGCCGCCGCCCGAAAAGGGGAGAAAATCCAGGCCGCCTTCTCCATCTGCGCGCCCCTCCAGGTCAACAATTACTCCGTCCGACTGGTGCCGTCCATCGTCAACTTGAACGCCCTGCTGAAAAAGCTGGGACAGGGCCGGGAAGCGTGGGAATACGTCGTAAACGAGCCGGAAAACCGGCATATCAACTACGAGCGAAACCCCCTCAAGGGGATCAATGAACTCGTGAAGGTCATGAACGCCACGGAGGCGTGTCTGCCGGAGATTACGATCCCCACACTCATCATACAGGCCTCCAAAGATCCCATCGTGAACCCGGAAAGCGGGCGACAGTTGTTCGAACAGATCGCCAGCCCCTTCAAGGAATTAGTATTGGTGGAGCGCAGTCGTCATGGCATCGTAAATGGAGAAGGGCGGGAGGATGTCTTCGCCCACGTCCAGCATTTCCTGAGCCGGGCCCCGGTTCACGGGATCATGCTTCAGGAGGAGGGTCGCCTGGCGGAATTGACCGGCTAATAGTGTGAAAGTCACTATCAGGGAATTCGTTGACACATCTTCGCCCCTTATGTTACCGTGATCACTGGATTTAGCGCAATTGAGGCTGGGAGGAGACTGATAGGTTTTATCAGTTTCGGTGCTTTGATTGGCTCCGGTGACACCATTGGGGTACAGCATGGAAACAGGGCTTAGGTGCCCGCAGCCCACGCCTGACAGCAGGCCGGGAAATGATGGATAAGGATTATCATGACTGGTAAAACACAACTCCTTCGTCTCAGCGTGGTTCTTACTCTGGTAATCGCCATCGGCCCTGCCTCCGCCTGGGGTCCACGCGCCCAGCACACCATCACCGGAATGGCCATACAGGTCATTCAGAGCAAGTATCCCGGTACCTTCCGGCCGGGGGACTCTGACTACAGCCGCGACGTGCTCAAAGGAGCGGAAGCAGGCTGGTCGGTCATAGCCAAAAGCCTGCCGATCAATTCGGACGCCGAAGCCGTTCAGGCCGTGGCCAGCGAAATCGAGTTGCTGCGCGACGTCCGGTCCTTCGGTGCGGGTTCGTACTTCGCCTACCGTCTGGGCGCGCTTTCATCGCTGATCGCGGACATCATGCTGCCCTATGGCCTCGCGTGGGACGAGACCGACCAGGGGATGAAGGCCAAGATCGACAAGGACATCGAGGAAAATCTGAATGCCTATCGGTATACCAGTTCCTCGAAGGAGCGCACGCTGATCCTGAATTCCAGCGAGTACTTCAACGCCCAGATGCATTTCTACCATGACAATAAAATTATCATCGCGGACGACTACAAGCGCGGCCGCGGCTACAACGGGCTCCTCAAGCAGAGCAGCAAGGCCCACTTTGAAGCGGCAATCAGCGCCGTATCGGATGCCTGGTTCACGATTCTCACGGCGGAGAGCAAGGCCAGGTTTGCCAAGACGAGCGACCGGCTTGCCCAGTATTTTGTGGATGAAATCGCCTACCAGCTTGGTGAAAAGAGTAATTTCCATCAGGCGGGCGTGGTTTATGAGAATCTCGAAACCCTCGGTTCCACCAATCCGCTCTTCTTCGAGGAAATTGGCGATCTGTACTATGCCTTCGACACGAAGGAGAGCGCAGAACGGAGCGTGAAGGAGTGGAAGATCGCCTTCGAACTGGGCGGCGAGAATCGCTCGGCTGTTTCCAAGAAGATTTCCGATCACTTTCTGCGCGAGGGCCGCGAGTACCTCGAGCTGGCAACGGAAAAGGGCGCCGGTGAAACCGAGCTGCCCAGCGCGCTTGCCGCCTTCAAGGAAGCCCTCCAGTACAACCGGACCAGCGAAGAGGCCGCCGACCTTATTCAGGACACCAACCTGAAGATCAAGGAGCGCGATGAGCGGCGTGAAATGATCGTTGATATCATTGCCAAGGCCGCCCAGGTTCAGGAAGAGGCCCAGAATCACGCCACCGGCGGCAACTATGGCAATGCCATCGGCGAGTTCAACAAGGCCAAAGAGATTCTGGCCGCGGTGGATGATGAGTTCACGGATCAGTCCGATATCGCCAAGGATATGGTGGATGCGATCACAAAGAACGTGAGCAAGGCCATCTCCGATGTTCAAGAGCAGGCGGGTGCGGCCATCGAGAAGGGTGAAGCGCTGGAAGAGCAGCACAAGTATGACGAAGCCATCCAGCAATACACCCTTGTGCCCACCATCGTCAGTGTGATTCCCGAAGACCACAACAACACGGCGACGCAGGATAAGAAAGACATTATCGTCCTCTCCGAGACCAAAATCGCCGAAGCCACGAATAACAAGGCGCGTTATGAGGCCAGCCAGGCCGCCGGTGGCGCCCCCGGCGCTCCGGGAGCCGCTGCCCCGGCTATGCGCGCACCCGGTGCGGCGCCCGTGGCCGCTCCTCCCGCGGCACCCGCGCCCCGTTCGGTACGTGATCGGAAGCTGGGCGACGAGTAATAACCCAGTTCGAAATTTGAATGGTCAAAGAAAACGCCCTCCGGTCTCAGGATCGGGGGGCGTTTGATTTTTTACCTGCTGCGGGGCGGTCGGATTTCCCCCCACGCGGGGGCGGTCGGAATCAGGCCGCGCTTGCGGCACCAGAGCCCGTGGCCAATTCCATGATTCGCTCCTGCGTGGCCGATTCCCGCGGGAGTTCCCCCGCGATTCGGCCTTCATGCATCACGAGGATGCGGTCACACATGCCGAGAATCTCCGGCAACTCACTGGAGATGACCAGGATCGCCACGCCCTGCCGTACCAACTCGTTCATTAATTTGTAGATTTCCACCTTCGCCCCCACATCGATGCCCCGGGTCGGCTCATCAAATATCAGCACCCGGGACTTCGTGAACAGCCACTTGGCCAGCACCACCTTCTGCTGATTGCCGCCGGAAAGATTCTGCACCATCTGGCCCGAACCCGGTGTCTTGATATGGAGCTCGTCAATATAACCCTGGGTAACGCTGCGTTCCTGCCCGCGGTTCATCAGAAAGCGCCCCGACAGAGCCTTCAGGTTGGCCAGGGTCGTGTTCTCCGCCACCGACATGCCCAGGACCAAACCCTGGTTCTTCCGATCCTCCGTCAGAAGGCCGATCCCCTGCTGGATGGCATCGCGCGGGCTGCCGATGGTGACCGCCTGACCCCCAAGGGAGATCTGGCCCGCGTCGATGGCGTCGGCCCCAAAAATCGCACGGGCCACTTCGGTGCGCCCCGCGCCCACCAGCCCCGTGAGTCCCACAATCTCGCCGGTGTGCAGCGAGAAGTTTACATCGGAAAAAGCCCCCCTCCGGCAGAGCCCCTCCACCCGCAGGCGCTCCTCGCCTTTCGTGAAGGTCTCCTTCGGAAATTCTTCCGTCAGTTCCCGTCCCACCATCATCTTGATGATGCTTTCCCGGGTCAGATCGCACAACTCGCTCGTGTTGATGTGCTCGCCGTCGCGCATGATAGTGGCCCGGCTGCCCACCTCGAAAACTTCCTCCAGACGGTGGGAGATATACACAAGTGCGATGCCCTGCTGCTTCAGCGATTTGATAAGGGCAAAGAGCGCCTCCAGTTCATGGTCAGTCAGCGTGGCCGATGGCTCGTCCATCACGATAATCCTCGCATTAACCGAAAGTGCCTTGGCGATCTCCACCATCTGCTGCTGCGCGATGCTCAGTTCGTGCACGGGGCGCCGCACATCCATCGTCACGCGGATACGCTCCAACACCGCTTCCGCATCGCGGTACATCTGCTTCCAGTCCACAATCGGCAAGCGTCCCCGGCAGGGCTCCCGGCCGAGGAAGATATTCTCCGCCACGCTCAGGTAGGGGCTCAGGTTGAACTCCTGATAGATCATGCTGATGCCGAGTTCCCGCGCGTGAAGTGGCGACTCGATGACCACGGGCTCGCCGTCAATCAGGATCTCGCCCTCGTCAAGG
>JBHEKR010000451.1:0-9584 GCA_041859365.1 Candidatus Hydrogenedentales bacterium
GTCCACAGGACGCGCGGGAACAAGCCGAATTTTCTCCAGCGCCATCGAAGCGCCCAAGTCGACCTGTACCCACTTGGTCACATCGGCCCGCGCTTCAATCGCGCTGTGATAGCCGTTCGTCGGACTGTCCTTCCGCACCAGCTCCTTCAGGCGCGCCTCCAGCGGCTTCAGCGATTCATTCAACGCATCCAGATCGGGGGAGGTCAATTCCTTCAGTTGCTGCTTGAATGCCTCGTCCGTCCGCAACAGCCCGTCCCGAACTTTCGCAATCTCAAGACGCTTCCGATGCACCGCCGGGTCATCGTCAAAATCCCGGTCGGCCCGATCAATCCCGGCAAACACCGCCTGAAGGCTGTAGTAATCTTCCTGGCTGATGGGGTCGAATTTGTGATCGTGGCACCTTGCGCAACCCGCCGTGAGACTCGCGAAGGTAGCCATCGTCGTGCTCACGATGTCGTCCCGATCCAGATTGCGTGTGATCGCCTTGTCTATCGTGCCCTCACGCAGCTCCACATGCCCCACGAAGTCCCAGGGACCCGCCGACAGAAAGCCCAGGGCCACCGTTGCCTGCGGGTCATCGGGATACAACGCGTCGCCCGCGATCTGCTCCTGAATGAAGCGGCCATAAGGCTTGTCCGCGTTCAGCGCGTGGATGACATAGTCGCGATAGGGCCACGCATTCTCCCGGCGCTTGTCTTTGTCATAACCGTGGGTGTCGCCATAATGGGCCACGTCGAGCCAGTGTCGCGCCCACCGCTCGCCATAGCGCGGGGAAGCCAGCATGGCGTCAACCAGCCGTTCCCAGGCGTCCGGCTGTGTATCCGCCAGAAAGGCCTCCACTTCCTCCGGGGTTGGAGGAAGGCCCAGCAGATCGAAAGATAGCCGACGAATGAATGTGCGCCGATCGGCCTCGGGCGATGGTGTCAGCCCCCTTTCCGCCTGCGCCGCACGGATGAATTGATCAATGGGATTCCGACTCCACGTGTCGCCTTCGATGACCGGCGGCGCACTCTGTTGCAACGGTTCAAAAGCCCAGTGCCCCGTCCAGATTGCGCCCTCCTCGATCCACCGGATGAGGACTTGTTTATCCTCGTCGCTGAGCGGCTTCGGCGCGTCCGCGGGTGGCATCATTTCCTCCGCGTCCGTCGTGGTGATGCGGTGGAACAATGCGCTCGTTGACGTATCGCCCGGCACAACCGCGATGTTGCCCGACTTCAGCGGCGCGAAAAGCCCCTCCTTCTGATCGAGCCGCAGGCCCGCCTTGCGATGCTCCGCGTCGGGCCCGTGGCACGTGAAACACTTCGACGCAAGGATCGGCAACACATCGCGCGAATACTGCATCGGCGAATCGGCGGCGAATGCGGAAGCAACGCCAAAAAGGACGACAACCATGAAAGCCCGAAACATGCAGGCAAGATCTCCACAAGAAAAAGTCAGTAACACAGCGCGGCTAAACTATAGACCACCGCCCCTACGCGATCAACGCGTCTGACCCCAGAATTCTTGCTGCCGCATCGCTCAATAGCTTTGACCAAGTTTCGCTCAGGGCAGTACATTTGCCGGAACCCAAATGCCTGGACCACGGAGACACGGAGGCGCGGAGAAAAAAAGAGCTTCAGCGTCACCGGTGCAAGTTACGGTACGCTTACGTTCGAAAAGGGTCTCTACAATTTCTCTCTCTCATTTCTTTCCTCCGTGTTTCCGTGTACTCCGTGGTCAGCATACTATTCGACTCAATTGGACATGAGCCTCGTCAAGAACTTACACTGCGGGTCTTGTCGAGTTTTAATTGAATTTGCCATTCGAAGTGGGAGCAATGACAATGGAAGAAAGTTCAATCCGTTTTCGAGAGACCTCCAGGCTGGTTTCCGCGATGCGATGTCTGGCCGCCAGCGTTCTCATCACTGTCTGCGCCACCATCCGCGCCGACGTCCCGTCAGGTCCCGAGCTCCTCGAAGCGGAACATGCCCTCTCCATGGAGGTCGAAACGCCCCACACCAAATGGGCGAAGCCCTATGCTCAGGGCACGACCCGCGTGCTCTTCTTCGGGCCGTGGTACCAGGGCGGTACTGAGTGTCGCGAGATGATCGAGCTGATGCAGCGTTTCGATCTCGATGCCGACGCGGTCTATTGCTTCCCCCCCGGAGAGCGCCTCGTGGGCGATGGCAACCCGCGCTGGTATGGCGATCCCGAGCTGGGCACGAAGCGGCTACTAAGCCTGCTGGAACAGCCCTACGACGTGATCTTCATGAACCAGATTCCCCTGGCGAAGCTGAATGAGAAAGCAAGAGTCGCCGTCCTCGCCGCCGTGGAAAAGGGGGGCGGGTTGGTCTATGTAGGCAAGGAAAGCGCCGATGAGCTGCAAGCCTGGGGCGACCCACGCTTTATACCGCAGGACCAGGCACAACACCTGGAGCCCGGACAGAGCATCGCAGCGTCGGACAGGATCTGGTTGCCGGGCGGCCTGACGTACAAGCGGCTCTACAGTCACGGCAAGGGCCGCATCATGCACCTCGCAACGCGCGAGGCCCTCGCCTTCGAGCCCGGTTGGGAGATTCGCTTAGATCTGCAGATGGAGCATCAGGGGCGCGCCCTTCTCTGGGCCGCAAACAAACTGCCGAAAGCCTTTGTCGGCATTGCGAACAACCCCCTGGACATGCTCCCAGCGGCGATTGCGGAATCCGCGAAGAAGACGCTTCACTTTACCGGCGCCACGTGCGAACCGGTGCGTACTATCGCGCCCGATGCCGTGAGCTCGCGCGTCGACCCGACCGCGCCGTGGATGCTGCATTGGGGCGGGCTCCCGGCCGCGTCCCAAGTTTCGGTGCGAATCCGGGACGGCATCGGCACCGAGGTCAAGTTGTTTTCCGGCGAGGTCGCGGACACCGGCATGGCCCCACTGGAGATTCCCTGGCTGCCCGATGGCGTTTACCAGTTTGAGGCCTTCGCCTGGAAGGACGGAAGCATACTTTCGTGGTCGAGTGACCGGATGAAGATCGCTTCCCAGCGCGCACTCGGCGAGTTGACTCTGACGCGGAATTGGGCCGAGGCCGGCGAGGAGATCACAGGCACCATTGAGGTAGAAGAAGTTCAGACCGGCGACTCCGTGCGTGTGCGTGCGCTCGATGGTGAACATCGTATCCTCGCCGAGATGGCGGCTTCACCCGGCGCTTCCGGCGTGGCGGACTTCGCGCTGGAAGTCGCCCCGTGGTTCCCCATGCTGGTCCGCGTCGAAGCCGCGCTGCTCAGCGGTGACTACATCTACGACCTGGCCAACGCGCAAGTCCGCATCACCAACCGCAGGCAGAACCAGTTCCACTTCGTCCTCTGGAACGCCCACAGCACCGACCTCGCACCCTATGGCGCCCAGGCCATGGCGAAGTATGGCGTCACCTCCGTGCTGCAGAATAATCCCCTGCCCGCCCTCTCCGCAGCCAACCTGGCCTTTGTACCCTATGCGTCCAGCTTCCGCGCCAGCAGCCACTCCCTGCTGGCCATGCTGGATGAGAATGGTGTCTTGAAGTCGGGCTGCGTCCACGACGAGGAGGGAATGGCAAAGTTTGTCGCGGAGACGGTGGAGCGTGCGCGGGGCTCGCGGGAAATGGGAACCTTCGTCTATTCGCTGGGCGATGAAAACGCCGTGCGCGCAGGCTGCCTGAGCGAGCATTGCCGCGTGGCCTATCAGAACTATCTGCGCGAAAAGGTCTACAAAACTATTGACGCGCTGAATGCTTCCTGGGGCACGACGTACACCAGCTTCGATCAGGTCGAGGTGGACCGCGAGGGCGATCTCCCCGCGGCCGACGCGCCCCAGTGGTTCAAGGAGTATTACGCGCAGCGCCGCGTGAAGCACGAGACCGACAGCGAGGTCACCGGCGGCGCGCGCCAAATCGAACTGGGCGATATCAACGATGAAATCCGCGCCCTGCAGGATGGTAACTTCGCCCGCTGGTACGACCGCCAGGATTTCCAGAACTGGTCCTACGTCCAGTGGTGCAAGCGCTTCGTCAAGGCCTTTCGCGAGCTCGATCCCCATTCCCTCACCGGCTTTGAAGGCACCGACAGCTTCAGCATCCGCCGCCTTACCACGCGCTCGCGTCAGGGCGGTGATCTGGATCTTTTCATGCGCGAGATGGAATATTTCGGACCCTATCACAACCCCGCCAACGAAGTGGTCCGCTCCCTGGCAAAGGGCAATTTCCCGCGCGGCAACTGGATCGGCTACAGCATGGATCCCGACGAGGAACTGGGCTACTACTGGAACCAGATCTCCGACGGATTCAACGCCATCCAGTGGTGGCGCCTGGACAACGTGGGTGAGGGCTACCATGGCTTCCTCGCGCCCGATCTCGCGCCGTCACCCACCTCCCGGGCGCTCATTGAAGACACGCAAATTGTCCGCGATGGCTTGGGCGATCTGCTGATGCGCTGTGAGATGCAGCGGGAAGGCATCGCCCTGCTCTACAGCCTGCCCAGCACCTACATCGCCCATTTCGACGGCAACCCGAGCTATGGCCTTTATGTGCGGGATCATGAGCACTGGATCGACGCCCTCCACGACGCGGGCGTGCAGTTCGACTACGTTACCGACCGCCAACTGCGCCTCGGCGAGTTCGATGCCTCGAAATACAAGATCCTCGTTCTGCCCCTGGCCTTCGCTATTGGTGACAAGGAGGCCGAGGTGATTCGCAAGTTCGTCGCGGGCGGCGGCACGCTCATTGCCGATGTGCGCCCCGGCCTCTACGACGACCGCTGCAAGCCCCGGGAAGGCGGCGTGCTGGACGACGTCTTCGGCGTCAAGCGTACCCACAAGCAGGATGCCATGGGCCTTGATCGGATGCGGATTCAGGGCGAACTCAATGGCCAGCCCCTCTACATGGAGTGGGGCAACTGGTACGGCAAGGACATCTACCCTCAGATGTACACCGACCCGACCGTTGAGCTCACCACCGGCGAAGCCCTGGGCTGGAACTACCCCATCCACTTTCACCACGGTCTGAAGTATCCGGCAGGCGTTGTCAACAAGCTTGGCAATGGAACGGCCATCCTGTTGAACTTCGCTGTCTATCCCGCCCCCTTCGATGACTTCCTGGGTCAACTCCTCGCCGCGAGTGGCGTCGCGCCGTCCATCGTGGTGCGGGAAACTGAGGCGGCCCGGTCCTCGCAGGCCGTAGCGCGACTGCTGGACGAAGGGGAACAGGCTCCTGAAGCCGGATCGGCCGGGTCCCGGATCGGGGACGGCGATCATCCGGTCGGGCTGGAGGTTACCCGATGGAAACAGGGCGAACTGGAGCTGGTGGCACTGCTCGACGATGTCGATCGCGAAGTGAAGGTAAGCCTGCCGGAATCGCGATATGTGTACGACTTACGTGGCGGCGCGGCCCTGGGCGAAGTCCGCGAATTCACGACGAGGCTGCGGAAGGCACGAGCCAGCTTTTTCGCGCTGCTGCCCGATGCAGCGCAGCCCCCTGCGATTGACTTTGGTGCACCAGCGGGCGCACCTGGCACGGTCCTGACCCCGACCATCGCTATACCCGGCGCCACCGGCGCGCGCGCCCTGAAGCTGCACCTTGCCGCACCCAACGGTCATGAGGCGAGCTGGATCGCGGACCACACGGTTATCGAAGGCGGCCAGGGCCAGGTTAAGATCCCCTTCGCTCTCAACGACCCCAGAGGCCCATGGATGCTCCGCGCCAAAGACATCCTGACCGGCGCCGAAGCAACCGCTACAATCACGCTCGAGTAAAAAGGACTGGCGCAGCGAGAGTGTCTCGTTGCGCCATCTAAAAGGTATGCTCAAGTTCAGCCCGCTCAACCCAGCGAGCGGTATTTTTCGTTTACATCATGATCAAATTCGCGTTCATTCGCGGTTCAGAATTACCGCCCGCTCAGATCCAGAATCTCAATATTCCGAAACTCCACCGGGTGGCTCTCGCTCTGCAGCGAGATCGTCCCGCCGCTCAGCATCACTTCCCCGTTCTTGATCAGCTTCTTGCCGTACTTGTCCTTCGGGTCAAGCTGGGGCTTCTCGTATTCAAAGACCGCCTCGCCGTTGATGAAATGCTGGATAAAATCGTTGCCCTGCACTTCCACCTCCACCTTCACCCACTGGTCGCCGTGGTACGTCTTGGATCGTGAGTTCACGCAGTGCGGTTCAAACAGTTCACCATTCAGCTCCACATTCGTGCTCGGCGTGCAGAGATTGGCCGTCGTCCGCTCCTTCTCGCCGTCACCGCCCAGCAGTTGCACCTCGATGGACGCGGGAAAGTCCTGATCCTTCTCCATCGTCGCGGGGTCCTGGCCGTGGAGCATGATCCCGCTGTTGCGCAAGGCCCAGCCGGGGCCGTCGGCGATCTGCTCGCCCACAAAGCGGTACTCCATCCGAAACTTGTAGTGGGAGTAGGGCGTCTTGTAGAAAAGGTGACCGAAGGTCTCGTTGAATTTCCCGCCGTACTGATCGTAGGAAACCTTGAGCACGCCATCCTCAACCCGGAAGGTGTTGTTCCAGTTTTCGCCCAGTTCGTGGTAGCGAATCTTCGGTGTCCAGCCTTCGAGGTCCTTGCCATTGAAGATGCTGACCCAGCCCTCTTCTTTTGGGGCGGGTTCGGCGGAAATCGCGCCCAGGGCAAGGGCACACGTCAAAGCCAGGGTGAGACTGCGGGAAAGGGATTTCATGGGGTGCTTCTCCAGAATGTTTTGGTTCGGGCTTCGTTGTACGCGAGCGGAGGCGCGCCAGTCAAACCCATCTACAGCTTCTTCACCCGCACATCCTTGAACTGCACCGTCATCGGCGGGCCGCTGTGGAGTTGCAGCGCCAGTACGCCCGAAAGCTCCTGCTGCTTTGGATCGTTGTCCGTCACCTCGGCCATCAGCTTGCCGTTGACCCTCAACGTAATCTTCGGCCCCTGGCAGATCAGGTGATACTCGTGCCACTCCTCCAGTTTGAATTCTGCCGGACCCTTCGCCGCTTCGATCGGCGAAACCACGAGTTCGCCCTTGTCCGTGATGGTCGTGTTTTCCCCGCGCCACGCCAGCGTGTGGCGACCGTGCTCGTCATAGAGCCGAACCAGCCAGTCCGTCGCCAGGTTGTTGTCCACCTGATAGCCCGCCACATCGTGGCCCTCGATTACCTTGCTGCGAAACTGGAAGCCCCCATTGATATGGGGCAGCTCCGGCGTGGGCCACCCATTCATCCGAAAGGACAACTTCAGTTCAAAGTCCCCCAGCGGCTCCTTTTCATACACCAGGTATTGATTCACCGAGCACGGGTGCTCCGTCGTGATCTTCGCCGTGATGGCGCCATCCTCGATGGACCAGTAAGAAGGATCAGGCGTCTCCCAGCCCTCCAAATTTGCCCCGTTGAACAGGGGCACAAACCCGGCCTCGTCCACCGGCGCGGCGGCCTGCCCGGCAAGCAGAACAGCGGAAACAAGAACCGGCATCAAAAATAGTACAACCCGAGTCATGGCATCTCTCCAGTATAAAGTGGCATCTTGTGAGTATGGTCGACTTTTCATTCCGCTGAGTCAAGTGGCGCGCGTCCCGCTCTCAAGCTTCCACTTCGTCCACTTCCTCCATACAGACCACTTGAAATCATTCGCCATCTGCGCCAAAATAGCCATCGCTTGCGCCACAGGCGCACCATACCTTCCAGTTTCGTCATTCCCGAAAGGGCCTTGCGCCACCATGCAAACTTCCTGGACCGTAGAAGAAATCGCCGAGGCCCTCGGCACCGCCCGCCGCACCATCCAGCACCACATCGCCCAGGGACGCTTCGGTGATGTCGACAAAAAGGGCCGTGAATATCTGCTGGTCAAGGAAAACCTCGTGGCCTATCTGGGCGAAGGCCGGGCCAATGAACTGGTGCTCTATCCCGCGGCCTACGCCCTCAGCAGCCACAGCAGTCGCGGCGTGACTTGTGCCACCTGGGCCGCCATCCTCGCCGCCCGCGACCTCTTCAACCTCGTAAACGCCGCCTACTGGATCGACGATCTCCACCGCGATGGACACGGCGATCCCGTGGGCTTTTCCATGGAGATCGTGAAATTCCTCAACAGCCGAAAATCCGCCAAAGACCCCGCCACCCTTGACAGCGATCCCCTCTACGATCAAACCCCCGCGATTCTGCGGCGGATTGTGCAGGCGTCGAAGGTGTAGAGGGGACGACGGAATCAAGGAGCTTGGACATTCCTGTCCGAGGCAAAGCCCGCCTCTACTTTGCAGGGGTCTGTGAACGCGTCCGAACAACTTGGAATTGCCAGGGTGGGGCTGTTGGTTTATGGGGGCTCTCTGCACGCCGTAGTGCCTCTCGAATGGAGCCGTGAACCTTGTCTCGGACAAGAATGTCCAAGCCCCTTTGAACACTTCTCCCAGCTTTGACGTGGAGTTCTTCGGCCATGGCTGCCGACTCCCTGTTTACCCCAGCAGCCCTTCAAGTGTCCCGATCACGTAACCTTGCATTTCATCGGTTAGCTCCGAATAAATCGGTAGTGCCAGCGTCTCCTTCGCGGCCAGTTCGGAGTGGGGGAACTCGCCCTCTTTGTACCCGAGATACTGGAAGCACTCCTGCAGATGAAAAGGTATCGGGTAGTAAATGTCGCACCCGATATCATTCGCTGTCAGGTGCGCCTTCGCTTCATCGCGACGTCCCGGAATGCGCACGATATACTGATTGTAAATGTGGTGCTCCCGCCCGTAGGCCAGCGCCGGAAGTCCAATCGCCCCGCTCGTGAAATGACCATCATAATACGCGCCGTTTGCCCGACGCATCGCGTGCCAGGTTTCCAGATGCTTCAGCTTCACGCGCAACACCGCCGCCTGCAATGCGTCGATCCGGAAATTGCCGCCGATGAGCGAATGGTAATACTTCGGCTCCATGCCGTGGTTGCGCAGTCGTCGCAACTTGTCCGCCAGCGCCGCATCATTCGTCACCACCATGCCCCCGTCGCCCAGGCAGCCCAGATTCTTGCTGGGGAAAAAGGAATAGCACCCCATCGCGCCCATGGCCCCCGCCTTCTTCACGCCCTCCTTGCCCGGATAGGTCGATCCAATCGCCTGGGCGCCGTCCTCAATCACCGGTACATCATACTGCCGGCCAATAGCCAGGATCGGGTCCATGTCCGCGCACTGACCATACAGGTGGACCGGGATAATCGCCTTCACGCGCTCGGCGGCGTCAGGATTGTCCGCAAACCAGTTCGCCAGCGCCGTCGGATCGATGTTATACGTCTTCGGATCGATGTCCACGAAGACCGGCGTGGCATTCAAACGCGCCACCACGCCCGCCGTGGCGAAAAAAGAATAGGGCGACGTCACCACCAGATCACCGGGGCCCACATGCAGCGCCATGAGCGCCATCAGCAGCGCATCCGTGCCTGAAGTCACGCCGATGGCATGCGCCACCCCGCAATACGCCGCGATCTCCGCCTCCAGCCCCTCCACTTCCGGCCCCATCACATAGCGAGTCGAATCGATCACATCGATAACCGCCTGCTTCAGCTCGGCTTCGATCGGCGCAAGCTGCGCTTTCAGGTCAAGCAGGGGAACATGCATGGAAACTCTCCGCGACAGGCACACAAAGGGCC
>JBHEKR010000210.1:0-25425 GCA_041859365.1 Candidatus Hydrogenedentales bacterium
TGTTGCTCCACATGATTGAGTAAAGTCTTCAACAGCATCCGGATCTCCTTTGGCGGTCATAACGACCTTGTTGAGTAACCAAAGGATAGACGGATGCTACTTTTTTATGCCAATTTTACCCACAGATTCTGACGAAGACCCAGAATTGAGAATTACGAATTGTTACGACGAAACGGAAAACCGTTCGATACCAACCTTCTTAATTCTTAATTCATAATTCCCCAAGGTGCTCCACCATCTTCGTCGCCAGCTCTTCCTGGGCAAAGGGCTTGGTGATGTAATTCGCGGCCCCGGTCTTAATCGCGTCGATAATCGACTTTCGTTCGCTTTCTGTCGTAACCATGATGACGGGGATGGGGCTGAAGCGCTCATCGGCCTTGAGGCGTTTGAGCACTTCGAAGCCGCTAATCCCGGGCATGTTCACGTCGAGCATGATGAGCGACACGTCTTCCCAGTGGGTCTCGAGAACTTCCAGTCCGGCCTCGCCATCGGGAGCCCCCATGAAGTCGTAGCCCAGCATTTCCGAGGCCCCTTGGACGATATGGCGCATCTGCGCGGAATCATCGATAGATAGTATGGTCGACATGGTTCCTCCGGCATCGTGGTGTGGCACCAGTTGCGAGAACTTTGGCGCGGCAACGGCGCCCGCCCGGCCCTTCAAAGGGGCGAGCCTTCTCAGATCGTGTAGTAGTAACCGCCGCCATGGCTCTTCATCTCAAATTCTTCATTCACCCCCCGCAGCGATTCCACCGCCCCGATAATCAGGTGGCCGGGCCGATTGGCCGCACGGGCGAGATTCTTGAAGAGGGCCTGCTTGAAGGTGAGGGAAAAGTAAATGGCGACATAGCGCAAAAATATGACATCGAAACGCCCCAGAGCGGACGGCGAATCCTGGAGATTAAATTTCTGAAACGTGGCCATGTTTTTCACGGCATCGTTTACCACCCAAATCCGGCCATCGACGTGAAAATACCGGTCCCGCAATTCATCTGAAAGGCCCCGCTTGATCGCGATGGCGTCGTAGCGGGCATTTTTGGCCAGGAAGAGCGCTGAGGATGAAATATCGGTCCCCACGATCTCAAACTGATCGGGACGAATCCCCGGTGTGACCCGGCAGTACTCGTGAATGGTCATAGCGATGGAATAGGCCTCCTGCCCCGTGGAGGAGGCTGCGGACCAGATGCGCACTTTCTGCTTTTTCCCCGCTCTGAGTTCCTTCACCAGATCGGGGAGAATTTTCTCCCGCAGAATCACGAAGGGGTGGGTATCGCGAAACCACAAGGTCTCATTGGTCGTCATCGCGTCGATGATTTTGTCGTGCAGGGCCGGGTCGTTGCTGCTCTTGATAAGCCGGTGGAACTGGGTGAAGTCATCGCAGCCGTTGAGCGCCATCAATTTCGTGAGCCGGGTCTCAATGAGATAGGCCTTCTCCTCGCCAAGGGCAATGCCGCATCGTTCTTCGATGTAGTCCCGAAGCAGCTTGAACTCCGTACCCGAGATGCCGGCGCTCACGAGAACTGCCCCGGGTTCCGGACGAGTTGATGTATTCGCTCGGCCATCTGCTCGATCGGCACGCGACCGTCGGAAAGTCCCGCTTCGTCCACGGCTCGGGGCATGCCATAGACCACGCAGGTCGACTCTTCCTGCGTCAGACAAATGCAACCTTGCCTCTTCATAGCGCGTACTCCCTCACAACCATCTTCGCCCATGCCCGTCATGACTACGGCCAGTATCTTACCACCAAAGAAGGTGGATGCGGATCGAAAAAGCACGTTGACTGAGGGGCGACAATTATGTTCCGGCGGATTCTCATTCAAGGCCACCACGTGCCCATCGGCTCGGGCTGGGTCCTGGCGGATGACCATATGTTTTCCCCCGGGCGCGATCAGCACGGTATTGGGGAGGATGGCCTCGCCCTCCTGGGCCTCGCGAACCGACAGAACTGACTTCCTTCCAAGGCTCTCCGCCAGGGAAGCCGTGAACAGCGGCGGCATATGCTGAACAATCAATACCGGTACGTTAAGATCGGCCTTGAGATGAGGCACCAGCGCTTTGAGCGCATTGGGGCCCCCGGTGGACACGCCAATGACCACGATATCGATTCGCGTTGGTCGCTTGCCCGCATAGCGCTCCGGCGCGGCCCGCGGGACCGGGACCGGGACCGGGACCGGGACCGGGGCGTGGGCGTGGGCGTGGGCAACCGAAACGGGGCGATCAGGCGCCCTGGCGGGCGCGGGCGGGCGCTCCACCGCGATTCGCCGGCCCGTCCTGAGCGCGCGGCGCGTCTGAAACAACTGGACGAGCCGCTTGATATGCTGGGCGAGCTGGCGCTGGCTTTCTTCGGGATCCGTTCCCTCGGGCTTTGGCACAAAATCGATCGCGCCCCGCTCCAGTGCGCGGATTGTGATGCCTGCGGCGCTGGTGTTAGAACCGCTGATCATGATCACCCCCACTTCCGGAAAACGCTCCCGAATCACCTCCAGCGTCTTGAGCCCGTCCAATACGGGCATCTCAACGTCCAGCAGCACCAGATCGACTTCGGCGGTCTCCATTTTCGCCAGGGCAATCTTGCCGTTGGGCGCGGTCGCGGCGAGCTCAGTCCCGGGCAATTCCTCGATGATGGACGACAAAATGCGGCGGTAGACGATCGTGTCGTCCACCACCAGCACGCGCAAGCTCTGGTCGGCCATGGGCCTCCTTCCATTAGTATTCCGCATTCACTGGGCCCGCTGCGAAGCGGAAGACCGTCAATAGGTGAACTGGCCCACCAGTGTGTTCAGCCGGGCGGCGAGTCCCGACAATTCCTCTGCCGATGAATTTACAACGTCCGCACTCTCCTCCGCCTCCGATGCGGCACGGCTTACACCGTCCACCGCCGTCAGCACCGCCCCCATGCCACGGCTCGCCTCGGCGGCGCTACCGGCAATCTCGTTGGCGCCTGCGGCCAGTTCCGTGATGCTGCGGGTCATTTCGCCCACGCCCTGCGAGGCTTCCTGGGCGTTTCGCGCTACCTCGGTGGTCCCGCTGGCGGTATTCTGAACATTGCGCGACATCTCTTCCGCGCCCCGTGCGGCCTCGCCCACATTCTGCGCGATCTCGTTCAGCGTCGCGTTCTGCTCCAGGACCGTATGCGCGATTCCCGAAAAGGCCTCGTTTATTCCGCCGATAATTCCGACGATACCACCAATCGCGTTGACTGCGGCGCGGGTTTCGGACTGCATGAGCTCCACCTGACCGCGAATGTCATCTGTCGCCTTGGAGGTCTGCTTCGCCAGCTCCTTCACCTCGCCGGCGACCACGGCGAAGCCCTTGCCCGCGTCCCCTGCGGAGGCGGCTTCGATAGTGGCGTTCAACGCCAGCAGATTGGTCTGGGCCGCAATGCCCGCAATGAGATCCACCACCTTGCTGATTTCTTCAGCCGACTTCCCGAGCCTGCTCATGACGTCCGCGGTGGAGCCGGCGGCCGTCGAAGCCTCCTGCGCGGTGGCCGAGGCTCTCTCCGTGTTCGTCGAAACGTTGCTGAGCGAGGCGGAAAGCTCTTCGATGGCGGCGGAGATGGAGTGAACCGATGCGGCGGTCTCTTCCACCGTGTGGGCGATGCCCTGCATGGAGGAGGACACTTCTTCCACGGCCGCACTCACCGTGACCAAGCTGGAGGAGACTTCCTCCGCCGCAGTGGCGACCTGGCTCGCGTTGGCGCTGCTCTCTTCAATGCCTGCGGCGATGGATTGAATGTTCCGGGTAGACGAGGCCACGTTCTCCGCGGCGGTATCCGACTGAGCGCCAACCTGTTTCACGCTTTGCCGCATCCGCATGGCGACCTCCGACAGGCCGCTTGCGGAGCTGTTGAGTTGACTTGCGTTGCCCGCAATCTCGCCGACAATTTCCACGAGCTTGTCCTGGAATACGTTGAACCAGTGGGATAGCTCGCCGATTTCGTCCTGGCTCTTGACCGCGAGCCGGCGGGTGAGGTCGCCTTCGCCTGTTGCGATATCCTTGAGAATGGCCGACGTGGACTGGAGGGGGCGGGCCATCCGGCCGCCCAGCAGGTAGCCGCCAAGCGCTATCCCGAAGGTAAAGAGCGCGCACATCGCGACTATCTTCGAGCGGTCGCGGATGGCGGCGGCGGAAAATTCGCTCTGGGGGATCCGAACGAGAACAGCCCAGTTCATTCCGGGAAATCCGAGGGCGCCCTTGAGATGGGTGTAGCCCGCCGCCTGCATGATGCCTTTACGTTCGTGGGCCACGAATTGATAGCCCGTCTCGCCGGCGACGGCGGCGCGGGCGGCGCCGACATCCTTCTCCACCATGTTGAAGTTAAACAACACGTTTTCGAGGTCGTGGGCCACCGAACTTGCATCCCCCCTTCCGGCGGCGGGATCGTAGTCCACGACTATATTGCCCTTGCCGTCCAGAAGGGTAAACTCGCTCCCCGGATAACCGGC
Organism: Candidatus Hydrogenedentales bacterium; assembly: GCA_041859365.1. Taxonomy (GTDB): domain Bacteria; phylum Hydrogenedentota; class Hydrogenedentia; order Hydrogenedentales; family JAEUWI01; genus JAEUWI01. Next base: position 4,446 of record JBHEKR010000210.1, read on the forward strand.
GGCGCCCAGCTCCGCGTAGGCCGCAAGGAAAAAGTCCTCCACCAGTTCGAAGCGCGTTCGGTTGCTCCAGTAACCGATCACTTTCCCCGATTCATCCTTCGCGGGCGCGGAAAATCCAAGGGTGAGTCCGTCATCTTTCCGTTCCTGAAATACCCGCTGGACTATCGGATCAACATGGACATCCTCGATGAACGTCCCATCCGATCGTTTGTTGTCCGACGCGCTAAAGGGCATCTCGCGGGTAAACTCGCCCGCCTGACAAGCCTTGAACCACGCGGCCTCGCTGAAGTCAACGTCGTAAATAAACGCCGTATCGATGGGCGCCGCGTCGCTGTCCCGCGAATTCACCGCGATCACTCTGCCCTCCAGATCCACCAGCAACGTGAGATAGTAGATGTCATAGGTATCGACGTAGCCGTTCATGGCCCGGACGATTCCGTTGGCCGATTCCTCTTTCTGATACCAGTTATTCCGATCGAGCAGGACACGATTTAGACAGAAGGCCTGCACGTCTCCGTAACGTTCGAAAAGGCTCCGGTCGATCTTATCGGCGATGCCTGTGGCGAAGCCCTGCATCTGAACGAGCTGCTTTTCTTCCGTGTTCAGGGTGGAGCGGTAGGCCATGGAGCCCAGGAACCCCATGGGGACCAAGCCGAAAATGAGAAAGGAGAAAATGAATTTACCCTTGACGCCCAACTTCACGAGCTTGGCACTCCTTGCGTATTGCGGCCCCCGCGCCGCCACACACCCCCACAATTTCCAGTCATTCCATTCAATTGAAAGTCAGCACTTTGGCCACGTCCAGAATGGCGATCAGCGCCTCTTCCTTCTTGACCACCCCCATCAACATGCCCGCGTGGGTGGCCTCAATATTCGCGGGCGGCGGCTCCAACTCGTGGTCCGCCGCATCCACCACGTCACCAATCCCATCCACCAGCAGCCCGGCAGGATCGGAGATATCTTTCATGGAAGCCCGAAGCGAATCGGGGCACACGGTGTTCAGCTCATTGCGCCCTTTGATGATGATATTGTGGGTGTCGAGAGAATGCTCTTGTGCGGGCAGCCCCAGGCGCACGCGCATGTCCAGAATCGTCACAATCTGGCCCCGCAAATTAATCAAACCCCGGATATAATCCTTTTCCTTCGGAATCGCGGTGATATCGAGTACGTTGTTAATCTCGCGCACCAGCGTGATGTCGACGCCGAAGAGCTGGTCGCCGATGCGGCATGTTACAAATTGCATCACGCATTCCTTTCGTGAACGCCCGTGGAGGCGATCAGGGTGCCGGGATCGAGAAAGAGGGTCAACTGGTCATTCACGATGGCCGTCCCTTCAAGTCCGGGGCCGGATCGCTCCGCTTCCCGAAGATTTACTTCCACGTCCACCGCATCGACAATCCGGGAGACCAGAATGCCCGCGGAAGAGCCTGTGCCGGGCACGCCTTTTTCTTGCCGGGGTATGATCATGTACAGCGTTTCCGCCTCCGGAAGCGGTCGTACGGGAAGGTACTGCTCAAGGCGGATGAGGGGTAATCCGTGACCGCGGTATTCGAGATATTCCTGATCTCCCACCACTTTGATATCGGACACCTGCAGACGTTCGAGGCGGAGCACCGTGTCCTGGGCCACGGCAAAATACTCGTCGGGACTGGCATTGAAAATGATGACTGAGCGACGGGCCGCGCGGGCATGGGCTTCGCGGCGCGCTTCTTCTTCGCGGCGCCGCTGCTCTTCGGCCTCCACATCGGAGAAATGGAGGTTGCCCGCTTCGGCGACACCCGCCATATCCAGAATGGTGATGACACGACCGTCGCCCAGGATTGTCGCACCACTGAAGCAGGGGCTTTGCTTGAGGAAACAGGACAGGGGCTTAACAACGATTTCTTCGGTATCGAAAAGTTCGTCCACGATCATCCCGAAGCGATTGCCTCCAATGCGGGATACCACAATGTTGTAGTCGCTGCGCCACTGGGTGCGGCGGGTGGCGTTACGTTCGTGCAATTCCTCGATGGTCTCTTGCACCGGTTCTGCTTCCGTATCCGGTGAGCGGCGGTCGGCGATTCGCTGTCGCTGGTCCTCCCTTCGTTCTCCGGTTGCCATATCGGCATAGCGCCGGGGAATGCCGAGCACGTCGGAAAGGCGAAGCAGCGGCAAGAGCATACCACGGAGACGGAGCACATCCTGACCCTGCACTTTTTCGATACGCTTGGCCACTTCTTCCGCCCGGACCCACACGAATTCTTCGACGTTGACCTGGGGAACGGCAAATCGATGTTCCTGTACGCCCACAATCAAGGATGGAATGATGGCCAGGGTCAGAGGAAGCTGGAGCAATACCGTCGTCCCCTGGTTCACGGCCGTGTCCAGTTGCACGGTGCCGCCGAGCTTCTCGATATTCGAGCGCACGACGTCCATGCCGACGCCGCGTCCGGACACGTCGGACACGACTTCAGCCGTGGAGAAGCCGGGGGCAAACACCAGATTGACTAGTTCGCGGCTGCTCATGCGCGAGGCCTGTTCCTTGGTCACCACCCCCTTCTCGATCGCCTTGCGCGATACCTTTTCCGGGTCGATGCCGCGCCCGTCGTCGCGTATGCTGATATTCACCTGGCCCGCTTCATGATACGCGCGCAGGAGAATGGTCCCCTGGGGATTCTTGCCTTTGGCCTTTCGCTCGGAGGGCGGCTCCAGCGCGTGGTCCGCGCAATTGCGGATGATGTGGGTCATCGGGTCGGAAAGACTTTCCAGGATGGATTTGTCCAGCTCGACCTCGTTGCCCTCCATGGTGATGGCGATGTCCTTGCCCAGCGTACGCGCCATGTCGCGCACGACGCGAGGAAACTTCCCAAAGATCGCGCCGATGGGTTGCATGCGGGTCTGCATGATCCCTTCCTGCACGTCGGTGGTCACGTGGTCAATGTTCTGCAGTATGCCCGACAGCCCGGGAATAGTCTGCGCGTGGCTCTCCATTACGCGCAAGAGCTGGTTGCGCGCGAGTACGAGTTCGCCCGCGGAGTTCATCAGCCGGGTGAGCAGGTCCACGCGCACGCGCAGCGTATCCGCCACGTCCGCCTTGCGGGTCTCCCCACTCTCCACCGGTGGGCGTGCAGTGCCCGGATCGGCGGCCGCTTCGGATGCCACCGCAACTTCGGCGGGCGCGGTCGATGGCGCGGCAGCGACTACTGGCGCGGCCTTTACCGGTTCAGGGGCCGGAGCCTGGGCCGACGGGCCCAGTAGATCGGCGGTGACCGATGCCACCTGCTCTTCTGGCAGCTCGAGGGCCGTGCCGATGAGCGATGGTTCAAGCACCGTGGAAAACAGAAAGCAGAAGGGCTCTCGGGTCACCAGGGCCGCTTCCAGACTGTCGAGTACCGCCGACTCCGAAGCGACGCAGAGCACATCCCCGAGGGCGGCCACATTCTCCGCAAATGCAATTCCCGCGGGATCGTCGGTGGCGAGATCCTGGGCGGGCAATACGTCGGCAACAAAAAGAAACCGTCCATGACCGAGGATCCGCGTGACTTCCGCAGGGTCGTAGGGTAGGAGGTCAAGCTTGTCTCGAAGTGACAACGAGGTTTCAGAGACCGGAGCAACGTGAACCGCAACGGAGCGGCCCCCTTCGATGATCTTTTTCAGATCCGCCAGTTCCTCCGCGCAGGGAACGCCCTCGCTGCCCTGAATGTCGTCCACCATCGCCCGCAGCTTATCCACGCCCCGCAGAAGGACATCGGTGATCGCGGGGTTGATGGAGAGTTCGCCGTCCCGCACCAGCATCAGCACGTTTTCCATGCTATGACTCAGGTGCTTGAGGGAATCGTAGGCCAGAAAGCCCGCCCCGCCTTTGATGCTGTGAATCGCCCTGAACACCCGGTTGATCGTCTCGGGAGCGACGTCGGCCGATTCTTCCATCCCCAGCAGGTCGGGCTCGATCGCGTCAAGGTGCTCCCTGCTTTCCGTAACAAAATCACTGATCAGACTGTCGTTGAAAAACTCGCTCATGGCCAGTGGTCTCTCCGATCTGTAGTTCCTTGCTCCCCAGCTTCAGCTACAGCATAATCAAACGGCGAGACTTACACAAGTGAAATCCACCAAAGCCTTGCCGCGCCCCGCGCAAATCCCTGCTGAAAATCCCGGAATAAGTGTTTATCTCCATAGGCCCGATTGTGCCGCCACCCTGTGAAACCGCCGAGGTGCCGGGAGATGCATCTTTTCCGTGATTCGGCTACACTAGCGACCTTATCGAACTTCGACGATGACCTGGGCCGCAGACGAGAGGGATTGATCCGCCATGCTTCGTAACCACACACATTTTTTCAGAGGCCTCGCCGCGTGCGCCCTTTCCCTGGGCCTTGTGCCGGGGGCTGAGGCCCAATTGGACCCGGAGGCCGGGCTGAAGGCGCTCCAGCCGGGCGAAGGCCTGGAAGTCACCCTCTTCGCCGCCGACGAGCACCTTGTGAACCCCACGGCCATCGACATTGACGCCGAGGGCCGGGTCTGGGTCACGGAGGCCGCCAACTACCGCCTCTTCAAGCATCCCACCGTCCGGGCTACGGGCGACCGGGTCCGCGTGCTGGAGGATACGGACGGCGATGGTCGCTGCGACAAGGCCACGACCTTTTACGAAGATCCGAGCGTTCAGGCTCCCCTCGGCGTGGCCGTGCTCGGAGGCCGTGTCTATATCTGCCAGAGTCCGGAGCTTTATTACCTGGAAGACACGGATGGCGACCTGAAGGCGGACAAGAAGACGGTCATCCTCTCGGGATTTGGAGGTGTGGACCATGATCACGCGGTCCATGGGGCGATGATCGGGCCGGATGGCTTCCTCTACATGACGGTGGGCGATGGCGGATTTGATATTACGGACGGATCGGGTAAGCGCCAGATAGCTGGCAAGGGCAGCGATAATCCCGAATTTGACGCGGCAACGGTGCTGCGGGTTGATCTGGACGGCAATAACCTGGAGGTGCTGGCGGAGGGCATGCGCAATCCCTATGAGCCCACCGTGGACTCTCTTGGCAATGTCTACGGTTCGGACAACGACGACGACGGCAATGAGCAGGTGCAAATCAACTATGTGGTGGAGGGGGGGCACTACGGCTACTGGCCGCGCCGCCAGGGTGACCGTCATCTGGATGAGGTCCACTGGAACAAAGACCGCGCGGGTGTCATGCCGAACATGATCCGCACGGGCTTTGGCTCACCGACGGGCATCCTCTTCTACGAGGGTAAAAACCTTCCCGAGCGCCTGCGCAATACCCTGATCCATGCCGATGCGGGGCCGGGCGTCATTCGCTCCTATCGGCCCGTCGCGAACGGGGCGGGGTTCAAGGGCGAGATGGAGGTCATACTCTCGGCTCCATCAGACAAGTGGTTCCGCCCGAGCGACGTGTGCGCCGCCCCCGACGGATCCATCTTCATTTCCGACTGGTATGACCCCGGTGTCGGAGGCCATAACATGGGCGATACGACCCGTGGCCGCATTTACCGCCTCGCGGCAAAAGACTCTCAGTACACGGTGCCCGAGCTGGACGTGCAAACGGATGCCGGACTGACCGAGGCCTTTACATCGCCCAACCTTGCCCGCCGCTATCTGGCCCAGACTCGCCTGCGGGGGGAACTGGCCGGTGCGGAAGTTCCCCAGCTCCACCATCTCTACCAGCACAAGAACCCCGCCATACGCGCGCGTGCCCTCTGGCTCCTGGCGGAAGAGAAGAATCACGGTCTGGAGACGCTTCTGGCCCTCGCGAAGGACGAGTCCCCCGCCTTCCGAGTACAAGCGGTGCGCCTTCTGGCCAGGCACGGACTCGATGCCCTTTTTCAGGCGCCGGATCTGCTGGAGGACAAGGACCCGATGGTCCGCAGGCAGGTCCTCATCGAACTGCGCAACGCACCGGACTCGGAGACGCTGCAGCAGTGGCTCATTGCCCTCGCGGCGCAATACGACGGCAAGGATCGCTTCTACCGCGAAGCCATTGGCATCGCCTTCCAAGGCAAGGAAGCCTGGGGATACGAACAACTGGCGCAGAAACTTGAGGGGCGCTGGGATGAGCGCTTCGCCGGGCTCGCCCTCCAGCTTCACCCCGTGGAGGCCCTGCCCGCCGCGAAGGCCGCGCTGGAAAATACGATGCTGGGGAACACCCCCCGCAAGGCCGCCATGGATGTCATCGATGCCATCGGCACGGAGGAGGCCGGCAAGCTGTTGGTGGCCCAGGTGCTGAATCCGGCGTCGCCTGAACTTTACAATCACGCACTGCACCATCTGGGCCACAACGCGGGCATCGACTGGCAGGCGGTGGCGGCGGGCGAGGACATTGACGCGGCCATCATTGCCGCGCTGTCCGATCCGGCGCGCAGCAAAGCCGCTGGACAATTCGTTTTCGACACAGGCCGCCAGAGCCTCGCACCGACCCTCGTCGACCGCGCGCTGGACTCGAAAGTATCCCAGGCCACGCGGCTCGAAGCCCTTGCCAGCGTAACCATGGTGGCGCCCAAGGTCGCTCCTGAAAAAGCCGATGAACTCGTGGGCCAACTCGCCAGCCTCTTGAAAGACGGCGGCGAGGCCATGCAGGAACCGGTCCTGGCGGCCATCGAGGCGTTCCGCGGCTCCGCGAGCCAGGCGCTCCTGCTGGGCTTGCTGAAAGAGAGCGAACGCCCCCTCCCCTTCCGCATTGCGGCGGTGCGCCAGCTCGCTAATGCCCGCACCGGCGCCCTGGGGCTCCTCGGTCTGGTGGAATCGGGTGAACTCCCCGAAGACCTCACCCCCGAAGTGCGGGAACTCGTCCACGCCAGCCCCTTTGAGGACGTGCAAATGATGGCCCAGCAACTCCTCCCCCGCGACCTCACGGCCGACGGCAAGGCGCTGCCGCCCATGGAAGAACTCATCGCCATGGCGGGTGACCCCGTTCGCGGAAAGACCGTCTTTTTCAGCGAGGACTACGCTCAGTGCCACCGCTGCCACCAGGTGGCGGGCGAAGGCAAAGTGGTGGGACCCGATCTCAGCACCATCGGCCAGAAAGCCGGACGGGAGGCGCTCCTCCAGTCCATCCTCTACCCGAGCGCAGCCATCTCCCACGAATACGAAGTATGGATCCTGGAAACCGAATGGGATGGCCTCCTGAGCGGTTTTGTTATCAGTGAAGACAAGGATGCGGTCCAGTTCAAGGACGCCAGCGGTTCCGTGAAGCCGATCAAGAAAGCCGACATCCTCGATCGCCGCAAGAGCAAGACCTCCCTGATGCCAACCGGTCTCGCAGCCGCCATGAACGCCCAGGACTTGAGCGATCTGGTGGCCTATCTGACGACGCTGAAATAAGAGAGACGAAATAAGAAGCCGCATGGCGCGTGGATGCGCCATGCGGCTTTTCCAGTTCCTGGCGATGATACATCTTCGCATGTGGCTGTGGGCAACCTTGCTCTCAGGGTCCAGAACCCCTGCCACGGGTGGAACTATGCCGCTCGATTCAAGGGATGCACGTCGGCGGAACAATCGAATCGGCGACTCTCTTCTCTCCGTGCCTCCGTGGGCTCCGTGGTCAAGGGAGAAAAAGAGTAGCTGGCCGCGAAAGATCGACCTATAGCTGTTCCCTTTGCGTAATTTGCGGCTCCAATGCTCTTCCCTTGCTCCACCGGGACAGGCCCACGCGCGCGCATCGCTTGCGGCGCGCCAGGTTCCTGCAACGTTTCACGGACGCGTTCCGTCACACAGGGTACGTCGACGCGGGTCCGTCCCCTTGTGGCGGCAGCAGTCCCAGGTTCGCCATGAGTTGCAGGGCATTGCTATGGGTCACCACACCGGGGTGCATGGTGTAGTCGAAGCGCAGTTCACCTCCGTCGAGGTGATCGGAGAAGTGTACATTCCTCGCCGCCGTACCCATGGCGTCCGCGGCCTTGGTCAGGGCGAGATCGTGGGTGGTCACGAAGCCCACGGCCCCGCGCTCGACGAAGGACTTCACCAGGGCCTCCGCGCCGATTTGGCGATCGTGGGAATTGGTGCCGTGGAGGATTTCGTCCAATAGAAACAGCACGGGCGTCTCGCCGTCGATCAAATCCGCCACTGCTTTGAGACGGCGCAATTCCGCATAGAAGCGCGACACACCGCCCTGGATCGAGTCTTGCACGCGCAGGGTTGCGCCAATCTGGAAGGGCGTCAGGCGGAGCGACTTCGCCGCGACGGGTGCGCCGAGCTGGGCGAGGACCACGTTGATCCCCACCACGCGCAGGTAGGTGCTCTTGCCGGACATGTTGGAGCCGCTCACAATGGTCAGGCACAGTTCGCCGCCGAGGTGGACGTCGTTGGCCACGCAGGCCCCCGGCTTCAGCAGGGGATGAACCAGGGCCTCGCCCGCCAGCGATGGCGGACCTTCCAAAATCTCGGGGAAAGGGTAATTCGGGTGTTCATAGGCAAAGTCCGCGAGGGACAGGAGCGCCTCGAATTCCCCCACGGCCTCCAACCAGTCGGGCAAGTGACGTCCCCAGCGCGCGCGCCAGTTTTCCATGGCGAAGGCCACGTGAACGCCCCACATGAGGATAAACGCTACAGGCGCAAAAAGCTGGTTGCCCTGAAGATCGTAGAGATAGACCAGCCGCTCCAACTGGGCGATGCGCGCGGACACCGGTTGCCCCCCTTCGCGGAGTCGCTCCTGGATAGCCTTCAAGGGGGCGCTGGTGAAGGACTCCCCTTCGATTCGGACCAGTAGGGCCGCGAGTACGGCCAGTTCCCGGGCGGGCTCTTCGGCCACGTGCACGATAGTTAGCATGGGCTTAACCACCAACTTGAATACCACCAGTTGTACCGCAGCCAAAAGAAAGAAGGGCGCAACGATACCGGTTTCAACCATGAGCACCAACGATAGGACTACGGCGGCGGAGAGGGCCAGGGCGCTCATGCGCTGCCAGCCCTGCGGGAGTTGGGCTTCGCGCTCGGCCCAGCGCGCCAGGCTGTCGCCCCGAATGGAACGCCGCACTTCGGCGCCGAGCCGCCCGAGATCCTCCCGAAGGTCGAGGCGCCCCTCCAGCTCGCGGACGGCCTCCTGCCGCGCGCGGATGGCATCCGCCGGTTGGGGCCGGCTCATCCATCCGGCGAGTCGCTCTTCCCCCGCGCGGGTCTGGGCCTGACATAGCAACTCGAAGAGAGAGGCCTCCCCGAAGAGATCGAGGTCGGATGCATAAGGGTGATCTTCCGGCGGCGGGAAGTTGCGGCCCTGTCCATGGCCGGGCCAGGTGCCATCAATGCGCTTCAGCCCCTTGCGATAGTGTTCGGCGGCGGCATCCGCCCGTGCGACGGCGCGCGACGTGATTTCGTGCCACACCACCAGGCCGGTAAAGGCCGCGCCCGGCAGGGCCAGCCAGCCAAAGGAAATACCGCCCCACCAGGCCCCCGCCGCGAGTGCCACGGTGAGGACAAAAACGGCCAGCCGACCATTGGCGATGCGGTCAAAGCGAAGGTCATAGGCGCGGCGAGCCGCCTCGCGATCGGCAAGACGTCGGGTGTATTCAGCGGTGGGGTCGTGGGTGGGTGAGGACATGGGAGATTCCGGGTACAGCTCAGGTTTCGGGGGCACTGGCCCCCGAAGCCATGGTGGATCATGGCTTCGAGTAAACGCAAGTGTACAAAGTCAGAAGAACGGGTCCTATGGGTCTTATAGTCCGTATGAGTCAATGTGAAAACTGAGGCCCCATACGACCCATACCCCGTGTGCTCAATTCATAATTCATAATTCGTAATTCAATTTCCCCCTTCGGCATAATTGGGCGTCGCGGCGGCGGTAGCCGCGCTCAACCCAGGTGAGAGACGCATGCCCACGAGTTCCATCCCCGAGTTCAGTGTCATCATCACGTGCTACTTCGAAGAGAAAAGCATTGATGAATTTTATGGCAAGCTCTCGGCGGCGCTGGAGGGGCTGAACCGGAGCTACGAGATTATTTTCGTCAATGACGGCAGCACCGACGGCACCTTTTCGCGGCTTCAGGCCATTTTCGACCGGGATCCGAAGGTGGCGGCGATTCTGGACCTTTTCAAGAACTCGGGACAGGCCGCAGCCATGACGGCGGGCTTTCTTCAGGCCCGGGGCGACAAGTTCGTCTTCATCGACAGTGACCTTCAGCTCGATCCGGGCGAATTGCCGCTGCTTGTCACGAAGTACGACGCAGGTTTTGACATCGTGAGCGGCTGCCGCACGGACCGGCGCGATTCTCTCGGGCGGGTGCTGCCCTCGAAGATCGCCAACATGATCATGCGGCGCGTTTCGCGGAGCGATTTCACCGATTTCGGGTGCACCTTCAAGATTTTCGATGCGCGCCTCATCCTGGCCTTCGAGTATGGCCCCTTCAAGCCCTGGCAACCGGCTTATGTCATTGCCCAGTGCCAGCGATGCGCCGAGGTGCCCATCACCCACTTCCCGCGCAAGTACGGCAAGTCGGGCTGGACCTTTCGCAAACTCTTCGATTACAACATGGAAAACCTCGTGGGCATCACCACTCGGCCTTTTCAATACCTGGGCACGGCCTGTTTTGTGCTCGCGGCCCTCTTTGTCGTGCGGATTCTGCTCGGGTGGTTTCTCCCCTTTTCCGTGCTGGCTGAGACGACCAACGGCCTGATCCTGAATGCGGTCATCTTCGGACTGCTCCTCACGCTCGCGGTACTCTGCCTGGTGGGAGAATTCATCGTGCGCAACCACAACATGCTCCAGCGCAGGCCGGCCTATATCGTCCGCACCTGCCTGCGAAAGGAATCGCTATGATCGAGGGACTCGCCCTCCTCGGCGCGGGCGGCTTCGCCCGCGAGATGTATTGGCATGTCCAGGAAACCTGGCCCGGCACCCCGGTTGTCTTTGTGGATGACGTCACGGATACCCCGGTCGTCACCGTGGGCGGACTCGACTTTCCCGTGATCAAAGACTGGAACTTCAAGCACATCGCGGGTATCCCCGGCACGCTTGGCCCCGTCAGCATCCGGCATTTCTCCATTGCCATCGGCGAGCCGAAGGCCAAGCGGATCATGGCGGCCAAGGCGATTGACGCGGGTCTGGAGCCTGCGCCCACAGTGATTCACCCCCGGGCGCTGGTTCAAGGCAGCGACTGCACCATCGGTCGCGGCGGCGTCATCACGCCCAGCTGCGTCATCACCACCAATGTCCGCATCGGCGACTACGTGCTCATCAACCTCAATTGCACCGTGGGCCACGACGCGGTCCTGAACCATTTCGTCACCTGCAATCCCGGCTGCCACGTCTCGGGCAACGTCACCCTGGGCGAGGGCGTGTCCCTCGGCACCGGCACGGCCGTGCGCGAGAAAACGGCCATCGCGGCGGGCGTCATCACCGGCGCCCAGTCCTGCGTGGCCAAGCCCATCGAAACGGAAAACATCATCGTGGCGGGCGTGCCCGCGAAGCCCCTGGGCGGCTGATGTCGGCTTCCTTCGCTGCAAAGGCCCGCGCCACGATCGCGCCGGTCATGAACAAGATCCCCCGTGGACTGCGAGACTTCGTGTTGATCGTCACGGTGTTGACCCTCGCCTTGCTGGCCACTTACCAGTATGTGGTCTTCAGCGGCGACCCCAACCGCGCGGGACGCTACGATATCTACCGCGCCCAGGGCCCCCTTTCCTATTTCATGGACTACATGATCCAGCGCGAAGGCGAGTATCCCTATTGGAATCCGCTGACCTTCATGGGCATGCCGTATGCCGCGAATCCTGTCAGTGTGGGCCTCTATCCGCCCAACCTTGTGCGCAGCCTGCTGACGACCAACCCGACCCCCGTGAACACCCAGATCGGCTGGGTCGCCCTCATGGGATTCCACATCCTTCTGGCGGGCGTGGGCATCACCTATCTTGCGAAGGACCATAAACTCTCGCTCCTCGCGAGTCTCCTCGCCGCGATCGTCTTCATGTTCAGCGCCATCTGGGTGCGGCGCGTCTGTGAATACCACTTCATCACGATGGTCGCGTGGGTGCCCTGGCTCTTCCTGATCGCGCGCCACACCCTGCGCAGCCCCTCCGTGTTGACGAAGGTACTCTCCGGCACGGCGTGCAGCCTCATCGTGGGCAATGCCCTCCTCTCGGGCGCCATCAACATCGCACCCTACTTCGGACTCAGCGTGGGCATGTACGCCCTACTGTACCGCATCACCCTCATCGAGCGGCCGCTCCAGTTCAGCGCGCGCGGCATCTTTCGGGTGTTGTCGGGCGATGCGCTCTTCATCGGACTGATGTTTGGCCTGGGCGGCATGCTGGCCTCCCCCCTGCTCCTCGCCGGATCGGAGCTTTCCAGTTTCGGCAGCCGCGGCGGCAGCGGGGAGTACACCTTTCTGCCTCCGGTATACAAAGGCACGCTCCACGAGCTCTTTCAGAATTTCATCCGCTATCCGGGCTTGAAGTACGAGTCCGAGGCCATTCGCGGGGCGGGCATCGGTGCGATCATCCTGGCCATCGCCGGGCTGGGCTTCACCCGCTGGAAAGAGCTACTGCCAGCGTTGGGCGTTCTCCTCGTGCTCTTCGACTGCGCCATGGGCGTTCCCTGGCCCATGGCCACGCTGGTCTACAAGATCACCCCAATGGAAATGGTCAGCTCCAACCGCGCGCTGGATTTCGGGCTCATCCTCTTCGGACTGGTGGCGGCCATGGGCTTCGACACAGTGACTCACGCCCTTAGCCGACGCAGCGCCCTCCCCTGGGCCCTGGCGCTGGCAGCGGGCGGCTTCTGTCTGTATTCCCTGTGGCCCCTGATGGAGCCCAAGGGCTTCCTGGAAGTTACGCCGCTGAAGGGTGTGGGCATTCCCGCACTGACCCTGGCCGCCGTGGCGCTGGCGGCGTGGTTGCCCGGAAAGCCGCTCTGGCGCGTGGTCATCGTGGCGCTGATCTTTGCGGAGACCCTCGTGTGGTCCCGGCCCTACGTGCACTGGCTCATCTACCGCGAAAACTTTCCAAAGTGGGCCGGCACTTTCGACGGCGGCGAAACTCTCTGGGCCGACAACGTGCGTGGCACGGACCCGCTCTCCAATCGTCACCTCTATGCCCTCCGCGGCGTCATGAACGGTTATGAGCCCGCCCACATCGGCCGCGTGCGCGATGTGGCCGGGAGCGAGGCGCGGCTGAAAGGTTATCGGCGCCTCATCAACCCCGACGAACCCACCGAGGCCAATGTGCGCGGCAATCTACTGCTGAAACGCGCCTTCTGGTTGTCCAGCCAGTACGTGGTCGGACCCCTGCCCAAGCGAAGCGTGCCCTTCATGAGCACGACGACCACCTTTCTCGACGCGGCGCAGGAAATTCCCAGTCCCCAGGTGGACGTCGCCAGCGTCCAGAACAAGATGCACTCCGGCGATGTGGAGCGGCGCACGCTGACCCACAAAGACGGCAGCCCCTTTCATTTCAACGCCAAAGGCGGCACGAAGAAGCAGTCCTTCGACCTGCCGCCCATCGAATTCACAGGCCGACACAACACCCTCGCGATTCAATACGTCGCACCCGGCAATGCCACGTTGCGGGTTCGCTTTACCGACCCCGTTTCCGGCAACTGGGTCCACGGCATGACCCAGCGCCTGCGCAAGACCCCGAAGGAAGGAGCCACGGTGGAAATCGCCCTGCCGGACTACGCCATCACGGAAACTTCGCTGACGCTGGAGGCCACGGCATCCACCAGCGCCGTGCGTTTCAACCAGTTCGACATCCTGGCCGACAAGCGCGACGAGAACCCGCTGATCACCATCAAGAAGCGCCTGGCCAATTCCGTTGCGGTCACGCTGACCGATTTGCCGGGTCCGCGTCTCCTCACCTTCATGGACGCCATGTATCCCGGCTGGAAAGCCACCGTGGATGGCGAAGAAACCCCGATCTATCTGGCCAACGAAGCCTTCAAGGCCATTGCGGTGCCCGCGGGCACCCACGAGGTCGTGTTCAGCTACCACCCCGCCCGACTTTTCCTCGGGTTTCGGATTGCAGGCGCCACTTTGATTATAATTGCGGGCACCTTGGGCTATGGGCTATGGCGCGATAAAGAGAGCCACAAAAGAAAACTCCTTTTCAATCAACGCGCTCAATAGCCCATACTCACCAATCCCGGCAGGTGCCCCCCCCACGGTGCCACCTCACAGCATCTGGGGCACATTCCTCCACGCTGCGGAAGGTTGGGGCTACTGTCGAGGGTTATGTCAATCATTGAGTGTATTTCAAGACGGCGCGGCAAACGATTGGGAGCGTACTAAATTGCAAACATCAAGTTTGGACCTCAAGACACACTGGAACGGGAGATCGGCGGTAGTCTTGGCCATAGCTATAGCTCAATGCTTCTTTGGGCCATCAGCGTTGCCCGAGCCGAACAATTCCAATTCGAATTCAGAAACAACGCTATCGTTGTTGCAACAACTGCGTTCAGGGGCGCGGGAGGAGTATATCGCGGCACTATATGCGCTCAGTACACGCTTTACAGAGGCAGACATTCCGCTACTCCACGAGCAGCTTCGTTCTGGGTCACCCAGACTTCACTGGCGAGTCGCGCGACTGTTGGGAATGGCTAGATCTCGTGATTCGGCATCACTCTTGGAGTCAATTGCCCTTGATTCGACGCACGAGGAATCATTCCGGCACGCTGCACTAATTTCGCTTGGTGAAATTGCAAGCGCGACCTCCACAAGCGTACTTCTCAATGTGATGGCGACGTCCGACAAACCGCAATTGCGGGTGCAGGCCATAGATTCATTCTTCAAGATTAGGGGCAAAGCGGGAATTATTGAACTCCTTGAGGCCAAGGCATCGGAGAAGGAGCCTGGAGTGAATGCGCACTATGCATGGTATGTCGAACTATGCAAACGCGGAGAAACATTTTCACCTCCGGCCAAACCCGGCACCGCCGGTGAGGGTTCCTTTGAGGGCACGCGGTACTTTCGCTACATCCCGTCTACGTACAATGCCGAAACGCCACATAAGGTTCTGGTCGCGATCCATGGCACAGAAGGATCGGCAGACCTTTATCTTGAAGTTTGCCAGAAATTCGCAGAACGCCATGGGATCATCCTGGTGGTTCCGTGGCTTAATCTGGCGCAATTTCCGACTTTCGACAATCTCAATCTGGCCAATACCGCCATCGGCGCTCCCCGAGCCGACCTTCGGGTAATGAACGTCGTAGACGCGGCGTGCGAGGGGCTGTCGGCGGACACTAAACGCCTTTATCTCTTTGGTCATTCGCGCGGAGGCCAGTTTGTGCAGCGATTTGTATTCGCCCATCCAGATCGCATCGCTCGCGCTGCCGCGTGCGGCTCGGGACTCTACCTTAGCCCGGATCCTAAAATCGTTACGGACTATGGTCCCATGTTCCCCTATGGCGTACTGCCGAACCCATTTGCGCCCGACCTTTCAGACCGGACTATGAAAGCATTTGCAGGTGTCCCTATGGCGATTGTAGTAGGCAGTGAAGATACCCGAAGAAGCATGGCGACTGATTTCATGAATCAGGTTGAATCCGTTGCGCGACGCGATGGGTACCCGCAGAATTTCGAATTGATCATCGTGCCCGGTGGCAAGCATAGCGGAGCAGACAATTTCCCCGCAGCAGCCAAGTTTCTTTTCGACCGTTAGCCGCGCACATCCGCGTCATGAACCCGGCTACAGATCGGTAGCCTCGGAGTGGACAAGATGCCCCCTTGCCGCTGAGACGGCTCATGAAGTTTCCGACTCGTTGGGAGCTTTTGATTTTCCGGTACAGTAGGCAGCCCACATCGTATAACCAGCGAATGCGAAAAGTAGCCAGGATAACATTCCAGACAAGGCCCACTGGCTGTCATGGAAACCCGTGATATTCAGAACAATAAATGCGATGGAGAGGAAAAAGACCGCAGCGGCGCCAACTACGCCCCAGATAGTATCTAGTCGGGAAAGAAACCAAAGCAGCGGTATCAGCAGGGCAATTTGATAGTAGGTTGTCGGTGCGCTCAGAAAGAAAACCGGCACGTAAGAGAATGCGAGGGCCTCGTGGTCCTTGAGTCGGCGCACACAGAAAAACGCGGCGATCAGCGAAATGACCAGGCAGAAATACCAAGACACTTTGTGAGCATCAAACCATTCCTCCTTGCCAGCGATACCCTCGAAGGTATTGATGAACACATACTTAAACCCGGTCCGCTGCGAAGACAATCCAGCGTCGTGAAGGGCTATCTTGGCAAAAAAGTCCTTCCAATGCTGGATGCCCCCATCCCAGGCAATACTCGCGAGGATGATCGCCGCCGATGTAATCGCGAAAGCGCCGAAGAATTCGATATGGCTGCGAGCGACGCGCCGCGTACGGATAATGTGCCACAGGCAAAGCGCACCCGGACCGAACAAGAAGATCAACGGAAATATGCGCGACATGCCGGCCCAGGCCATTAGGATGGCAGCCGTCTTGACGCGTTCCTGCTTCAGCAGGCAAACGCTGATCCCAATAAGCGCCAGCCAGTCCCACCGAAGAAAGGCCCCCCTGATTTCATTCACGCCATACATGAAAAATGCGAAATGGGTACAGAAATACACCAGCACGAATAACATCACACGCGAGCCAAAAGTTCGATAAATGAAGGCCAACATGATAACGATCAGTAGCGGATTGAGACAGAATAGCATCATCATCTGCAATTTGCTGTTTGTGCTGGTGAGGTTGGTAAGAAAGTCTCCCAGCATATTCCAAGTGGGCGTCGCGTTGTAGCCCTTGTCATGCACCACCCCAGGCCAACGCCTGGGCAGCGTGATCGATTCGAAATACGCTACATCCGTCTTGAACTTTGACCAGCGTTCATCAGAGAAGAGCGCACGGTAGCTCCCCTTCTCCCGGAGTATAGTCCTGGCGTTCGTATTCGAGTATGTGTGCATGTCGCGAACACGATCATGGACGGGCTTGCCGTGGATTTCGGCACTGGCGACGACTACGGCGGGATATAAATCGTAGTACCCCACCTCCTCTGAATACTTCGCCCCGAGATAGTAATGAAACCAGCCATGAGGATTCATTAACCGGCCGTGCTTTGGGTAGTATCCGAAATCGAGATAGGCGGGTATGGAGAAGGCGGCAAGCGCGATAAGAACTATCGTGACCCAGCGCGCGGGCGATTTGAGCGCGTGCTTGTCGGCCAAGTGGGCGATGAAAATCAACGCGATGGCAGCCGCACAGGCAAGTACCTTGCCCAGTTCAATCAGGGTCAACAAATCCAACGGCTGAACTCCCAAAATAGCTTCAACTGCAGTACACGCCGAACTGCGGCACAATTAGAAGGGGTGCGCTTGAGAGCCACTATGTTAGGGAGCCCCCAGTTGGATGTCAAGGTGCGGGCTGGGGTACGGATACGACAGAGCGCTCCACCAGAGCAGAACTTCGAATGGAGGAGACGGGCGAACCCGGAGAGCGGTACGGAAGGCTTATTTGTACCGGTAGGTGATACGACCTTTGCTCAGGTCGTAGGGGGACATTTCCAGGGTGACGCGGTCACCGGGGAGAATGCGGATATAGAACTTCCGCATTTTGCCGGAAATGTGCGCCAGCACCATGTGGTCATTCTGAAGCTTTACGCGGAACATGGCGTTCGGCAAAGGTTCAACCACCGTGCCTTCTACTTGTATGGATTCTTCTTTCTGCATACGTTGCGCTTCAAACCTTTTGCTACTGTGGAGCATCTGAGGGGAAAAACGGGGGAGTACAACGTCCGGTCAAGCGTACGGGCCCCGAACGCACTCCTGCGGGATTGTACCACAGGAGCGCGGAGCCTATACAAATTTCCCTTGCTATTTTCCCGTCCCATTCATTATGCTCGCGCCCGGTCCGGTGGCCCGTTGCGAGCCTCCCCACCCTTCCCCTGGCGGGTGTCCCCCGCAAAATTGGGCCCTTTCCGGGGTCACGGAGCACGATTCATGCTGACTACGACCTCTTTCCTGCTGCTGCTGAGCGCCGCCGCCTCGGCCCTGAACCCCGCCGACGGCCTGGCCGATGCCGTAAATACCTTCATCGGGAGTCTCACGGAAGAGCAGCGCGCCATCGCGGTTTACCCCTTCGACGCCGAGGAGCGCTGGAACTGGCACTTCGTTCCGACCAAGCGCAATGGCATATCGCTGGAGCAATTGACCGAAGCCCAGCTTCCCCTGGCCCACGCGGTGCTCAAGGCCGCCCTGAGCGACCATGGCTATAAGACGGTGGAGACCATTCGCAGTCTGGAGAGCGTGCTGCGGGAGCTGGAGGGCCCCCAGGCCACCCATCGCAATCCGCTGGACTACCATTTCACCGTTTTTGGCACCCCCACGAAAGACGGCACCTGGGGCTTCCGCTATGAAGGCCACCACCTCTCCCTGAACTGGACCATCGTCAAGGGCAAGGCCATCTCCGATTCCCCCCAGTTCATGGGCACCAACCCCGGCGATGTGACTTCCGGCCCCCTGGCGGGCACCCGCGCGCTGGGCGATCTGGAAGATCTGGGGCGCGCCTTCATCTCGGGCATGAGTGACGAGCAGAAGGCGGTGGCTATCATTGACGCCACGGCTCCCAACGACGTCTTCACCGGCGACAAGGTGGAAGCCCCGATGCAGGAAGACAAGGGCATCGCCTATTCCGCCCTGACCGACGCGCAGAAGCAGGACTTCATCGCGCTGATCGAAGCCCATGCCCGGATCCAGCTTCCCGAAGTGTCCGCCCAGCGCCTGGCCCGCATCCAGAAGGCGGGTATTGACGACGTGAAGTTCGCCTGGATGGGCAGCCTCGAAAAAGGCCAGGGGCACTACTATCGCCTGCAGGGCAAGACCTTCATCGTGGAATACGACAACACCCAGAACAACGCCAACCACGTCCACGCCGCCTGGCGCGACTTCCACGGCGACTTCGGCCGCGACCTGCTCAAAGAGCACTACGCCGCCGATCACAAGCACTGATGATAAGATTGTGTCGTATGGGTGGCATGATCCACGCGCCCTCTTTCTTAAGACCCGTTGGTCTCATAGGAACCATAAGACCCATAACGCTCCCCCTACATCCCTATCGGACTGCGACGCAGATGTTTTGAACGCGCATCCGTCCGCGCGCAGTTACGTAGCGCCGCCGGGGCACGTGCGTTGACGGTCTCGCGGCAACGTGTGGATGCATGAAATACCAACGGGGCGATCATACGTGAGTAAGCGGAGCTAAAGTAGTCCGCAAGTGCAACTCTGCCATTGGATTCCTGGCAGACGTGTCGTTTAACATCAGGGGCCAGCGCAGTCAGCCCAGAAGCGAGGAGGTTTGGCCTACTCGAAAGCAGCGTTCACTTCTAAACCAATCTAACGCTCCAGCGCAATGTTGACCTCCGCCACATGGCACTTTTGCCCCCCGAGATCCAATCGAAAATCCGCACCTCCATTCTGGCGATTCCCGAGATATGGATTATCCACCAGGAACCTCAGCACGGTCCACCCGTCCCGTGTAACTTGGGATGAAGGGGAGGAAGGACGATATATGTTTGCGGTCTCCCCTGTACCGGGCCCATCATACTGCAGGCGTAATGTGTCCGGAGACGCCTCACTGTGTAAACGTACTTCAACCGTCATACACTTCAAATCACCCCGAAAGGTAAGCCGATCATCGACATCCAGGTAGAGATACCGGTTTCGCTCCGGGTTTTCGTTGGAAACACAGACAACACCGTCCCACATCGCCCGGGTCAGCAGACCGTCACCCGGTGTTTTTTTCACCAGTCCGTCACACGGCGCGGCCAGTGTGAAGCGAATGGAAGCTGTGTTAACTTTACCTTTCACGGCATGGAGGCGCGCGGCATTCCGAACCTCTGTAAGCAGCCCCGACTCCGGTGCGGCCAGTACAAGTATCCAATCGCGTGGATCAGGTGTATGAAAAGTTGTATCAGCCGATGGCGGACAAAACTCACCGTCGACGAATTCCCCGGTGGCGGCATTGACCCAAAGGGATTCCAGAGGCCAGGTATCCGACAGATCGAGGTGGAGAGATTCGTTTTCGGGCAGATAGACCAGCCCCAGCGATTTGTCGGAAGTTAACGCCGCGGCCATGAGTCGCTCTCGTTCTTCGGGCTGATTCAGAATGCGATGATGCGCTGGCTCCAGCCGTTGCCACGGCAGGGCGCGAAGTATGGACGCACATAAGGCAACTTGGTCGCTCGATGGCAGATCCATCTTTTCGACAGCGTCTTCCTGCCACAGGTACAACTCGTCGATACCCGCCGTAAACCCCACCGCGCCGGAAAGCATGCTTAACCACGCTGTTCGACGTACACCATAAGCCCCGCCCAGATCGCCCTCATAAATCGCCTCACCATTGATGATCGGCTTCCGTGGGGTCAGTGAGAGGAGCTCCGCGGGCATGCTAATGGCGCGTGCCGACTGTCGGGCCGTATCGCCTCCGTTGTGCCCGCTCTGGTACATATCAAAAGTTAGCCAGTCGGCACCGTGAAAATGTGGCCCCACGCCCGTGCCCATGTGCATGGTCATGGGCAAGGTCGGTGCGGCCACGCGAATGGCCTCTGCAGAAGCGAGCGTCTCCGCCTCGTGGATACCACTGTCGAAACTGGGAGACAGAATGATAGCGTACGACGCGTAACGAGCCGACACGTAGCGGCTCAAGACAGCGATTTGTTCCGGCGGAGGATATTCGAAAGGCGTTTCCATCAATCCGACCATCAAGATCGCCAGCCCGCGGTCATTCGCCAGCGCAAGTTTTCGGTCGAGTTGCTGAAAGAATTCCGGGTTGGGTTTCGTGATATCAGGCAATTGGGAAAGAAAGGGAGGTAATCCCAACCTGGCTTGATTGAGCGCCCACTCCGGCGCGATGCTAATCTGCAGAACGCTGTACCCTCTTTCTGCGCGATTGGCGGTGTAGGTATCCCATTCACTGGGCGTCGCGTGCACCGGCGCCGCCCAACACGTGTCACCAATCCAGAGAAAGGGAGTGCCGTCCGCATGGATGAGCAGCTTGCCATCGCTGGAGGCACGCAGATAGCCATGTTTGGAGAAGCGCCCCACAGGATCAGT
>JBHEKR010000301.1:0-30409 GCA_041859365.1 Candidatus Hydrogenedentales bacterium
TATACCGGCGGCGGGCTCCTGTTCTGGAATCGAGCCACGAAGGAGCGGGTGCTCGTGGAGCACACGGCGATATTGCCGGAACACTCCACCCACAGCCTGGCGGCCCTGCCCGAGGGCAAGCTTCTGGGCGGCACCACGACCGGCGCGGGCACGGGCGGCGAAAAAAAGGCGGAGGTGGCGGAGCTGTATATCATGGACATGGCGACAAAGGCGGTGGAGTGGCACGCACCGCTCATTCCCGGCGCGCAGACCTACACCGACCTCTACACGACGGACAAGGGTCAGGTTTATGGCGTGGCGGACCAGCGCTACTTTTTTCTGTTCGATCCCACGACGCGTACGCTGGTGCACCAATTCGACACGAAAGAAACGCTGGGCGCCACGATTTCACACCAGGGCCCAAGGGTATTTGTGCCGGGACCCGATGGCGCGCTGTACATGCTGTTTCAGAAGGGCATTGCGCGGGTGGATCTGGCCAGCCATGCCATCATACTGGTTGCGGAGTCCCCCGTGCCCATCGGGCCCGGTGGCGATATTCTGAACGGTCGGATCTACTTTGGCAGCGGCTCGCATTTGTACAGCTATGGGTTGCAGGAACAGCCTCGCCCCGGTTGAATTGACACGCATGGGTGCGTCGAATCAGTTGATTGACTTCACGCGCGTGCGATTCACACCGACCGTTTGCAAGAAGCACTGAAATCCATCACAGACGTGGGCGCCAGACATGTTGTGTGCATTGAGCGGATCGGGATCAGTGCCGCACCTTTCTCGCGGCGGACGGCGAAGTAGCCCTGGCGAAGGTTGCGATGCGGGGGCAGGTCACTATCCTTTTTTGCATGCATGACCATTGGATTTGTCGGCGCATTGCAGCGAAGTGCGCCGCGTTCATGATCCACACCGTAAAAAAAGAAACCGGGCAGCCGCGGTGTGTTCCGCGGGCTACCCGGTGTACTCTTGATTGCCTTAGTGCTTCTTCGGGCGATAGATATGCGTTGCGGTGCCGAAGACCGAACCCGCCGCTTCCATGACGGTTTCGCTGAGTGTGGGGTGGGGGTGGATGGTGAGGTCGATGTCGCTCACGAGCGCGCCCATCTCGATGGCCAGGGTGCCTTCGGCGATGAGTTCACCGGCGCCGGAGCCCACGATGCCCATACCGAGCAATTGCTTGGTCTCGGGGTCGGAGATGAGCTTGGTCATGCCTTCCATGCGGTTGATGGTGGTGGCGCGGCCGGAGGCGGCCCAGGGGAAGCGGGCCACATGGACGGTGCGTCCGGCGCGCTGGGCTTCGTCCTCGGTGAGGCCGCACCAGGCGATTTCCGGGTCGGTGAACACGACGGCGGGAATGGCCTGGGGTTCGAAGGCCGAATGGTGGCCCGCGATGACTTCCGCAGCCACGCGCCCTTCGGCGGAGGCCTTGTGGGCCAGCATGGCTCCACCCACGATGTCGCCAATGGCGAAGATGTTGGGGTCGGCGGTGCGCATCTGGGCGTCGACTTCGATGAAGCCGCGCTCATTGACCACGACGCCGGTGCTCTTGAGGCCGAGGCCGCTGGAGTTGGGCTTGCGACCGATGCTGATGAGGACCTTGTCGAAGGTGCGCTGGGGCTTCTTCACGCCCTCGCCTTCGAGGGTCACCTTGATGCCGGTCTTCTGCTCTTTCATGTCCGCGATCTTGGTGTTGAGCAGAATTTCCTTGAACTGGGTCTCAAGGCGGGCGTGGAGGGGCTTCACGAGGTCCCGGTCAGCGCCGGGGAGGAGGCCGCCGGTCATCTCCACGCAAGTGACTTCGGAGCCCAGTGCGGAATAGACCGTGCCGAGCTCGAGGCCAATGTAGCCACCGCCCACGAGGAGCAGGGACTCGGGAATGTCGGTGAGTTTGAGTGCGCCGGTGGAGTTCATGATGCGATCCGACTCGATCAGGGGGCCGAAGCGGGCGGGACGGGAGCCTGCGGCGATGATGGTGTATTCCGCTTCGAGTTTGATCTGCTTGCCATCGGCGAGGGTGACGACGAGGTTCTTGGCGTTGACGAAGGTGCCCCTGCCCTGGATGTAGTTGATCTTGCGCGCCTTGACGAGCTGGCCGAGGCCGCCGGTCATCTGGTGGACCACGGCGTCGGTCGCGTTGCGGACGCGGTTGAGATCAATCTGGGGTTCGCCGAAGGTCAGGCCGAAGTGGGTGGATTCACGCGCTTCGTTGATCACCTTGGCCACGTGCAGGAGGGCCTTGGAGGGGATGCAGCCCCGGTAGAGGCAGGTACCGCCGGGATTGGCTTCCACATCGATGAGGGTCACGTCCAGGCCGAGGTCCGCGGCCATGAACGCCGCGGCGTAACCGCCGGGCCCACCGCCCAGCACCGCGACCTGTGTGCTCTGATTGTTGCTCATGCGCTATATCCTCATACCCCTTCGGGGCCTTCATTGTTGTTCAGTGGTTACGGATCCGGCGGGCTCAGGAT
Source organism: Candidatus Hydrogenedentales bacterium (assembly GCA_041859365.1). Lineage (GTDB taxonomy): Bacteria > Hydrogenedentota > Hydrogenedentia > Hydrogenedentales > JAEUWI01 > JAEUWI01. The sequence continues at coordinate 2,457 of JBHEKR010000301.1, forward strand.
TCGAGGATGAGTTTCCAGGGATTTTCCAGGGCCTCGGCCACCCAGCGCATGAAGCGCGCGGCGTCCGCCCCGTCGATGAGGCGGTGGTCGTAGGAGAGGCTCAGCGGCAGCATGGTGCGGGGCACGAGCTGTCCATTCTGAAAGACGCCTTCGACGGCGGAGCGGGAGACGCCAAGAATGGCGACCTCGGGCGAATTGACGATGGGAGTGAAGCCCGTGCCGCCGAGGCCGCCCAGGTTGCTGATGGTGAAGGTCGTGCCGGACATGTCATCGAGGCTGAGCTTGCGATCGCGGGCCTTCTTCGCGATGATCGGCAGCTCCAGGGCGAGGTCCTGAAGGCTTTTCTGGTCCACATTCCGAATTGCGGGGACCAGGAGGCCGGCGGGTGTCTCCACGGCGACGCCGATGTTGTAGTACTGCTTGAAGATGATCTCTTCCGTGGTCAGGTCGATGCTCGCATTGAATTTCGGGAAACGACGCAGGGCCTCGGTGACCACCTTCATCAGGAAGACCGTAACCGTCAGGCTGCCGCCCTTGGCCTTGATACCGGGGGCGTACTGCTGGCGGATCTGCTCGAGAGCGGTGATGTCGGCCTTATCAAAATGGGTCACATGGGGAATGGTGGTCCAGCAGTGGGTCATGTGCTCGGTGGTCTTCTTGCGGACACCGTTCATGGCTTCGCGCACGACCTTGCCCCAGCGATCGTCGGTAGCCGCGCCGATCAGTGCGAGGGGCGTGGGGCTAACCGCAACCGGAGCCGGAGCCGCAGTCGGGGTCGGGGTCGGCGACGCCGCTGCGACGGGCACGGCCTCGGTGGATGCGGCGAACTGCTCCACATCGTGTGCGCTGATACGGCCCGAGGGATCGGAAGTCGGCACGTCTTCGAGGCGTACGCCGAGAACGCGCGCCAGCTTGCGCACAGAGGGGGAGGCCTGAATGTTGGCGCTCGAACGGGCGACGGGCGCGGCGGCACGGGGCGCGGCCACGGTGGCTGCCGCAGGCGCCGCACTCGGTGCGGCGGCAGGGGCGGGGGGGGCTACCGGAGCGGGCGTGGGCGCCGGAGCTTTTTCAGCCTTGGGGGCGGGCGCCTCGGCGCCGGCCTTCTCATAGACCAGAATGACCTGGCCCACGCTGACTTTCTCACCGGCCTTGACGTTTATCTTCGTGATTTTTCCGGAAACCGGAATCGGAATTTCCGCGACGGCTTTGTCGGTCTCGATCTCGATGATGGGCGTATTCGCGGCCACGGTATCGCCCACTTTGGCGAGTATGGTCGCAACCGTGCCCGCCGCAATGCCTTCACCCAACTCGGGGAGTTTGAATTCTGTCGCCATGGATTTCTATTCCTGCATGGTTCGGGCCGCGCAAACACGGCCGCTGGGGCAGTTCCGCCCTGGTCGTATACTAAGCGTGGGCTCGGCCCACAACCCGGTCATTTTATGGTGTACGATCTCGCTTCACGTGTCTCAGGGACAACAGTGACTTCAGGGACAGCAGGATCGCATGCACTGCTGTCTCTGAAGTCGCTGCCGTCCCTGCAACCGCTTACATGTCGTTCGTTTCTATACAGGGCCTTTGGCCATCAAGAGGCTTGACTCACGCGGATGCGGGATCGGGCTTGTGGGGCGCGATCTTCAGTTCCTTCATGGCCGCTTTGACGACATCGATTTTAATCTTACCCGCCCGGGCCAGGGCCGACAGGGTCGCAAAGACAATGTGGCGCGCGTCCACTTCAAAGTGATCGCGCAGGGCCTCGCGGGACTCGCTGCGACCGAAGCCGTCGGTGCCGAGGCTCTCGATGCCCTGGGGCACCCACTTGTAGAGGCCGTCGGGCAGCACTTTCATGTAATCGGATGCGGCGACCACCACGCCTTCTTCCCCGGCCAGGCACTTGGTGACATAAGGCACGCGGGGTTTCGAGCCGGGGTGGAGGCGGTTCCAGCGTTCGGCGGCCAGGCCGTCGCGGCGTAGCTCGCCATAACTCGTCACGCTCCATACGTCGGCGGAGACTTTGTATTTTTCCAGCATTTCCTGGGCCTTGAGCACTTCATTCATGATGGCGCCGCTACCGAGCAACTGGGCGCGGAGCTTCGTGGGCTTCATGGCCGAAGGCTTGAACTTGTACATCCCCTTGAGGATGCCCTCGCGGACGCCCTTGCCCTTGGGCATGGCGGGCATGGCGTAGGGTTCATTCTCCACCGTGAGGTAGTAGAAGACCGCTTCCTGCTCCTGATACATGCGCCTAATGCCGTCTTGAACGATAATTGCCAGTTCAAAGGCGAAGGCCGGGTCGTAGCAGAGCATATTGGGTACGGTGCTGCCGAGGACGAGGCTGTGCCCGTCCTGGTGCTGGAGACCTTCGCCGTTCAGGGTGGTCCGACCCGCGGTGCCGCCGACGAGAAAGCCCTTGCAACGGATGTCACCCGCGAGCCACACCAGATCGCCGATACGCTGCATACCAAACATGGAGTAGTAGATGTAGAACGGAATGGTATTGATGCCGTGGGTGGCGTAGGCCGTGCCCGCCGCCAGGAACGACGCCATGGAGCCGGCTTCGTTGATGCCTTCTTCCAGGATCTGGCCGTCGGTCGCCTCGCGGTAGTAGAGCAGGTTGTCCGCGTCCACGGGCTCATAAAGCTGGCCTTTGGAGGAGTAGATGCCGACCTGGCGGAAGAGGCCGTCCATGCCGAAGGTCCGGGCCTCATCGGGCACGATGGGCACGATGAGCTTGCTCAGGGCCTTGTCGCGCAGGAGTATGGCGAGGATACGCACGAAAACCATGGTGGTGGAGACGGCGCGGTCGTTGCCGCCCAGGAACTCCTTGATGAGCTCGTCACCGGGTGCTTTTATGGCGGGCGCCTTGACCTCGCGACGGGGCAGGTAACCACCCAGCTCGGCACGACGCGCTTGCAGATACTGCATTTCCGCCGTATCCGGGGCCGGCTTGTAGAAGGGCGCATAGGCCACTTCCTCGTCCGTGATCGGGATGCCGAAGTTGCCGCGGAACTCGCGCAACTCGTCTTCATTCATCTTCTTCTGCTGGTGGGTGATGTTCTTGCCTTCACCCGCCTCGCCGAGGCCGTAACCCTTTACCGTCTTGGCGAGGATGACGGTGGGTCTGCCCTCCGTGTCCACGGCCTTCTTGTAAGCCGCGTAAACCTTGATGGGATCGTGGCCACCACGCTTGATCTTGCGCAGTTGCTCGTCGGTCACGGTATCCAGCAGGGGCTTCAGTTCGGGATCGCGCTCCAGGAACCAGCGGCGGATGTAGTCGCCGGATTCCACGGTGAATTTCTGGTAGTCACCGTCCACCGCGCCTTCCAGCACGTTGATGAGGCGACCGCCGAGGTCGGACTTGAAGATGGGGTCCCACTCGCTGCCCCAGATGACCTTAATCACGTTCCAGCCCGCACCACGGAAGATGCGTTCCAGTTCCTGGATGATCTTGCCATTGCCGCGTACCGGGCCGTCGAGGCGCTGGAGGTTGCAGTTGATGACGAAGATCAGGTTGTCCAGATTCTCGCGCACCGCGAGGCCGATGGCGCCGAGGGTTTCGGGTTCGTCGCACTCGCCGTCGCCCAGGAAAGCCCACACGTGGCCGCCGTTATTGGGTTTCAGGCCGCGGTGCTCCAAGTAGCGGTTGAAGCGCGCCTGGTAGATGGCCATGATGGGACCGAGGCCCATGGATACCGTGGGGAACTGCCAGAAGTTGGGCATGAGCCAAGGGTGGGGATACGAGGATAGTCCACCGCCCTTGGCCAGTTCGCGGCGGAAATTCTTGAGGTCTTTCTCGTTCAGGCGGCCTTCCACATAGGCGCGGGCGTACATGCCGGGCGAAGCGTGGCCTTGGAAATAAATCTGGTCGCCGCCGTGGGAGTCGGTGCGGGCATGGAAGAAATGGTTGAAGCCCACTTCGTACAGGTTCGCCGAGGAGGCATAGGTGGAGATGTGCCCGCCGATACCGTCCAACTCCCGGTTGGCGCGCACGACCATGGCCATGGCGTTCCAGCGGATGGTGGACTTGTTCAGCCGTTCCAATTCGCGATCACCGGGATATTCCGGCTCGTCATCTGCGGGGATGGTGTTGATATAAGGCGTATTGGCCGTAAAGGGGAGGCGAACGCCGTGGGCGTAGGCATAATCCGACAGGCGGTACATCAGGGCGGTCGCCGCGGCAACCCCCGATTCCGCGACCAGATCGTCCAGCGCGTCCATCCATTCCTGGGCTACTTGTTCTTCCAAAGGCTCGGGTTCTACACTCACCGGGGACCTTTATCCTTTCCGCTTCGATGCACACGCACTGGCATACCGCAAAACTATAAATATCGCTGAATCGCGAAGGGCATCCTCGTCCAAAACCCGGCAAACACCGGGCGACATGGTATTGTATGTCAGTCACGCCGCATACATCAAGGCGGGGTGCCTCGCGCGCGCTATCGGCAAGGGTTTCAAGCGCTTATAGACGGCGCGGCGGCCCTGGCACGGGAGGGCAGAAAGGCGGAATTCGAGAAAAGCGCGAGGTTTCGGTTTCTTCACGATTTCCGACGCGCCGTTGTCGCTCAGGGCACGATTTCGGCCACGGAATCGACGATTCGACTCGGCTGAAAGGGAAACTGGCGCAAGTGCTCCCGGTCTGTGATACCGCTGAGGACGAGAATAGTGCCGAGGCCGGTCTGGACGCCCGCGATGATGTCGGTGTCCATATTGTCGCCAATCATGATGGTGTTTTCCGAGTGCACGCCGAGGTGGTTGAGGGCCAGGCGCATCATGAGCGGGTTGGGCTTCCCAATAAACAGAGGTCGGCGTCCCGCAGCCTGCTCGATGAGGGCGGCCATGGCGCCGCAGGCGGGCACGATACCGTGTTCGCTGGGGCCCGATTTGTCCGGATTTGTGGCAATGAAGTGGGCCCCGCCGGCGACAAGTCGAATTGCGGTGGTGACTTGATCGAAGCTGTAGCCGTGGGTCTCGCCGAGGACCACGTAGTCGGGGTTGCGATCCGTAATGACATAGCCCACATCGTGAATGGCGTGGGTCAGACCACTCTCACCCACGACATAGGCGGTGCCTTCGGGTTTTTGGAGGTGAAGGAACTGGGCGGTGGCCATGGCCGAGGTGTAGATGCGCTCCGGCTCGATATCGAGCCCCGTGGCGCGGAGACGATAGGCGAGGTCCCGGGTGGTATAGAGGGGGTTGTTCGTGAGGACCATGAACTTGCAGTCCGCCTCGCGGAGGCGCGCGATAAACTCCGCCGCGCCGGGGATAGGTTGCTGGCCGCGCACGAGGACGCCGTCCATATCGATGAGGTAGTTTTTCTTCTCGTTCGCGTTGCTCATGACCGCAATCCTTCCTCCAATTGTCGCGCTGGAAATGGCGTGCAGTGTGGCATAGCGGAAGACGGGAACGCCACCGAGGGGCGGGCGGTCCGGCATTGTCCGAGACCGCCCGCTGCGGAATTCGTCTCTACGGGCGGAGGATAACGCCGTCGGCGTCGTTGGTGAAGATTACCCGGTCCACGGGAAAGGTGGTGAGCTTCGACACATCGATCTGAGCCGCTTCTCCGGCCGCGTTGATGGAGCAGCGGTCGGCGTAGACCGTCTCCCCCTCCCCTCCGGCACCGAGCTCGATGGTGACCAACTCGGGCAGGCTGACACTGCCGCCGTCAACGGCTTGGATTCCGAGGGGGTCGTAAAAGGGTGCGCAGCGACCGCCGCTATCGACGATGATGGTTTGCAGGGCGGGCAGGCTGATCGTGGCCCCGCCGAAACGGGCGTCCATAGCGGGCACGCCGAGGCAGTGGTCGCGCCACTCAATTTGCCTCAACAGGGGCAGCTCGAGCAGTCCGCCGTTGCTGGTCCACAACTCCACATTGACAATGGTTTCCACGGGGAGCGACAGGTTACCCTCACTTCCAATTTCCACGCGGGTCCGCAGATTCTCGGCCCGCATGGTGTTCAGCAGGGGGGCGTTCAGCGTGCCCCCGGCGCTGATAGCGATCGAGACGTCGCTCAATTCGGTGACTGCGGGCAGATTCAACGTTCCGCCGGAGACAATGTCCATAAATTTGCCGCCGAGCACCGCCTCCGCGCCACCCAGGGTGACGGTTGCCCCCTCGTTTACATAGAGTTCCAGCGCTTCAATGGTCGCCAGGTTCGGCAAATCGAGCGTGGCATTCGAGACGTCCAGACGTCCGGTGAGTTCCGTGACCAGAGAGAGATCCGGCGGCGAGTCGCCAACAACCCGCATAGAGCCGTGAATCGCGGTAATGGCGTCGAGCCGCACCTCTCCATTGCCAACGTAGACATGGACACGTTCCTGCACGCTCGTCAAGGAAGGGAGGTCGATTCGACTGGCGTTTCCGCTGGCGTTGACCTCAGCAAAGTCAAACTCGCCCAGCGTGAAGGCCGTGAGCACGGGCATCTCCACCCGTCCGCCTTCAATGGCGCTTATGCCGTAGTTGCAGGGGTAGTCGAGATTTCGGTCGAAGAGCACCGTGGTCAGGGCGGGCAGGGACACGAGGCTGTTGGATTCGAAGGCGGTGATGAGGGTACTGCTGAAGCACGCGGTGGCGGCGTAAGTTTCCAATTCAGGAAGGGAGATGACGGCCCCATCCCACGCGTACAGATGGATGTTCTCAATGTAGTTGAGCGGCGCGTTGAAGTCGAACGGGCCATTGAAAACGGTCAGTTCGCCGCCGCCTTCGTCGGCCACCCATTCGGTGAGCTGCGGAGCGTTGAATCGGTTGTTGCCATAGAAACGGAAGCGCATGTTTTCCAAGCGCCGCACGTTGATCAGGTCCACGTTTGCACCGTTCGCCACCGTGAAATCGCCGTTTCGGATGACGACAGGGTCTCCCGGCGGGTTGACGTACACGGAGTCTTCGTCGGTCGGCACACGGCCCTCGCTCCAGTTCGCAGGATTATTCCAGTCGGCCCCATCGGCTCCTATCCACTCCAGCGGCACTTTGGGCGCCACGTTGTGAAAGGTCAAGGCATAGGGCGTGTCCATGACATTGCCCGCGATATCGCGAACGGACCCCGCGGCCACGGAAAGGACGTTCCGGCCATAGGGTACGGGCCCCTCGGGTGAAACGATGATAGTTCGGCCATCCACCAGCGCCACAGTGCCGATGGGCACATTAACCGGATCACTCTTCGGCAGCACGGGGTCTTCGCCGTAGGACGTCAGGGTGAAGTCCCCCGGTGAGAGCGATTCTGGGTCGATCGCCTCATTGGTGAAGAGCGTCACATTGGTGAGATCCTCCCCTTCTCCCCCGTCCCGCGGCGACGAACCCGAGATGCGCGGCGGGGTGGTGTCCGCCGTGGTGGTAAGGGTCTGGGACGGCGCTGCCGCGCTGTTGCCCGTGGTGTCCACCGCGACTACCGACAAGCTCGCTGTCGCACCGATGGTCTGCGCGGGCATGAAATAGAACTCGAAGGGGAAGTTGCCATCGCGCTCGACCACATCGCCATTCACCAGCAACTCAACATGGCGCACCTGGACATCGTCGGCGGCGTTTACCGCAACCAGTGCGGTCTGCCCGATTTCCACGTTGCCCGAACCGTCACCGACGGTGAAGGCCACAATGGGCGGCGTTTCGCCCGCGTCGAAGCGGGTATAGCTGAGAACCTGAAGTCCCGCTTCGGAATCGGCCACGTAGGCGAGGCCATTATAGAGGGCGACGGCCCGGGCGATACCTGGCGTGGGAAATTCGGTAATAAACTGGTCGGTGAGGGCGGGATCGCTCAAGTCATAGAGCGAGACATGATGTGGGCCGTCCAAGGTGCTATTCGGGCTCACCGCGGCGATGCCCAGGCCCTGGCCGTCATGCAGCAACTGTTTCCAGCCGAAAAGGCTGGTGTAGGCGGTGGCCACCGTAGTCATGGCGGCGGGGTTTTGAATATCCACCACGCTGTAGCCGGTGCGATGGGTGGCGAAGGCCAGTCCGCCACCGGCGGACACCTTGCGACTGAGCTCCTCACCACCGAAGGATTCGGGCAGGTCGATGGAGCCTGCCAGAGTGAGATAATTCTGATCGATCCGGAAGGCCTTCAGACGAAAACTTTGATACGAATTACCCTTTCCGGGAATCGAGCCCTGACCGGAATCTATGGTGGCATAGAGCACATCGTTGTAGACGGTCACGTCTACGGCTTGTTCGTTAACGAGGCTGTATTGGCCCACCACCTGACCCGTTGCAAGCTCCACCATGCCGATCGCGTTTCCACCCGCGCTCTCCTTCTGATCGGATATCACGTTGCCCTCGCCACTCTGGCCAGCGACAAAGGCATAACCGCCCGCAATAGTGACGGCGCCGACGCTGCTGCCGAAGGAATCGGCCGACACCACGCGGACTTCGCTGGCCGTGATGGGGTTGGTCGCATCGATGATGGACAGGCCGTCGGTGCCGCAGGCCGCGGCGATGTAGTTCGCGCCGACGGCCACGGCCACCGGCCTTCCGACCGTGTCCACTTGGGCGACGATGGCGGGATTCATGCCGTTGTAGATGTTGAAGAGCGCCACACCACCGTCTTCATCGGCGACGGCGATGAGGTTGTCTGCCGCGTCCACGTCGACCGCGTTGCCCGGGGTGTCGGTGGATGCGATGATGCCATTTTCCACAATGAACCCGTCCAGCGGATTGGAGCCCTGCTGGATCTCGGCGCCGTCCAGCGTGCCGTCACCGTCAGTGTCGGGATCGGCGCTGTCCGTGCCCACGATGGCCTCCGCCGCATCGGGCAGGCCGTCGCTGTCGGCGTCTTCCGGTCCGCAGGGTGCGAGCACGGGGGCCTGAAGTGCGGTTTCTTCACCGGACCGGGCCGAGACGGCGACATAGTCGCCGCAGGTCATGGTGAGGGGATCGAAGACGGACAGGACAAAGGCCGCCTGGGGCGGGAGAATGAAATCATACACACCCTGCTGGGAGGCGCGCGTGCGGAAGGTGTTCCCGTTCACATTGAGGCGCACGAAGGCGTTGGGCGTCCAGCCCTGCGCGGCCAGATAAGCTCGGCCATAGCCGCCGAGGGCCGACGAAAGAGAGGGCAGCGCACCGTCCAGCGCGCTCACCCCGTCCTGCGTTATCCCGTCGAAGGGCGCGGTGTGCGCCAGGATTGCCTCCAGGAGTTCGGTCAACTCCTGGTCCGTCAGATCGGCCTTCGCGGCGGAAAGAACATTGATGGCAATATCCACTTCGAGGCACAGATCGTCCAGGGAGAAATCGGTCAGGGCCGCCTGGGCCTGGGCCAGGATGGCCGATGTGTTCGCCATGGTCTCGGCGATGACGGCGATCTGGAGGCAGACCGCCCGCGCATCCGCCGGGGCGCACTCGCTTTCGAGGAGCGAATCACAATAGGGCTGGATAAGCTCCAGGGCCGACTGAGCACACGTCACCGCGCTGGATGCCTGGGCGAGAGGTGAATTCTCTCCCTGGACGGCGGCCAGCAGGGCATTGATCTCGGCGATGACGGGCTCTTTGCCCGCCAGGATCGATTCCAGCAAGAGCAGCGTGTTGGCGTCGTTCCGCGCGCCGCTGGCCACCTCGCTGATGACCTGGGCCGTCTGGGCCTTTATGCCCTGCACCAGCGTCACTGTTTCCATGAAGGTGGAGAGCGACGCCTGGGCGTCGGCCAGTTGGGCGGCGCAGCTGGCGAGAGACTGCACATCGAAGGCGTCGGGCAGGGACCACTCCTCTTCCTCACAGTCCGTGGGCGGATCCTGGGGCGGATCACCGGGGCGGGGGCGGGGACGCGGCTGTTGCTCGGGGTCTTCCCTGTTGGGGCGCTCGGGGGTTTGGGGGCCTTCGCCCTCCGTGCCGGGCGACTCGCCATGCCAGCCCGGCTGCACGATGCCCACGCCCGGATCGGTGCAGACGGTGGCCCCGTCTTCGCTGACGGTCATGGGGCCAACAATCTCCCACTCGCCGGAATCGTGGTTGAAACTCCACAGCGCGCTCCGGGCGCCGGGCGGGAGCGTCTCGCCGGTGTCGGGATCGGGCAGGTTCGGGAAGCAAGCGGGCACGGGAGTATCGAAGTTGTTCGGGCCGTCGGTCTGCACGGTAATGACCACGGGCAGATCCAGGCCCTCGGGCAGGGGACTGGGCAGGCGGTTCGCCGCCACGGGCGCGATGCCCACCCGACCGCCGCGATCACCAAAGTCGTTGTAGAGACTGTCGGGCGGCACGATGATGCGCACACCGGCAAAATCGGGGTTCGCCGCGATGATTTCATCGACAAAGCCGATCTCCGTAGGCTCCGTCTCGCTTACTTCCCGCAGGGCCCCGGGCTGGATGAGCGGTAGATACACGTCCCCCACGTTGGTCTCCACGCCGGGATTCGCCTCCCAGGCCTTGCCCACCGTGGGGTAGTAGGGGCCGTCGGGAAAACTCGTCGCGACGGGCTCGCCGTCCACATAGGCCGTGGCCACTTCCAGCCCCCGAATGTGAACGAAGAAGCGGCCCGATGGCGCCGGGTCGAGGCGGAAATTGCCATCCGCATCGGTCGTCGTGGCCATGTCAAAGCGTCCGTCCACCATAATCTCGACACCCTCCAGCGGCATATTGACCTCCGCGCCCTTCGCGCCAAGTGCCAGCTCGGATGCGAAAATTCGGCCATAAACCGCCGTACCGGGCACGGAAGTGAGTCCGAGGGTGGTAAAGGAGATGGTCCGGCGACCGCCGGGCTCGCCGTCGTCGTCCGCGTCGATGGGTCGGCCATCGATGGTGGTGAGCAGGTCACCGTCGATGGTCACGTCAATGGTGGTGCTTCCCGGCAGGGGTGCGGTGTAGAAGAGGGTTACTTGACGGCCATCTGGCGAAAGGTGGCGGCGCACCCCCTGGACCTGGCTGCCACGCTTCGCCACGACGGAAGATTCCGTGAGGGAATCGGGATTGAGAGGCGCGCTGAAATTAAGAATAGTCTCGCGGGTGACCGAGATGTCACCCTCGCCATCGAAGGGCGCGGAATCGAGAAATTTCGCATCGCTGAGGTCGGCTACCCGAACCAGATCGACTTTGGTGGTTGTATTCTCCGCGATGGCCGTGGTCACCGTCAGACGCACGTCGTAGGCACCGGGTTCTGTGTAGGTGTGAGTCGGATTCGGCTCGCTGCTGGTGCTCCCATCACCGAAATCCCAGGACCATGCCGTGATTGGCTCGTCGCCTGGGGTGGAAGTGTCAAAGAAGCGCGCCAACAGCGGGGCCTGACCTTCCACGCCGAGAGCGAGAAAGGCCGCTACGGGACCGCCTTCCACCTCTCCCTCTCCCTCTCCCTCTCCCTCTCCCTCTCCCTCTCCCTCTCCCTCTCCCTCTCCCTCGCCTTCACCTCCCGAATCGGGGCCGAGAGAAATCGTAATTCTGACCGAGGCTCCGGGCGACGCATTCGCGCCCGCACTCGGATTCTGGGAGATGACCAGTCCCACCGCAACGGTGTCGCTGCGCGCCTCGGAGACCGTGCCCAGGTTCAGGCCCACGTCCTCGAGGGTTGCCTCGGCGGCAGCCTGAGTGAGACCGCGAACGTCCGGTACTTCCACCGTACGCGGCGGACAGCCCGTCAGCACTGCAACTGTGGGAAAGAAGAAGAGGAGGAATTTGAGGAAAGCATTGAATCGCATGGATATTCCCTTGTCCACGGCCAAACACGGCACCTCGCTCGCGTTGTCTGCCCGGAGAAAAAGTCATCGCGGCACGACGCGACTGCCGACCTGGGCCAAACGAAAGCGTCCATCACTACCTTAATAGACACATCCAGACAGCCAATAGCGCCATTGGGGAGCGCTTGCCCGAACATCAGGAGTGTAGCAGACGACTCGCTAACCGTCAATCGGGTTCCCGTGGCTCAGGGCAATAGAAACAGCCGCCCGTCGCCCGCGCCGAGGGAGATCTGGATACCCTCCATCAGGGGGCTGTCGTCGATCACGGGGTGCTGCTCGCCGGTTTCTTTGTCGACTTCGATGACGGATTCCAGCGGGGCGTCGAAGGTGACGGTGGGCCAGGCGGTGTAGGCGAAGTGGTAGTTGTTCAGGAGCACGGCGCGGCGGCCATCGGCGTGTTTGAAGGCGCCCACGAGGTAGTCACCTTTTGGATCTTCGGGTGCGCGGGTCAGGTTGGTGATGGGCAGGCCAACGAGCCTGTCGGCGGGTACGTCGCCGGCCTCTTCATCGACATGCACGATTTTCTCGCTGGTAAGCTGCATGAGGACGGGGCCGAGGTGCTTCAATTCCGCATTGATACGCTGTGCCTCGCCGTAGTGGCGGGACTTCCGACCGTCGACATGGATGATGGCGCCGCCCTTGGGGAACTCCGCGCCTTGGGGCGTGTAATAGCAGAAGTACATGACCCCCTTCGCGCCATAGGCGAGGGAGGTGTAGATCTGCCAGCGGACCTGGGCTTCCGTGGGATCGGTCTGGGGGCCGTAGGGCATGATGTTGAAAAAATTCCAGAAGGGCACGCCCGCCTTCATGGAGTGCGTGCGGAGGGTGTCGAGATTCTCGCAGTAGCCCGCGCGGCCATCGCGGCCCGGGTTGCCGGGGTGAAACTGGGGATAATGGTCCATGCTGAGCACTTCGGGCTGTACGATTTCCATGAACTTCCGCACGTGCTCGTCGTAGGTCGGTGCGTCGAGCTGACCAGGAACGGCGTAGTTTGGGAAGAGGTTGATGTAAGGCAGCTTGCCCGGTCGCGCTTTGCGCACACCGTCGGCCAACTCGCGGAGCTGGGGAAAGTCGTCGGCGCCGGGCTCATCCCGCAGGGCATAGCCCCAGATGGCGGGGCTGTCGGGCAGGGTCGCGGGGTCAGCCGTGCCGGCATAGCCGATCAGCCTGAGGTCCAGCTTCTCGCAGAGTTCCACGAGCGTGTCATGCTCGCCACCGCCGAAGCCGCCGATGACCATATTGAAATTCGCGTCGGCCACGTCCTGGTAACGCGCCTCGGCCTGATTGTCGACGGGCGGGTTGACCCAAAGGCCGATGGCGAAGCGATCCTGCTTGAAGCGTTCCTGGGCGCGGGCGGGAAGGACGCAGAACAGCAGGGCGGAGAGGACAAAGAGGGAGAGGGTCGCGGCGTGTTTCATGGCGTACTTCCTTCAAGATTGGTATGCGCACAGTAGAGGGCATTTAATCAGACACACGACGCTATTGCAAGGCCCCAGTCGCAAATGCCGGTTACAACAAGTTGGAATACTAAACCACGGGGCGCCTGGAGCAGCCTTCGGCCGCGATCAAATGCTTCACCACGAAAAGCACGAACAAGAACCAGGGATGGGAATATCACGCGCCAGACACTCCCCTGCAATCCAGGCGAGACTATGCTTAATCCGCTTCCCGTTGTTATTTGGGCCTTCGCGTGCGGCAAATCAGAAAGAATGCCAAAGGAAGCTGCCCAACCGACGATGCCGCATCGCATCTTGTTCGTGGCCACAGTGAGTGCCGCGAGCACGCGCTGGCGATGGGTTTGCACTTCTGGATGACCTTGCGATCTCGATCTCACATTCCGGATGGATTTTCTGACGATTCCGGCAACGTAGTCTGTAGCGCATCGATCACAGGGCCAAATGGGCCACAATGGTGTCCAGTCACGGCTTGACCTGGACAGAATTGAAACCACTTCCGCTCCGGACTTGCATGGATTCCAAGGCCAAACTCCGAACCGCCCCTCGGAAATCTCTGTAAACTACAACTTTGGAGGCTTCGGCAGGTGTTTCACCTCATCCGCGACGGTGAATGCCCGGGTGGCTTCGGCGTTGACTAACTTGCGGAGGCCCTTTATGGTCTTGTCCCACTCCTTGACCTGTTTATCGCTGCCGCCCGCGCGCGTCATGTCCTTTTCGATCTTGTCGAGGGCTTTCTCCTGCTCCTTGATAACCCGCTCCGTCCCGTTGGCCCCGCTACCAATAAGGTTGAGCTTGTTGACGGCGTCATTCAAGGTGTCGGTGGCTTTCTTGAACTTTTTCTCGTTCTCCTGGATCTCGCTGGCCAGCTCCTGGATCTTTCTCGCATCCGAAGCCTTTTTCAGGTCTTTCTGACACTTTTCAATCGTCTCTTTACATTCCCACAATTGCTCATGGGCTTTGCCGTATTCGACTCGATGCTTGTTGAAGTCTTTTTCGAAACTGTCGTTCGCGTCTTTGGTGATGTCAAGCGTGGAACTAACCTTATCGAGGTCCGATTGAATATCTGTCTTTGCCATGAATCGACTCCCTTGTTGCTGTTGCGCGTGCCGGGTATCGGAATGTTGCCGCCGCCCCAGAAACACGCTGCCCTGCGTTGCTGCACGATGCCGCACTCGGCGGCGCCGCATTCTAGCAGTGGAACTTTCAGGTCGGCAATCACATTGATGGTTCGCCTTTGAACTATGAATACTGCGACAGCCCCGCGGGCGGTCCTGCCGAGTCAGTACGACGGAAAAAATCACCCTATTGCCAAGGGCGGCGTTAACGTATATGCTAGTACGTATCGTTACTACGACATGAATAAAACTGGCAGGGTTGGCGTAATGTCATCACATACTGGGGCGCTCCGGGGGCGGGGTCCAGGCATGGCTTGCAGGCATTCGTCCCACATGGAGGGTATCGCATGGCAGCGCCGTCGTTGAAAACTGCGGAAGCCGGGGCCGATTTAGAGGCCGCCGGGGAGTTTCTGGAGCGCTTCAACACGCTCCGCGCCGAGATCCACAAGGTGGTCATCGGGCAGGAACACATTATCCTGCAATTGCTTACGGCCTTGTTCGCCCAGGGCCACGTGCTGGTCATCGGCGTGCCAGGCTTGGCCAAGACGCTTTTGGTGAAGACCCTGGCGCAGTCACTGGGTTGGGAATTCAAGCGAATCCAGTTCACGCCGGACCTGATGCCCTCGGACATCACGGGCACGGAAATTCTCCAGGTCGATCCCCAGTCGGGCGGTCGGGTGATGCACTTTGTGAAGGGGCCCATCTTCGCGAATCTCATCCTGGCGGACGAGATCAACCGCACCTCGCCCAAGACCCAGGCGGCCCTGCTGGAGGCTATGCAGGAATACACCGTGACCGCAGCGGGCACGACCTACGCGTTGCAGAAGCCCTTCTTTGTCGTGGCCACGCAAAACCCCATCGAGCACGAGGGCACCTATCCCCTGCCCGAGGCCCAGTTGGACCGCTTCATGTTCAGCATCAACATCGGCTATCCCTCGGCGGAGGAAGAGTGCAACATCGTGGAGGGCACGACCACCGGCGTGGTGCAGGAAGTACTGCCGGTTTTCGGCCCGGAGGATATTCTTCGCTACCAAGCGCTCGTACGCAGCGTGCCGGTTTCACGCCATGTGACGGAGTACGCCGTGCGCCTCGCGCGGGCTTCGCGCCCGAAGACCGAAGAGACCCCCGACTATATCAAGAACTACGTGGAATGGGGCGCGGGGCCACGGGCATCGCAATACCTCATCCTCGCGGCGAAGTGCCTGGCCCTGCTCAAGGGCAAACCGGCCCCCTCGGCACTTGAGGTGCAGGAAGTGGCCATGCCCGTGCTTCAGCATCGCATCATCCCCAACTACAACGCGGCGGGCGAGGACATCTCCTCGCGACACATCGTGAAGTGGATTCTCGAACATGTCGAACAGCCGTCTTACAAGCATTAGGCAGCGCATCGAAGCGGGCCGCGAGAACCTGCGCCGCTGGCGTCAGGCGGAGCCCCCGCCCGTACCCAGGCACAAGCCGAAAGAGTTCAAATACCTCAAGCCCCGCGACCTGCGGAGCATGAAGAACATGCTCTTCGCGGCGCGGGCCATCGTGGAGGGCTACTACAGCGGTCGGCACCGTTCGCGCTTCAAGGGCAATGCGCCCGAGTTTGTGGACTACCGCCAGTACAATCCCGGCGACGAGCTGCGGAGCATCGACTGGAAGGCCTACGCCCGCACGGACCGGCACTACATCAAGCTCTTCGAGAAGGAGACGGATCTTTCGGCCACCATCCTCCTCGACGTGAGCGCGTCCATGGCCTTCGGTGGTACGGTGAACCGGCCCGCGCTGCCATTCTGCGGTCTGACCAAACTGGAGTATGGAAGCTACCTCGCGGCGGCTTTGTCCTACGTGCTTATCAAGCAGGGCGACAAGGCCGGGCTGGTGCTCTTCGACAAGCGGATACGGAGCCACATTCCCACGGGCGGCACGGTGCGCCATCTCTACACCATGTTGAGCGCGCTGGAGACGACGAAGCCCGGCGGACACACCTCGGCGGCGGCGGCATTGCGCAAGGCCTTCACCCTCTTCAAGCAGCGGGGCGTCCTCATCATCATCTCCGATTTGCTGGACGAGCCCGACGAACTGTTCAGCGCGTTGTCGATGTACACCCACCGGGGCTTCGAGATCGTCATCTTTCACCTGCTCCACGAGAATGAAGTGCAACTGCCCGATGTGGCCAATGCGAACTTCGTGGACGCGGAGACGGGCGGCTCCATCACGATCCAGCCCAAAGACGTTGCGGAATCTTATGGCACGCTGCTGGAAGCCTTCCGCAGCGACATCGAGGCCCGCTGCCGCGCGCGCAACATTACCTATACCTTCATGACGACGGAGACGCCCTACCCCGAGGTGCTGGGGCGATTTCTCGCGCACCGGGGGAGGGGATGAGGATGAAGAGGTTAACCACGATTGCAAATAGAGCAGCCATTGACTACGACCAGAATAGTTTGACCACGGAGACACGGAGGCGCGGAGAAGAAGAGGAGTACGGAGACACCGATGCGGAGTCACGGTGCGCTTGCGTTCGAAAAGGAATATCCAGTTTCTCCCTCTCATTGGTTTTCTCCGTGCCTTCGTGCACTACGTGGTCAACAATTCGTTCGTTCAGTGAGTTGGAACGCAATGGAACCGCTATAGGCTCTCTTCTCTGAGATCTTTGTGGTTAATAGTTTTGTCGTTATTTTGTGAATTTGGTCGTTGGCGTACGAAGGAGTCGCTTCTTCCGCGAAAATTTCGGCTTCTTATTCGTGTGGATTCGTGTCCATTCGTGGTTCAGTTTTTTCCCAGCTTCAGCCAGTAAATATGCTACGAATCGAGCAATCATGGGCGGTCTGACATTCATCAATCCGGCGATGGCCATCGGGGCCCTGGCGATAGCCATACCCCTGGCCATTCACCTGCTCACGCGCAGGACGCCCGTGTTGATTGTCTTCCCCACCCTGCGCTTCCTCTACAAGGCCCAGGCCAACCAGTCGCGCCTTTTCCGCATCCGCCACTATTTGCTCCTCTGTATCCGCACGCTCATCATCCTGCTTGTGCTCTTTGCCTTCCTGCGTCCCGTGCTCTCCAAGGGCACCCTCGCGGCGACCAAAGCGCCCGAGGGCGGCGCGGCGGCCATTATCATCGTCGACGCATCCCTCAGCATGGGTTATTCCGGCGCGGGCGTCTCCCATTTTGGTCGGGCGCTTAGCGCAACGGAGTCGGTACTGAATGCGCTGGGCACCACCGACATCGCCAACGTGATTTTTGCGGGCAACGTGCCCGAAGGAATCTATGACGCGCCACGGGAAACCCGGGCACAGTTGCGCGCGGAACTCGGCAACCGGCATTACCAGGCCGCCCGGAGCGACATCGACAGTGCGATTGCATTGGCGCTGGAGCAATTGGATGATCAGACGACGCGAAACAGAGAGATCCACTTCATCTCCGATTTTCAGCGCACCAATTGGGCCTCGGTCAACTTCTCCACGATTCCGGAGCACGTCAAGACTGTCTTTATCCCCGTCACGGAGGGCGCGATTCGGAATGCGGCAGTCACCGAGATGAAAATCCGGCCCGCGAGCCCCGCCATCGGCGAGTCTGCGGAAATCATCTGCACCGTGGCGAACTACGGCCCCGAGCCGCAGTCCCTGCCGGTGTCCCTCACGCTGGAGGGCGAAGCGCCTCTGGAATCAACGCTAAGTGTCGATGCGGGCATGAGCGCCACGGCGAGTTTTCGCGTGCGCTTCAACGGCAGCGGCGTTTTCGAGGCCGTGGCGTCCATCCCGCCGGACGGCCTGCGGGAGGACGACACACACCACGCAGCGGTGACAGTTTCCGAGCGCTTTCCGGTGGTAATCCTCTCCGACGCGCCGGTCGCCGCGCGAGACGCATCCCATCGGTTTCTGGCGGCGGCCCTCGATCCCTTCGGCGGCGGTTCGTCCGTGTTCGTGCCCGAGGTGATGGCGCTGGACGCCTTTGATCGCTTCGCGGCGGCCCGCGCCCATGCGGTGATGGTGTCGCAGGCGGGGGCCATGAGTGAAGCAACCGCCGTGGCCCTGGCGGACTATTTGAAGGACGGCGGACGGGTGGCCTGGTTTGCCGAAGGGCCCGCGGATCCCGGAAACCTGGCGCTCCTGCTGGCCAAGTCCGACGGCGCGCTGAAGCTGCCCTTCACGCTTGCGGGTTACGTCGCGCCCGACGCGAATGAAGCCGGTTTCTCGACCCTGGCCTCGGCGAACTACGACGAGCCCATGCTGAAGAAATTTCGCGAATCGGGCGCGCTGGCGGACCTCCATTTCTTCAGCTATTTCACCACGAAGCGGGAAGAGACCCAGGGGCAGGTGCTCATGAAATACGACAACGGCAACATCGCTCTGGCGCGGACCAACTTCGGTCGCGGCTCGCTGCTGCTGGCGAATTTCTCGCCGGGCCTTGAGGGCAGCGATGTACAAAAGAGCACCATCTTCGTGCCCTTGGTCCACGAGATGGTGAAGGCCCTCGGACTCGAAGGCGGCGGCGCCCGGAGCTTTGAGGCGGGCCTGCCGTGCTCTACGTCGATCACGCTGACCACGCCCGAGGCGCCCGTGCGCTTTGCCAATCCCGCCGGGGAATCGGTGAGCGCGGTGCTCGACTTGAACGGCACGACAGGCTCGGTCATCTTCGGAGAAACGGGCCAGACCGGCTTCTACCGCGTGTTCAGCGGCGACGCGAAGCTAGCGTCCATCGCGGTGAATACCGACCCGCGCGAGAGCAACCTGGAGACGCTCACGGCGGCCCAACTCCGGGAAATGGCGAAGCGCTCGCAGGATACCTTCCTCGCGGCCACGGGCTCCGACGCGGGCACGCTGCGGGCCATGCGCGAAGGCGCGCCCCTGTGGCATTTCTTCCTCGCGGCGGCCCTGGCCTTCCTCGCGATCGAGCAGGGCTGCGCCCTGATGTGGAGGCGCTGAGCCGTGTTTAAGAACATCGCCTTCGACCCGCCCTTTCCCGCCGAATACATCGTGCTGCTGGGTTGCGTCGTGGGCTTGCTCACCATCGCAAACTATTTCCGCGCGCGTAGCGAGGCCGGGACCTTCAAGCGCACGCTCCTCACCATGATGCGCCTCTCGGTCGTGGCGGGCATGACCGTGCTACTGCTGCGCCCCATGAAACTCGCCACCGAAGACAGCGCGTCGGGCAAGAACGTGTTCGCCGTGCTCGTGGATGGCTCGCGTAGCATGGGCACGGCGGACGTGAACGGCGGCACCCGCTTCGAGGCCGTGCGCAAGGCCCTCATCGCTTCGGAAGATCTCTTCATGACCGAGCTCCGGCGCAACTACGATGTGCGCTTCACCCTCTTCGACGATCGGGCGGGCCGCATGCCCTTCGATCAGGTACTCGCGAGCCAGCCCCGGGAAAGCGTCGCGACGGATATCGCCACGACCCTGAACAACGCGGGCGTCACAAGCCAGGGCCAGCATAATGCCGGTATCCTGCTGATATCGGACGGTCGTGATAACAACGGCAACGATCCCGCCACTGCTGCGGTGTCGCTGCGCGCTGCGGGCATTCCTGTGTGGACCACCACCGTGGGCACCACCGACGAAACGAAGGACCTCGCCGTGGCGGCGCGCTTCGATCAGAGCTTCCTCTTCCGCAACCAGGCCTCCAGCCTGAAGGTGGACCTCCATCAGCGCGGCTTCGACGGCTGGTATGGGAAGGTGGAGCTGTTTCGCGACGGCGTGTCCATGGGCGTGCAGCAGTGCATGCTGGAGAAGGGCATGCAGCCCCTCGCCTTCCCGATCAAGGAAGCGCTCAAGGGCACCTATCGCTACACGGTACGCGTGGAAGCGCTGGCGGGCGAGTCGGACCTGAAGAACAACGAACGCACCGTCTTTGTGCAGGTGGCGGACGACCGCGCGAAGGTGCTGCTGGCCGAGGCCTCGCCCTATTGGGACAGCAAATTTCTGCTGCGCACGCTGCAGGCCGATCCAAACCTGGAGGTCGCCGCGATCTTCGACATGAGCGAGCGCCGCGACAAAATGATCTACGTGACCCAGGCCGCGCCCGAGGGCATGGAGGGCACCGCCGAAGGCACGAGCGCGCTCCGGGTGCCCCAGAGTCGCGAGGAACTCTTCCAGTACGACTGCGTGATCCTGGGCAAGGGCGTGGAGGAGATCTTCGATCCCGTGCAGATCGCTTTGTTGAAGGAATACGTCGAGGTGCGGGGCGGCAACATCATCTTCGCCCGGGGCAAGCCCTATGAGGCGGCGGGAAGTGCGCTGGCGGAGATCGAGCCGGTGATCTGGGACGACGGCGCCCTCGCAAAGGCCCGCTTCGCGTTGACCAGCGCGGGCACCAAGAATCCCATGTTCAACTTTGGCGTGGGACAATCCGCCGACGTGATCATCCGCGAGCTTCCGGAGATGATCAGCGTGACGCGGGTGAAAGAGGAAAAGTCGCTCGCCGTGATTCTGGCCAAGGGCGTAGGCGCGGCGGCCAACGAGGAGATCGCCGCCATTTCCTACCAGCGCTACGGCAAGGGCAAGGTCATGACCGTGGGCGCTTCCGGCCTCTGGCAGTGGGCTTTCATGAAGGACGAACTCTCCAAGTACGACGAGGTCTACGCCCGCTTCTGGGGTCAGATGATCCGCTGGCTGGTCTACGACTCCGAGTTTTTGCCGGGACAGAACATCGCCTTCAAGACGGACCAGTTTTCCTACAACGCGGGCGACTCGGCGTCGCTCATCGTGCAGACAAAAGATCTGAAAGAGGGCTTCACGCCCCGGATCCTCGTGACGGCCCCCAGCGGCACGACGGCAACCCTGGAGCCCGCGGGCACCGGCACGGGCGACGGTTTCTTCAGCACGCTGTACACGCCGGAAGAGGAGGGCGCCTTCGAGGCAGTGCTCCTCGACAATGGCCACGGACAGGGCGAACAGAAGATCGAGTTTTCCGTCTATGCCAATGATCAGGAGGCCCGCTTCGTGGGGGCGAATCCGGAGCTCATGGCGCAGATCGCGTCGGCCAGCGGCGGCGAAGTGCTCGCGATGGACGAGTGGAAGGCCCTGCCGGAGAAATTGAGGCAACACGAGCTGTCGTTAAAAGAAGAGACCAAACCGGAGGACGCGTGGGACCAGGGCCGCTTCTTCGTGCTGCTCGTGTGCGTGCTGGGCCTGGAGTGGTTCATCCGCCGCCGGACGGGGCTACTGTGATATGAACGTGCGCACCTTCATCAAGGAACTTGAGACGACCTACCGGGACCGGGTTCTGGTGCTGATGGTGATCCGCCTGGCGTGGATCTTTCTCGCCCTGACGTTGGCCTTGATCGCCCTTGACGCCGCCTTCGCCTTCTCCGGCGCCATCCGCATCGCGCTGGATGGCCTTCTGGCCCTCGTGTTGCTCGGGTGCATGGCGTGGTCCCTGCGTCAGGCCTTTCAGTCGCGCGAGCGGGGTCGCATGCTGGCTCGCATGGTGGAAGAGGGCAATCCCGAGCTCCAGAATGTGCTCACCAATGCCATCGACTTCGAAGAGCGCCTGGATCACGAAGATGGGGTGCACTTTTCCCCCGCGCTCATGCGTCGCGAGATCGAAAATGCGACCGAGCGAGCCGTGACCCCGGTGAACTACGATGCGCTTACGCCGCCGACCTTGAGTCGCGAACGCTGGACCCTCGCCGGGCTTGCGCTGCTCTTCCTCGCGAGTGCGGCGATGTTCCATGTGCTCTTCCTCGCGGTGGTGCCGCGCTACCTGCTGCCTTTCGCGGATTTCCCGCCCTACAGCCCCATCCACTTTGCGGTGAACCCCGGCGACACCCACGTGGACTTTGGCGACAGCCTCAAGATCGAAGTGATCGCGTCGAATCGCATCCCTGATACTTTGTCCCTCGTGCTGCTGGATCGGGAAGGCAGGGAAATGTCCGTCGTGGACATGCACGACGCGGGTGATGGGAATTTCTTCCAG
Organism: Candidatus Hydrogenedentales bacterium; assembly: GCA_041859365.1. GTDB lineage: Bacteria > Hydrogenedentota > Hydrogenedentia > Hydrogenedentales > JAEUWI01 > JAEUWI01. The sequence goes on from JBHEKR010000301.1 coordinate 24,577, forward strand.
ACGCTGGAGAACCTGCGCGAGCCGGTAACCTATTTCGCCCGCACGGGTCGCGCGCGAACCCATCGCCACGAAATCGCGATCAACACCGTGCCCCGCATCGAGGATGTGGTGGTCAACTACGAGTATCCAGCCTATACCCATAAAGACCCGGAGACGCGGGTGCTCGCGGAAGAGGCCATCAAGGGTTACGTTGACACGAAGGTCACGATGCGGGTCCGTTCCAATCGCCCGCTCCAGGGCGGCCAGGTCGAGGTGAACGGCGTGGTCTATCCCTTCGTCCCGGCGGGCGAGGAGAACATCGTCGAGACGACCTTCGCGCTGGCCGAGGCGGGGACCTTTTCCGCCGACTTCGTGGACATCGACGGAAACGCCGCAAAGGACAGCGCCCGGGGCACCATCGAGATCATCCCCGATAACAAGCCCGAGATCGTCATCGATCAGCCGGGCATGGATTCCTTCGCGGTGCCCGATTCAAAAATACCGATTCTGGTGGACGCCAGCGACGATCTCGGCATCACGAAAGTCGCCTTCTTCCGACGTCACAACCAGTCGGACGACGCGCGCAAGTCCATTTACGAAGACGATGGCGCGACGAGCTTCGTCACCGTGGATGACACGTTGGATCTGAAGGATCTCGGCGTGAAGCCCGGCGACAGCATCGAGTATTACGCCACGGCGACGGACAGTAAGCCGGGCGCGCCCCAGGCGGCGACCTCGGAGATGTTTCGCCTCCAGATCATTTCCTTCGAGGAGTACCGCAAGTTCGCCCAGTCCCAGATGACGGCGGAAGACCTCCGTCTGAAGTACGACGAAATCTTGGAGGAGATGGAGGCCATCGCCGAAGCGCAGCAGGTACTCAAAGAGAAGACGGATGCCCTGGAGGAAAAGATGAATCAGCCCGATGGCCTCTCCGAAGAGGAAAAGGAGCAACTGGCTCAGGCGGCGGGCGAACAGGCGGAACTCGCGAAAGAGGCGGCGGAAATGGCGAAGCGCCTGGAGGAGATGGCCGACGGCCCAGTGGTCTTCGACATCGAGAACGAATACAAAGAATCTCTCCGCGAATTTGCGGAGCGTCTGGCGAAGGCAAACGAGCAGATGAATCAGGCGGGCCAGGAAATGGGCAAGGCAGGCGAACCGGGCGAAGAACAGAAGCCCGACGAAGCGCAGGAGGGGCAACCCGGCCAGCCCCAGCCCGGCACGCCCCAATCGCGCATGCACGCGGCGTCTAAGGCCCAACAGGAAGCGCTGGATCAACTCGCGGAGAACGCGCAGCAATTCAAGGAAGGCATCCAGCAGGCCAACGAGAACCTGGAGCATGTCGCCAATGTGATGGGTGACACGGAGCAGTTCAAGTACCTCTACGGCGTGCAGAAGAGCCTGGAACGCAGCATCAGCTATTACAAACAACTGACGACCCTTTCGCCGGAGGATCAGGTCCGGCTCGATGAACTATCGGTGCAGCAGCAGGAGGTGCAGGCGGCGCTGGCGGAGTTGAAGAAGGCAGTCCGGCTGCATGCGGACGAATTGGACGCCCTCGCGGCGAAACAAAAAGGAACGGACAATGAAACAACACCTGCTGCGGAATAGCGTGTGGTGTGCCGTGTTAATGCTGGCCCCGACGGTCGCGTGGAGCCAGGAGGCGGCGGTGGATGTGGAGGCGCCGGTGACGCAGAGCCTGCCCTCGGTGACGGAAGAGAAACAACTCACTGAGCCGGACTACGCCGTCGTGGCGGCGGATGCGCGGAAGATCGCCGACGAGATAGAGAAGCGTCTAATAGAAACGGATATGAACGAGGCCTCCACGCGGCTTTCTGAAAAGAAGCCGCTCGACGGCCATGTGAAAGCGGAAGAGGCGGCGACGGACATGAAGGAAATGATCAAGGTCTGCGAGTCGGCCAGCGGCGGCGCGGGGAGCGCCTGCAAGTTCAAACTCCAGATTAAGATGGGTATGAACCCCGGCAACACCCTGGGACAACTGGGCGCTGGCATGAAGCCGGGATCCAGCGGCCTCACGGGCAACGGCCAGTCGGGGCAAGGCGGCAATGGCGCGCCCTTCGGCATGTTTGGTCCCGATCAGTTCGGCGAGAAGTCCAACAGCAAGTCGCGCATGCTCGGCGACCGCAAGGCGAAGTCCGATGCGGAGGCCGAAGAACCCGGCAAGGCGGCGCAGAACGTGGACGAAGTGTCGGCCGCGAAAAAGTTCGACGTGGATTTCGAGGCCAGCGGCGGCGAACGGGTGATGGAGGAATACCGCGGGCACATCGACCAGTATTTCAAGAAGCTGGCGGAAGAGGAGGCGAAGCCATGAGACGAATCAGTTGGCTGACTATTGCGATAAGCACGCTCTGCATAGCCATTATAACCTCCACAATCCACGCCTCCGGTGAAACCAAACCCAAACCCCGTCGCGGGGCCCCGGTCGATACGACCGCCGACGCCGTCGTGCGTTGCGCCAACCTGATCTACGCGGGCTCAAAAAGCTCAACGTGTTTCAGCGACAAGTTCCTCGCCACCACCCGCGTTGAGACGAACATCGAGACGCAGGCGGCCTTCGACCCGGTAAAGCTGGGCAAGGATGAGCTCTTCGAGTATCCCTTCTCCGTGATGACGGGCGAAGGCGTGTTCAATCTGCTGGAGGAGGAACGGCTCAACCTGCGGGCCTACCTCGAACGCGGTGGCTTCCTCCTGGCGTCGGCGGGATGTTCATCGAAAGAGTGGGACCAGTCCTTTCGCCGTGAAATCAAGAAGGTCTTTCCCGAGCTCGAACTGGTAAAAATACCGATGGAGCACAAGATCTTCAAGACGGTTTTCGACGTAACCTCGGTGCGCCTTAAAAAGAGTCAGGGCACGGCCTCGCTGGAGGGTCTGGAGATCGACGGGCGCATCGTGCTGATCTACAGTCCAGAGGGCCTGAACGACACGGGCAACGCGGGGGGCGGGTGCTGCTGTTGCGGCGGAAACGAAGTGCGCAACAGCCAGGAAATTAATGTGAACGTGTTGACCTATTCGTTGACGCATTAGGCGATGGAGTGGAACCGCGAATGAACGCGAATGAACGCGAATATCAGCAGGGCGGGGATGTGCTGGAGTTGTCATTCCCGCGCATGCGGGAATCCAGCGCTTGTGCGGAGTGCTCCACCCGTGGTCACTGGATCCCCGCATTCGCGGGGAAGACAGGGATGGCGTCGCGTTTGGGCGTATGTTTCGCATTGGTGATTCCGTTTCTATTCCCTGGTTGCGGGAGCGAATCCGTTCGCGAATCCGTCGCGCCACCCTCTACCCTCTCCATCGTCTATTCCTGCGACACGCGCGGTCACATCGAGCCCTGCGGCTGCTCTTCCGGCCAGGCGGGCGGCATCTCGCGGCGCATGACCTTTCTGAAGGAGCAGCCCCCCGGACCGCGTCTCCTGGTTGATGCGGGCGACATCACGGCGGGTCCGCGCAATTGGGAAGTATTCGAGATGGAGTACATCCTCAAGGGATACGCCGCGATGGGATACCACGCGGTCAATGTGGGCCATCGCGAGGTGTCCCTTGGCGCGGAGAAGCTCAGGGAGGTTGGTGGAAAATCGGGCCTCTTTATTTCCGCAAACGTGATGGACGCCTCGGGTGCGTTGCTCTTTCCGCCCTACAAGGTGGTGACGGTGGAGGGTGGCTATCGGATAGGGATTCTCGGGGTGACGGATGAAAATGTTGCTCCAGAGGATCAGGGCGAGGGCATTGTGATTGCTGCCGCGGCAGATGCCGTGGGGAAGTATCTGCCCGAGCTCACGCCCAAGGCCGATTTTATTGTGGTGCTCGCCTTTCTGGAAGAGGAGGCGATGAAGCGGCTGGCGGAGCACTATTTTGAGATCGGCGTTATCGTGGGTGGGCGGGTGCTCCAGCCCACTCACACGCCCGTAGAGGTGAATCAGTCGCGCCTGGTCTACATCACCGACAAGGGCAAGGCCGTGGGCAAGCTGGACATCGCCTTCGGTGCGGAGGGCCAGGCGACCTACACCAACGCCATCCACATGCTGGCCGATACGATGGTGGAAGCGCCAGAGATTACGCCCATCGTGGATGAGTTCAAGGTGCGCCTCGCGGAAATGGATTTCCAGCCGCACCGCGACGACGACGAGGGGCTCACGACGATTACCGCAGCCCGGAGCGACACGGCGAACAAGTACGTCTCGGAGGCTGCGTGTGTGGCGTGTCACCCGAAGACCGTGGAGGCGTGGAAGGGTTTCAAACACGCCCACGCGCTGGAGAGTCTGGCGGCCAAGGGTCACGACAGCAACCCGCGCTGCCTTCAGTGCCACACGGTGGGTTATGGCGCGACGGACGGCTATGTGAACCAGCGACTGACGCCCGCACTCGGCGCGGTGAGCTGTGAGAGCTGCCACGGACGCGGCGATCACCACGTGAAATTCTACAACGGCGGGGACATTCCCGAACGCGCCGCGAAGATGGCCTCCATCGCCTGCGTGACGTGCCACGATCCGGAAAACAGTCCGGCCTTCAACTACGAGACTTACTGGGAGAAGATCAAACATGGGAAGGATTGAATTTTGTAGTAGACGCAGGCAGGATCTCGGACATTCCTGTCCGAGGCAAAGCGGACGGCAACAAGAGAGCGCACTCGATTCTTGTAGCGATACCCCAGGCAATTGGATTCTGGGCTTTCTGTACGCGAAGCTCCTCTGCAAAGGTCGGGCGGGCTTCCACACTTACGCGCCCTGTGCCTCGGACAGGGATGTCCGAGATCCTTTGTTCCGCAAATTCTGGAATGCTCCAATCGCTGTCCTGCTTGCGGCGATATGGTTTCCATTTCTCGCCACCGCCCAGGAGACCCAAAAGCCCGCGATCGCATGGCAAACCGACTACCACGAGGCCGTCAAGCTCGCGAAGGAGCAGAACAAGCCCCTGCTCATCGATTTTTTCGCCACGTGGTGCGGCCCCTGTCGCATGATGGATGAGCAGGTCTACACGGACCCGGAAGTCATCACGGCGACGAGTGCCTACGTGACGGTGAAAGTAGATATTGACGCCGACGAGAAGACCGCGATGGCCTATGGGGTCCACAGCATCCCGCGCAATGTCGTGTTGAATGTGCACGGCGAAATGATCGGCGACCGCCTCGGCTTCATGGAGAGCGAGGAATTCATCGCCTACCTGAAGGATACCGCCGAGAACACCCACAAGAAGATCGAGGGCACAGTGATCAACGTGCCCGAGGGCAAAGCCCCGGAGATGGCGCCCATCACGGCGGACACAAAACAGGAAGAGGTGATGGCGCTGCTGGCGGATCCAGAGCCCGAGGTGCGCAAGGCAACACGGGAAACGGTGCTGAAACTCGACGCCGCGCTGGTGAAGGGCTGGATGCGGCAGGGACTCGCCAGCGCCTACCTCGGCGAGCGGATCGCGGCGAAGGAAACCCTGATGGCCCTCGATCCAGACGCGGCGGCGACCTTCGATCCCTGGGCGAGTGAAGCAGATCGCGCAGCGGTTTTGGCGGCGATCAGCCCTGGGGACGTACCGCCGCAGAGGCCCTCGAACAACGAAGAGTGAACGTCACCCCATTACGGCCACCCAACAAGGCAACGCCCACGCCAGCGCGGCGGCATGTCCCAGTGGATGCTGGAATCATGACGCGAACGATTCAAAGTCTACTCACCAATTCTTAATTCAAAATTCTCAATTCATAATTCAACACACTAGTGTCCGGTTGAGACCGCGATCAATCGTCCTAAGTCATAGCAACATAGTGATTTAACTATGCTGGTTGAGTTTTTCGATTTCAATCCGCTCTTTTTGTTTCAGCGCGGGCGATACCATTTGCAGCCAATGGGAG
>JBHEKR010000333.1:0-17633 GCA_041859365.1 Candidatus Hydrogenedentales bacterium
GAAACCGGGCCGAGGCAGCCTGCGGCGATTGGTCTGTATTCAGCGACGGGCTACATGCCTATCGACCCCTACGGGAATCACGTGGATCACCCATTGAGCACGTTCCTGGCCAAGGATCTGTAAAAGATCCACTGGGCGTCCTATATTCCGGCCCGAAGGGCCAGTGCAGCTTCCAGCCCTGGGCAACGCCCAGGGTTCAAAGCACGCCAATTTATTTCGCCCTGAAAGGGCAGTGCAGTAGGTCGGCGACGTGAATCTCGGCCGCAAGCTGTGCTGGCCCTTCGGGCCGAATACGTAGCGCGTGATCGTGTTACGCATCGCGACGAAATAAAATAATACTGGCCGTCCTCGCCAACACGACACGCAACGACTCAATCTTGGACAACTTCGTTGTCCTTGCCGGCGGGCCGCCGGCGCTCCATGCTTTGCGGGTTATATTGATTGCCAGCGTTGTCTTGACTAGCCCTGTGGGGATTTCTCCCAATTCCTGTTCAACTGCTCAACGAAAGCGTACAAGCGACCGTTGCTTCCTCGTGCTATATTGGCGGCTGATACACGTGCAAATTCGAAAAAGGAAACTCCAATGCTGACTGGCCTTTTGATCACCCTCCTCGGCGCGACGATGTCGCCCTATGTTGGCACGGGTTCCGAACCCGTGGCCATGCCCCACTTCCCCTCGCCGCTCCATGCGTATGTGTGGCGCAACTGGATGCTGGTGCCGGTGGATCGCCTGGCCGAGGCCATCGATGCAAAACCGGAGGATCTTGTGGCGCTGGGGCACCGCATGGGCCTGTCGGGACCGCCGGAAATCACGCCGGGCCGCTTCGAGCGCGCCTACATCTCCGTCATCCGTGCCAACTGGCATCTCCTGCCCGACGAACAACTCTTGAAGCTTCTGGATTGGACCCCGGAGCGCTTCGCCTTCTGTATGCGGGAGGAGGACTTCCTCTATGGCAAGCTGGGCGTGCGCCCGACGGTGGCTCCCCTCGTTTTCCAAACGTCGGACGCCGCAACACGGGCGCGGGAAGCGGAATTAGCCGCCGTGGTGAAGACCCAATTCCCCGAGGGGGTGGGCGTGCCGGAAGAGCCCCTCTTTGGCTTTGTGGAGCGCCTCTCCGCGCCCCTGGAGAATGTCGCCCCCGCCGCGCCGTCGCTGTTTTCGCCGCGCTTTTCCTATTCCTATTTCGCGGTGTATGGCGATGCCCTGCTGGAGTCAGATCCCTTCCCGGATGGCATGCTGGCGCGCCTGGCGGAGTCGGGCGTGGATGGCGTGTGGCTTCAGACGGTGCTCTATAAGCTCGCGCCTTTCCCCTGGGACCCGGCGCGGAGCGAGCACTATGAGCAGCGTCTGGCCAACCTTCAGAAATTGACCGAGCGCGCGAAAGAATACGGTATTGGCGTCTACCTATATCTTAACGAGCCCCGCAGCATGACGCTGGACTTTTTTGAAGGCCGGGAACACCTCAAGGGCGTGGAGGAAGCGGGCTATGGCCGCCTGTGCACGAGTGTGCCGGAAGTACAGGACTACCTCCGCGACTCCATTGCCACGATCTGCACGGCGGCCCCCGGGCTTGCGGGCTTCTTCTCCATCACGGTGGGTGAAAACCGAACCCTGTGCTGGTCCCACATGGACGCCTCAGGTTGTCCGCGCTGTTCCAAGCGCGAGCCTGCCGAGGTCATCGCGGAGGAATGCACCATCATTCAGGAGGGCATCGACCGCGCCAACAGCGACGCCTCGCTCATCGTGTGGGATTGGATCTGGCCCGAGGACTGGTTTGATGGCATCGTGGCGCGCTTGCCGAAGAAGGCCGCCCTGATGAGCGTGAGCGAATGGGACCTCCCCATCGAGCGCGGCGGCGGCCCGGTGGCTGTAAGCGAGTACTCCATGTCCGCCGTCGGCCCCGGCCCCCGCGCAAAGCGTCACTGGGCGAGCGCTCGCGCTCAGGGCCTTAAGACCATCGCAAAGGTGCAGGCCAACGCGACGTGGGAGCTGTCCACCGTGCCCTATATTCCCGCGTTTCGCAATGTGGCGGACCACATGGCCAATCTGCGCGACGAGGGCGTGAACGGGCTCATGCTGAGCTGGACCGTGGGCGCCTATCCCTCGGCGGGCTACGAAATCGTGTCGGTGATGGGCGGCGCGGATCGCCCTACACCCGATGCGGCCATGCTCCGCGTGGCGCAGCGGCGATTTGGCGATGCCCTGGCCCCCGCCGTAGTCGCGGCATGGAACGCCTGGAGCGAGGCGCTGAAGGCTTATCCCTTCCACAACCATCCTCTTTATCTTGGCCCGGTGCAGGCGGGCGCGGCGAATCCCCTGTGGGAATGCGCCACGGGCTATCGCGCGACGATGGTGGGCTTTCCCTACGACGATCTCTCGCGCTGGCGGGCCATGTATCCCGAAGACGTCTTCGCGGACAGTTACGCCGCCATGGCTTCGGGCTTCGACGCCGCCACCAAGTCTCTGGAAGACGCCGCCGCGTCGCTCTCGCTTGAGCCTGCGCAATCCGAAGCGCTACGCGAACACCTCCGCGTCGCCCGCGCCTGCGCGATCCATTTCAAGAGCACGGCAAACCAGGCGCGCTTTATCACGTTGCGCCGCAGCCTGGAACAGGCCCGTCACGTCGCGGGGAGTGCCGAAGGCGTGCCCGAAGGCGCGGCCTTCCCCGCCATGGCCGATGGCGATGCGTTGAAGGCGCTCAAAGCGATGGAAGCCATCCTGGACGACGAGCGCGCGTTGGCCGTGGAAATGTATGGTATTCAAAGCACCGACTCTCGCTTCGGGTTTGAGGCATCGAACCAGTATCACTTCACGCCCATGGACCTGGCGGAGAAGGTATTGAACACGGAAGACCTGCTGACCCGCTGGTTGCCCAGCGAGCGGGCGAAGAATCTCTATGCGCCGAATTGGTGGCAGCCGTAGGGGCAGCCTCGCTACGTGAGTGAAGCGAGATCTTGAAGCTGAGACGTGCCACACGATCGCGAGGTACGAGCGTTCGTGTGCGTTGAGCATCGTATGCTACTCGCCATTATGGGGAATCAGCCCTGCCCTTTTGCATCTCGGTGGAATAGACTGTGCAGTGCAAAAAGACCGCTCCGAGTCTCGTTCAAGACCTGAGAATGCTTCCTTCAGCGCACACGAACGCTCGTTCCTCGCGATCGTGTGGCACGTTTCCACGCCATGGTGTCGGCAGGGATGGCGACACTCCCAATGGTCGCCGTCTACTTTGCTGAATCTCGTCGCGACGCAAAGGCAACGACACGCGCGCTTTCCCTAAAAAAACTGCCGGACCCGAGGGTCCGGCAGTACGCTTTCATTCACTATTTCCGCCTGCGGCGGACGTTCCGCGTTCCTACTTCGCGGCTTGCGTAATCCCGGTGACCGGCTGGCCATCCTTCGTACGCAGGCGGGCGGCCGCACCCCAGTCGCCGCCGTGCTGGTAGATCGCCATGACGAGGGTGTTCTCGCCGGCTTTCAGCGACACGGGCAACTGGTCCTGACCGGCGGCCAGGCCACGGGCCACGTTGAGGCCGTGGATCATCTCGCCATTCCACCACACCTTGATACCGTCATTGCTGCCGGTTTCGAGGATCACATCCTGCGCGGTGGCGGAGGTGACGGTGGTGCGGAGATAGACCACGCGATCGAAATCGCCGAGGATCTGCGCCAGCGCAACCACCCAGGGACGGAGCGGATCGAGGCCCATGGGAACGATGTTCCAGACTTCCCCGGCGGGGTCGGTCTCGGCCTTGAACTGCATGTCATAGAGCGCGGCGCCGGGCTTGCCCTCGACAAAATACGGTCCGGCATATTGCCAGGCCGTGATGTAGTCTTCATAACCCACCAGGCCATTGAGCACGTTCTGGGCGAGCTTCTTTACCGCCTCGTTCGTGTCCTGCTGGATATAGGCATTCATCCGCTTCGTGACTTCATCGCGATAGGCGCCGCCGATGGCGCCCGCGATGCGGATAACCGCCTGGGTGGCTTCCGCGGCCACGGCCGGATCTTGCTGGCGCGATTCGGCGTATTGCAGCGCTTCCCGCGAGACCACTTCGGCCGTGCCGGCCACGATCAGCTTCTTCTCCTGGGGCGTGGACGCGAGGGCATCCGCCGCTTTCAGAGCGGCCAGCTTATCCGCGGGATTCAACGTCTTGTCGGCGCGAAGCAGTCGCAGGTAACCCGCGAAGGCTGCGGCGTGGGTCTCGGCATTGCTCGTGTCGGCAGCAAGCGCCTTCAGGTCTTCCATGGGCGCGGCACTCGGCCAGTCGGCCAGGGCCTGAACGGCAGCCAGCTTCACGGCCGGGCTCTGGGACTTCACATTTTCCCGTACAACGGCCAGTGCGTCTTCCGTACCAATGCGGCCCAGCACCATGATGAGGGACGCCTTTGTGGCGTCATCACCTGCGGCGGCCAGGGCCTTGATGGGCTGAGCAGACTTCGCACGATCATCGGCAATGCGTCCCGTCAGCTCGACAATAGCCTGAGCCACATTCTTCCGCTTGTCATCGGCACTGGCGGAGGTCAACAGGGAGATAAGCGTCCCCATGTCGTCTTCACCGGCCAATACCCGGAGCGCCTTGAGGGCTTCGGTTTCCACCGCGGCATCCCCGGAATTCGCCAGCTCCAGCAGGGCGGGGGTGGTCTTCACGGCACCGCGCGCCGCGAGCGCACTGATGGCCTCCAGACGCACTGCGCCGGCACCTTCCTGGGCCGCTTTGAGAATGGCCACATCGGTCTTGCGGCCGGGAATGGTCTTCACGCTGTTGCGGGCGGTGCGCTGTACATCGCCGTCCGTCGTCGCGGCGAGCTCAAGGAGCATGGAGGCCGTGTCCGGCGTGCCCAACACCCCAAGGGCGTTCAGCGCGACGAGTTGCACCGCGGGATCGCCGCCCTTTGCTTCGGCAACAACCGCATCAAGCGCGCCCGCTTCCTTGCGGTGGGCCAGCGCGTCGATGATGAGGATCTTCCGTTCTTTGTCCGCCGTGGGCAGCATGGCGGCGAAGGCCTTCGTAGCTTCTTCGCCGGGCAACTCGCGGATGAAGCTGGAAGCGACGAGCACCAGTGCCGGATCGCTGTCGCCCAGCGCATCCATCACCAGTTCTTGGGCCTTGCCGGACTCCAGACGAACGAGGCCGGTGAGGGCCGCCGCGCGGACATAACCGGGCTGGCTACCGTTGTACAGCGTGGTGTAAATCTCCAGCGCTTCGTCTTTCTGACTGGCCGGCGCCCACTGGCCGCACTGGAGGCAGGCATCGGCAAGAACCGTGTCGCTGCCGCCGTTGGCCGCTTTGAGGGCCTTGAGCAACTCCGTGCAGCCTTTGCCGCCGATGCTGCCAAGGGCCGCCGTGGCCGCTTGCGCCAGGGCCTGGTCCGTGTCGCCCATCAACGCCACGAGGGGCGCGACGGCATCCTGGGACTTCGTCCGCGCGATGGCGTTGACGATATTCACTTTCTGGGTCTGGGGACCTTCCGCGATAGCCTTTACGAGGGCCGCGAGGGCAGCGTTGTCGGGGATAGACACCAGCGCGCGCAGGGCATAGTCCGCCAGGTGCTCATCCGCGATCAGTCCGGCCAGGGTGTCCACGCTCTTCGCAGTGCCCATGGCGCCGAGCTGGCGGCAGACGAATCGCTTCGCTTCGACCGACGCGTCGCTCTTGAGCACTTCAACGAACTGCTCTTCCAGTTTCACCCGGAGGGGACCGTCGTTCTGGGCTTTCAGGGCCAGTTCTTCCAGCGGAACGATGCCGGTGCGGGAATCGCCGAATTTATAGGCCTTCAGGGCCCCGATGGACTGGTCCAGGTCCTGCGCATAGCCGGGGCAGATCGCCGCCAGCGCGCAAAACGCCACCCCAAGTATCAGTGCGTTTTTCTTCATGTGATAGCTCCTTCCTGGGGATGGGTTAGACGTGCCACGGCGCGCGCATGGACGGAATGAGCATGCGGTTGGCTTCGTCGTCGTTGGTGAATTGTTCGGTGTCGGGATTCCACAGCAGCTTCTTGCCTCGCCGCATGGCGATGTTGCACATGTGGCACATGGTGGCCGTGTGGTGGCACACATAGACCGGCGCCTTCGGCTCGCCGCGCGTGATGACGCAGTTCACGAAGTCGGCGTGGTGGCCTCGGCTGCGACCGAGCTGGAGTTCGTCCGGCCCGATGATTTCTTTCAGCAGCGCGGGGTTGCTGGCTTCGAGGTCGCCGCCGTGAACGTGGATGAAGACCCAGCCCTTGTCACCCTCGAACTTCACGCCGCGGGGGCCGACGCTCTCGCCGATGATCTGCACGCCGCTGGCGTATTCAAAGCGGAAGGAATAGGCCATGGCCGTGTTGAAGAGGCCTTCCTTCGGAAATTCGCCGACGCCTTCGACGGAGATGGGCGTGGTGTGGTCACTGCCGTTGCCGAGCTGCGCCAGGTCCAGAATGTGCGCACCACGGTCGGTCATTTCACCGCCGCTATAGTCTAGGATATAGCGGAACCAGAAGTGGCAGCGCTTCTCGGTGTAGGGTGCGCTGGGCGCCGGTCCGAGCCACATCTCGTAGTCGAAGCCCTCGGGGATGGGCATCTCGGGCTGCGGTCCAATGGGCGCATGGTTGTCGATGGGCATGTTCACACGGATCGTGTGGAGCTTGCCGATGCGGCCGTTGCGCACGAGCTCGGCGGCGTAGCGCGCGTTGTCGCGGGAGCGCTCGTGGCTGCCGGTCTGAAGCACGCGCTTATAGCGCTCCACGGCATCCTTCACCGCACGGCTCTCGGGAATCGAGTTGGCCAGGGGCTTCTCGCAGTAGATATCCTTGCCGGCCTTGGCCGCGGCCACGCACACAATGGCGTGGGCAAAATCGGGCGTGGCGCACATGATGGCGTCGATGTCGTCGCGGGCGATGACTTCGCGGAAATCATTGTAGGTCGCGCAGCCCTTGTAGTCTTTCTCATTCTTTGCGGTGTAGAAATCCTCCACCATTTTCTTCGCTTTTTCACGGTGCGCGGTGTCCACGTCGCACACGGCAACGAGCTGCGCCTCGGGCACGTTCATGAGCCCCTGGGTGTCGTAGCTACCCTGGCCCCCCACACCGATGGAGGCGATGGTGATGCGGTTGCTCGGGGCGATGTGACCATCCAGGCCAAGGGCGGAGGACGGAATGATGTACGGAAATCCAGCGGCGCCCGCGGTGGCGGCGAAGGTATTGCGCAGGAAATGCCTGCGCGAAAGTATCCGTTTTTTTGCCATGGTGCTCTCTCCAGTGGGTTTAAAACGAGGGTAATGTACGGACTCTTTGGACTCGCCATAGGCGGGTACAGTTTCCGGCCGGCGCAATACGCTGCCGCCATCAATTGCTCATGCTACCAAGACTGAATTCTAACCTGTCAGTCCCGCAGTTTGCGTCGCCCGGCCGCTGAATACCCGCTTTCGCGAAGCAGTCAACGACCGGGCAGTATCAAAAATTACACGCCCATCAGGTGCGACAGGACGGCCAGTTCGAGGCCTTCATAGTCGCGCGCTTCGATGAGCTTCTTTTCCTGTTCCTTGTCGAAGCTGCGGACCTTGTCCACCAGCGCCAGGAAGATCTTCTTGCTGTTGCTCAGGTGTGCGGTGACGCATTCGCCCGACTGGGTGCGCATCGCCTTCACGTCCAGGCCGACAAAGCGCTTGGAGTCGGCGTAGTTCGCCAGTTCCAGCACGCGGACCTGATCATAGGCCGAGCGGAGGTTCGCCGCGCCGAAGGACTTGTCCTGGTCGAACTTCAAGCCGTTCTGATCGTTCAAGTGTACGCTCAACAGCTTGCCCGCCGCCAGTGCGAAGGCCATCTCGTCGGAGGCGTCCAGACCGGCCAGCATCGCGTGGGCCGTTTCAATCAGGCCGCCGACGCGCTTGGGGTCGTCGCTCATGCCGGCAATCGCCAGGGCGTGGCCGATGGTGGGCACATAGGCGTGGTCCACGGGTTCGTTCGGCTTGGGTTCGATGGCAATTTCGATTTCGCTGTCGTAGGCCAACAGCGTGTTGACCAGCTCCAGAATTTGCTTGTAGGCCGTGATGGGGTTCTTCGACTCGCGGGCATAGGTGCCTTCGCGGGCCAGCCACAGCACGATCATCTTCGTGTCCATCGCGCGGGCAATGTCCGCGCACTTCTTCGCGCGGTCGATGGCCCATTCGCGGACTTTCGCGTCGTTGGCCGTGAAGCCGCCGTCGATGCCCCGCTTGTCTTCCCAGAGCCGCGGCGCGATGAACTCGCAAACGAGCCCCTCGCCGTCCAGCACCTTCTTCATCTCGCCGGCCTTCTCACCCAACTGCTTCGGAGAAAGCCCTTCCAGCTCCGGCACGGCGTCGTCATCGTGAAACTGCACGCCTTCGAAGCCCAGCGCCTTGTAGTGGCCCAGCTTCTTGGCGAAAGAAAGCGTCGGGCGCACGTTCGGCCCAAAAGGGTCGCCGCCCTCGCTGATGTTCCACGGACCAAACGAAAAACGGTAACCCTTGTGATCTTCACTCATTGAATGTGCCTTTCTTGCATGGAAAATACGCCGGTACGAGGCGTCGCCTCAACCGGACTTGTTTGCCTTGATACCAAACATGGAATACCCTTGGCGGGTCCACAGCCTGCTAACGCTATCAGAACATGACACCGGTGTCAACTGCGGGACTGCATCCGACTGGCACACGACTGCGACAAACAAAAGCACCGCCCAGCCAATCGGACGGTCGCAGATCCGCCGTAGGCTGACTGTACCCATGAAGAAACATAGTCACGAGGTTAATTCACTCGTTCCCAGGCTCTGCCTGGTCGAAGACGCGCTTGGGCGGAGAATGCAGTCCTCGGAGCTCCGCTCAGAAACGGGCCCGACCGCGTGGCGACACTCTGATGCATTCCGCCAATTGTCGTGGTGCACCGTCTTAGCCACGAAGTGGCGGCATATCGTAGCCTGGGGTGAAGCGAGGAACGAGCGGAACCCCAGGTTAACGCCACCCATCCATGAACCCCGGAGGGGTGGCACAGGAAGCGCGCACGCGTCTTACCCAAACTCCGTATGCTCGAAGTTGTGCATCGACCGAGAATGTAGTCCCGGAACTCCGCACCGCGCCGCGAAAATGCACGCCCGCCTTATCGCGCCCCGATGAATTTCCGCTTCCTTAAAGCATGTCCGCCGGGGCATGGTAAACTAAACTTGCATTCAACATGCCGACCACACTAGACTAAGCCCACGCTGGCGGTGCCGCCCTTGCAAGGCCAGCGCCCCTCACACATTGGCGGCGCATTAAATGCAGCACGAGCTTCCTCGGAACGCCGAGGCTCCTTCCCCAGTTACTCCCTCCAATTCCGGTGCCCTTTGGGGTTCCCTCACCCAGCGCGGCGTTCCGGTCCCCGGCGTCACCATCGTCGCACGGCGACTCGTCTTCTCCGACCGCCCCTTTCACCCGCCGATGGGAACAGGGTGTTGGCACACGGAGACGGATGAGTTCGGCCAGTTTCGATTTCTGAACATGCCCTTATTCCAAGGCGGACTGATCCATTGCAGTTATCTACTCACGGCGGAGCACGAAGGCGATGCTGCCTGTGGCCGTGCGTGGATTTCGGACCGACACCCGTGTAATCGGACGCACCTTTCTCTTATGCCCTCTCTCCCCATTTCCGGATACGTGCTCGATGAGCACAGCGCGCCCCTCCAGGGCGCGTGGGTACGACCCAAATTTACGGAAGGCTCCGATGAGTGGAAAGTGCATGGCCCTCATGCACTGCTTGGTGCCCTCACCGATACCGAAGGCCGCTTTACGCTGCCCCCACTCTACGAGGGCAATTGGATCCTGAACGTAAGCCGCCCCGGATTTGCCCCACTGGAGACCCTCGCTCAGGCTGCGGGACGTCGCGACGTGATCGTCTTTCTCGAGCGCAGAGCGACCGTAAACGGAACCGTGCTCCATATTCCCGGCCACTATCCCCTGCGCGGCGTGGTCGTCGAGTTGGTGGATAAAAATGGTAGGACAACGCAAGACCCCGTAACAAGCGACAACAAAGGTGAATTCAGCTTTGAGAACGTCCCCGATGGCCAGTACTGGGTGCAGGCCTACGACACGCACTACGTGACCTATGGGGACCCGGTCGACGTCAACGTCGAGTCTAATGAAGCGTGCCTCGACCTAACGCTGGAGGCGGAGGTCGGCGCGACCGTATCTGGCGCGCTGCGAGACGAAACCACCGGCAGACCAGTCGCGGGGCTGGACGTACTTGCCTTTTTGGAGGCCGACTGCACACACCGCCCGCCCCGCTCGGTCCAGACCGACGAGAACGGCCACTACAGAATATCGGGCCTTCCCGGCGGTCTTCATCGCATCCTCACCCAATGGCGACAGGGCGTATTGGGCTCGGCGCTTCGAAAGTCGAATGAATGCCTGCTCGAACCAGGAATGGTGCTGGATGACGTCGATTTCTACGTCCATCCCGGCGTCACTATCAGTGGCCGCATGGTGGACCGCGATGGCAACCCGATAGCAGGCGAAGAAATCTTCACCGCGACGCAGGATGACACGGAACACGTAACTTCCGGCGCGGATGGTAGCTTTGTCGTTCACGGCCTGCCGCTGCATACGCGGGTTCACTTTCCCCTGCAAAACAGCCCGTGGTTCGAAAAAGATCTGGATGCGGTAAACACCGGATGCGATGGCGTGCGCGATCTCGTTATCGTCATGGAGCGCGGTGCCGTGGTCTCGGGTACGGTCGTCACCCACGATGGCCGTCCTGTCGATGGAGCCCGCGTTCAGCCCGCCCCGCATGACGAAAATGATCGCTTCGGGACAGACGACTACACGCGGCCCTCCGGGGACTTCTACTGCTGGGGACTGCCACCCGGCAACTACTCGATCTTTGCCTCCGTCGAAGACGATCCCGAGGAGCGCGAATCGGCCGAGGTGACGATTACGCTTGAGCCCGGCGAAGTGCGATCCGGCCTTCGGCTGGTGCTTGGTGCGCCGGGCTCGGACCCAAAGATCGATCCCCTCGCAACACATTCGATTTCCGGCCGCGTCACCAATCGCCTGGGCGAACCCCTCGAAGGCGTTCAGGTCAACGCCTTCATGGTCGATGGCGCGAGCCACGGCGAAAACGTCACGGATGCGGATGGCCATTACGAGATCACGGGGCTGAGTGACGCCGCGTACCAGTTCACGGTCTTTCCAGGTGGACCCTATCTGATCAAGACCGGCACCAAGTGTAGCCCGGGCACGCACGAAGTGAATTTCGTGCTGGACCGCTTTGCCCATGTCATCGGCAACGTCTACGATGCAATTACGGGACTTCCGCTTCGCCAGTTCTCGGTCAAGCGCTGTCGAGAGGAGCCTGGAAGCGAGTATCGCGGTAGCAGCCAGGGTAAGAGTTTCCGCTCCGACTCCGGCGAATTCGGCATGCCCCTCTGGCCGGGAAACTCGGTCCTGTGTATCCGCGCACAGGGCTATGCGCCAACGACCATCTTGCTCGAAGATGTCGAGGAAGGTGCCGAGCTGAGCAGCATCGCAATCCACGTGAAACGGGGTTCCGTACTCGAAGGCAGGGTGACCGACACCATCGGTAATCCAATTTACAACGCGCGCATTTACCCACTGGATTACATGGAAGAACACGAACCCGGAATCGGTGGCACGGATCGTGACGGTAAATTTTGCATCGACTCCGTCGGACCTGCGCTGTCTTACATCCACATTGCCCACAACGACTACAAGACATTGCGACTAGATTGCACCCTCATCTACGGGGGCACAACAACGCTCAATGTGCAACTGGAATCAATCTGACGGCAAATGCAAGATGTGCAATGCCCTTACCTCCCGCAGCCTGTCCAGCCTGTCCAGCCTGTCCACCCATTCCACCCTGCCCCCCTTCACACCCCCGCCGCCGAGCCCCGCACCACCAAACTCGTCGCCATCTCGATCTGCTCCTCCTCCTCCCCGTCGCCGTTAATCCGCCGAATGAGCGCCTCCGTCACGCGGGCGGCCAGCTCCACCGTGGGCTGACGGATCGTGGTCAGCGGCGGCGACAATCGACACGCCAGGGTGCTGTCGTCGAAGCCCACGACCGACAATTCGTCGGGCACGCGCAGGCCCAGTTCGTAGGCCGCCTGGATCACGCCGGCGGCAATTTCATCGTTGCTTGCGAAGATCGCCGTAGGCCGCTTGGGCATCGCGAGGAGAACGAGCCCCTGTTCGAGGCCACTTTCGAAGGTGTAGTTACCCTGCACGATCAACGCGGCATCCTCCACCACGCCGGCCGAGGCCAGCGCGGCCTTATAGCCCGCGAGGCGCTCCCAACTGCCGCTGTAATCGGCCGCACCGAGGATAAACCCGATGCGCCTGTGCCCCAGGCCGATAAGATAGGCCGTCATCTCCCGCGCGCCTTCGTGATTCGTGATCGTGGCGGCGGGCCAGGGCAGATTCGGGTCGGAGGGCTCGATGGAGGCCATGGGCAGGCCGCTTTCGTGGAGCGCGAGATTGAAATCGCTCAGGCTGCCAAAGGGCGGCAACAGGATGAGCCCGTCGGTGCCGCCGCGAAGCACAAGCGCCTGCAGGGAGCGCTGCGACGCTTCCTCACCCGCATCGCAGGGGTGAATCACCACTTCAAAGCCACGCGCCGAGGCCGCCTGCACGATCCCCTGGATGACATGCGTCAGCCAGCCGGGCGGCTCCTCGGCCTGATAGACCAGCGTCAGCACATGGGACCGCTTGCTCGCCAGACGCCGCGCGGAGACGTTGGGCACGTAGCCCATTTCCGCGATGGTCGCGCGCACCTTGATAGCGGTGGTCTCAGCGACGTACTCCTCGCCGTTGATCACGCGCGACACGGTTTTCTTCGAGACCCCGGCCCGCTCCGCCACGTCCTGAATGGTCACACCATGGGTGCCAAAACGGGGTGGTGTCATGGGGCGCTCCTCTGGGGATTACTTGTTTGCTCGCGGAAGTATAGCAAGAGGGAATTGACAATGGACAATGGACAATTGACAATGGGGAGCAGATAACGAAACTGATACCGTGCAATTCCATCATTAGAGCGCCTGTTTCCTAGTCCACCGCATTTATTCGTACCGTTGTCCATTGTCCATTGTCAATTATCCAAGGATCACCCCATGCTCCAGCGATTCCTCGTCCTGGCCATCAGCGCCTGCGCCCTGCCCCACTTTGCCCAGGCCGACTTCTCCGTAGAAGACACGGGCAAGACCCTCGCCATCGCGGAAAACGGAAAGCCCGTGCTCGTCTATCAATACGACTGGGTCAATCCGCCCGAGGGCGTCGAGCCGCGCTTCCGCCGCACGGGCTACATCCACCCCCTTTTCGGTATTGGCGGCGAAGTGCTCACGGAAGACTACCCCAGCGACCACTACCACCACCGGGGCGTATTCTGGGGCTGGCCCAACGGCATCTGGAAGGGAAAGCGCGTGGACACCTGGGGCCTCGAAGGCGCGAGACAGGTCCACGTCAGCGTGACGCCTGAGCCGGTAACTATTGATTCGGTTTCGTTCTCCGGGGAGAACCACTGGATACTCGATGAAGCCCCCGACACACCCATCGTCTCGGAGACCTACGAGGTCGTTGTCTACGCCGCCACGGAACTCGGCCGCGCTCTGGACTTCACCATCACCCTGAAAAACATCAGCGACGCCCCCCTCAGCCTCCGTGGCGCGACGACCGACAGCAAGGGGTACGGCGGCTTCAACTTCCGTCCCGACGCCGCCCGCAAGCCCATGCACTTCACCACCGCCCTCGGCCCCCAAACCGAAGACACCTTCGAAGTCGCCTCGCCCTGGGTCGACGTGACCTACGCCACCGCCCCCGGCGCGGAGACCCAGTCCGGTGCCGCCATCTTCCAGCACCCGTCCAACCCCAACTACCCCCACAGCCACTGGCTCATCCGCCACTACGCCTTCCTCGGACACGCCTGGCCCGGCAACACCCCCGTCGAGATCGCGCCCGGGAAGGAAATCACCATGAAATACCGTCTCTACACCCACCAGGGAACGGCGGAGGAGGGCAAGGTGGCGGAAGCGTTTGATGCGTATATGAAGGAAGTGAATTCGCAGTCGCCACAAAAATCCGGTATCTCCAAGTGAGTTCCTGGCCGTCTCAATGATAGTGTGCCCTCAACACATGCTGGAGGAATGGTTCCTTGGTTAATATCACCGAAATAGCCCCTGACGTGTATCGCCTGTCCATTCTTAACGAATCGATCGGACTCCAGTTCAATCACTTCCTCATCAAAGATGAAGAGCCGATGCTCTACCACACCGGCCTCAGGGGAAATTTCGCGGAGCTGAATGAGGCGGTAAAGCGTCTCATCACACCGAAGGACATCCGCTGGATCGGGTGGAGCCACTTTGAGTCGGACGAGTGCGGCGCCCTGAATGAATGGCTCGCCGCGTCCCCCGGCGCACAGCCCATCTGCGGTGCGCTCGGGGCAACGGTCAACGTGAACGACTTCTCCAATCGCCCGCCGCGCACGCTGGCGCCGGACGAATCCTTCAGCACGGGCCAGCGCCGATTTCGATTCATCTCCACCGCCCACGTCCCCCATGGCTGGGATGCCTGTGTGATGTTCGAGGAAACCGATCGGACACTGTTCTGTTCCGACTTGTTCACCCACTTCGGTGAAGTGGAGCCCCTGACCGAGAGCGACATCGTGGGCCGCGCGCGGGAGTCCCTGGAGAACATGCAGCAGTCCCCTTTCGCCTACTACATCCCCTACAACGCCCGCACCTCGAAGGTTATGACCTCGCTCGCCGAACTCAACCCGCAACTGCTCGCGACCATGCACGGCTCCAGCTTCCGAGGTGACGGCGCCCAGGCGCTGCGCGATCTCGATGAGGTGCTGCGCGAGGTATTGACGCGGGAGTAGCCGGGGTACGGCCCCAACCGCGATGTGGCAGCCCACCGTCGTCAATACTCCCTATCCTCCTACATTCGCTTCCGCATCGTCGTAGTGCGCATGTCACCAGGTAGCAGTACTCAAGTCGCCGTGCTTGGCCAGTCTCCGCGGCCAACATGAATACCGTCTCGTACCGTGTTGTATAGTAAGCACGAACACAGGGCACTCAAGGGCAATCTCCCACGGAAAGGCATCCCAATGACCAACATCCCCGTCCCCCACACCGGCTGTTACTGGGTCGTTCCCGGCAAGTTTCTTGCCGGCAACTATCCCGGCGAGAAGGAAGTCGCCAAGGCGCGGCTGAAATTGGGTGGAATCCTGGACCATGGCGTGCGCACTTTCATCAACCTGATGCAACCGGAAGACCGGAATCATTCGGGACAGCCCTTCACGCCCTATGCGGACATCGCCGACACACTCGCCAGCGAGCGAGGCATCGCGCTCGAGCACCGGTCCTTCCCGATTACCGATCAAGGCATCCCCGACACCGGAACCATGGATGCGATACTGGAATTCATCGACGCGAGCCTCCGTCAGAATCAGCCCGTCTATCTGCACTGCTGGGGTGGGCACGGCCGCACGGGCACGGTCGTGGGCTGCTATCTGATTTCCCACGGCCTGGCGACGAAGGACAACTTTGTCGAGGTCATCACCCAACTCCGAAAGCACGTCCCCACCCACATCCCTTCGCCGGAGAATTCGAAGCAGCGTGACTTCGTCCGGGCCTATGACGCGCCACGTGCCAGCACCCCCGACACCGCCGAGCGGGGCCGCTTCCTCGGCTGTCTCCTCGGTCTGGCCGTGGGCGACGCCGTGGGCACCACGTTGGAATTCAAAGCCCCGGGCAGCTTCAAGCCCATCGACGACATGGTCGGCGGCGGCCCCTTCAACCTGAGGCCCGGCCAATGGACGGACGATACTTCCATGGCGCTGTGCCTCGCCGAGAGCCTGATCGAATGCCAGGGCTTCGACGCCATTGACCAGCTCACGCGCTACACCCGCTGGTACAAAGAGGGCCACCTCAGCGCCACGGGCCGCTGCTTCGACATCGGCAATGCCACGCGCGGCGCGCTGGAGCAATTCATCCGTACGGGCGAGCCCTGGTGTGGCTCCACCTCGCCCAACAGCGCGGGCAACGGTTCCCTCATGCGCCTCGCCCCCATCCCCATGGCCTTTGCCAACCGGCCACTGGAAATGCTCCAACACGCCGCCGACAGCTCCCGCACCACCCACGGCGCAACCGAAGCCGTCGACGCCTGCCGCTACTACGCCGGACTCCTACTCGGCGCGCTGCGCGGCGAATCAAAAGAAACCCTCCTCGCGCCCTTCTATTGCCCAATCCCCAACTACTGGCAGCAGAACCCCCTCGCCCCGAAGATTCACGAAGTCGCCGCAGGCTCCTTCCTCACCAAAGAGCCACCCGAGATCAAAGGCAGCGGCTACGTCGTCCAGGCCCTCGAAGCCGCCCTCTGGGCCTTCCACAAGACCAACAACTTCCGCGACGGCTGCCTCCTCGCCGCCAACCTCGGCGACGACGCCGACACTACCGCCGCCATCTACGGCCAAATCGCCGGGGCCCACTACGGAGCGGAGGGGATACCCGCGGCGTGGCGGGAGAGGGTGTGGATGCGGGAGGTGATTGAGGATTTTGCGGGGCGGCTGTATGGGATGAGCGTGAATAGTGGGCCACACGTCGATGTATAGTGGGTATCCACAGTGGGCAATCTTCAGGAGAATCAGAATTCCATGATTACGCGGTACTATGCCCCGATCAGTACCAAATTCCTGCACAGCTTCTACTTCGGGCTGTTGGCGCTCGTCTCATCAGCCATCTTCTGCATCATCGCGATTCTTGTGTACGTTTACAGCGAAGGCGCATCGCTCTTCTGGCCGTTTTCACTCGCATTGTTCGTTCTTGCCGTGCTTATGTTCTGGAGGAAATTCAATCCCGGAAAACCGCACGAAGCCTATGTTCTCTCGGATCTTACCTTGGCCGTCATTTGCTCGGGAAAGAAAACACGTTTTCTGAAGCAAAGCGATCTAGTCATGTATCGCCCTTTCACTGGCGCGTTTCTACTGCAAGACGGGATAGTATTCAAGTGCCAGGAATTCGATGGCTCGTCGGGCGGCAGGGAGCTGTCTCGCGCCATTGTTCAGCGCTGGTATGACGACAGTCATCAAGAGGCGCTCCTGGATGCAACGCATGCACATCAGCCTATTGCGAACATCGGTAGTGCGATGTCGATCCTTATGTGCGCACTGGTCATTGCGGTGATGGCTCTCGGTGCCGCTATAAAGAATGAAGACGTTGGAGCATGGGGACTCTTTCTGCTCGCTCCCGCCATGCTCACCTCAAAAATCCAAGGCTACGTTCGTAAACGCCACATCGCAATCTCTCTGCGGGCGAACGGCGGTAGACATGCCGCCAATGCTCCCAAACGACGATATGTCCATGTACTCCGCATTCCGCACGAGAGGCCCAGGATTGCTTCCCTGGTTGCACCGTATGTGCTGATGTATCTACTGCTGGCGAGCGTCGTTCCTTCTGTCGCTTTCCTGAAGCGCCATTTCCCCGCAGGGTCGGAGTTGGCACTGGTGGAAAATCACTAGTGTCCGGTTGAGACCGCGATCAATCGTCCTAAGTCATAGCAACATAGTGATTTAACTATGCTGGTTGAGTTTTTCGATTTCAATCCGCTCTTTTTGTTTCAGCGCGGGCGATACCATTTGCAGCCAATGGGAG
>JBHEKR010000349.1:0-7774 GCA_041859365.1 Candidatus Hydrogenedentales bacterium
CTCCCATTGGCTGCAAATGGTATCGCCCGCGCTGAAACAAAAAGAGCGGATTGAAATCGAAAAACTCAACCAGCATAGTTAAATCACTATGTTGCTATGACTTAGGACGATTGATCGCGGTCTCAACCGGACACTAGTGACTTCTTGCGCATCCCGTTCGACCAGACCGCCATACTGTCCGGACCCGCCGCCAGGCGCCCCGATTCACCGTCGTGGTTCCCAAGCACCAAAAAAAGCGGTGTGGAGTGGGCCACCTGACCGAAATAGTAGCGCTGCGCCAGATATTGCCGGCCGGCGGATTCACGATCCGGGTGCTTGTCGGTCATAAACGTGTCACCGAGGTCGATAAGGAAGTCCGCCTTTGCCTCCAGTTCGTTGTTCAGCGTCTCCAGATACACCGCAGGGTTGGTGGCCCCGTCCAGGTGCGAATCCGCCTGAATAGCAAAGGTAAAGGCGCTCCCGGGGGCGCGCTGGGTGTGAAAACTTGAGACAGGGGGCGACGCAAGCAATCGGCCGTCTGCACTGTGGGCCTCTAGATGGTAGTAGTACTGCTGATCCGGCCCGAGGCCCTCCAGAAGTATGGAGACCGGCTCACCGGCAGCGAGAGGTTGAATCGGAGTCTCGCGGTCCAGCTTCTCGGGGGTCAGGCCGAAGCGAATCCGGCCTGAGGCTCCAGCGTAAACCAGCACACTCACCTCAACGCGTGTCGCGGCAGGCCGGCACAGCACGAGATCTACGTCGTGTGTCGGCACTTCGGTATGGAACGAGAAAGACTGAGGGGATGCTCCGCCGCTTTGTTGCCCCTGCCGGCCCGCCCCCTTTTCCTTCGCGCGACCGGTTCCGGCCTTCGGCAAATCCTGGCCTTGCGCGCAGACTGCCGCCACGCTGAGGGCAGCCAGGGCCAATGCTGTTATACGGGTATACTTCACTTGGCAGAATCCCTGTACTCGTTGCGGCTTAGATGTGACCGGGCTCCATGCCCTGTTGCCCCCATCTAAACACCCGCATCGAGCGCAGGTTCCCAATCCAGGATTACAAAATTGTAATGTGGAATCCGAAGGCCAAGCCCTGACCTAAAGCCCTCGGTGTAGTTGCGACGCAATAAAAAAGGCCCCGGAGGGCCTTTCCAATTCATTTATTTTCAATGCTGCTCAGCAGATCCCGTTCCGGTCGCAATAGCGCTCCGACACCAGCACATCCTTCAACAGGCCGGTGCTATCGCCGAATGATTCCGTCTCCACACCCATGGCGCCGAGCATGGTCTGGTACAGGTTGCACAGGGGCGTGTTCTTCGGGCTGGCCACGTGCTGGCCCGTTTCGAAGACGCCTCCCCCCTTGCCCGCAACGAGGATGGGCAGGTTGTTCGGGTCGTGGCGGTTGCCGTCGGAGATGCTGGAACCAAAGAGGATCATGCTGTTGTCCAACAGGTTGCCCTCGCCCTCGGGAATGGCCTTCAGCTTGTTGAGCAGGTAGGCGTACTGCCCGCAGTGCCAGCGGTTGATCTCGCTGTATTGCTTAATCTTCTCTTCCTTGTGCTCGTGGTGCGACATGTCATGGTGGCCGCCGCTCACACCGGGCACGAAGGAGAAATTCCGGCCCGAAACGTCGTTGGCAAACATGAAGGACATGACCCGCGTGGAGTCGGTCTGGAAGGCGAGCACCATGAGGTCCATCATGATGCGGACATGCTCTTCAAAGCTGTGGGGCACCACCGGGGAGCCCGGCAGATCCGCCGGGGTCTCGGGTTTCCAATCCCGCGGATCGGGCTTCAGCGCAAATTCGATGCGCTCTTCCACCGCGCGCACGGAGTCCATGTATTCGTCCAGCTTCACCTGGTCGTCGCGGCCGAGCTGGCCCCGCAGGCGCTTCGCATCTTCCAGCGCGAGATCGAGAAAGCTCTGGAAATCCGCATTGGCCGCAACCCCACCGCCGTCTTTGCTGCCGAAAAGGCGTTCATAGGCGAAGCGGGGATTGATCTCCTTCGCCACGGGCTGAGTCGCCGATCGCCACGAGATATAGGAGCCGTAAAGGCGCGTGAAGCCCACGTTACTGTCGATTCCGGAAATCACGGGGTCGATGCCCAGCTCCATGGAGGGCAGGGGCGTGAGGTGGCCCAGTTGCTGCGCGGCAAGCTGGTCCATGGAGATGCCGCCCGCACTGATGTTCTTCCCGGTCGTCTTCGCCACGGGCTCGCCCGTCAGGTAATTCGCGGTCTTCGCATAGTGCCCATCGCCCTGGCGGCTGTTCGCTTTGTCCAAGCCGGAGAACACGTTGAAATCTTTCTTAAGATCCGCCAACGGCTCCAGGGAATAGGGCAGGGTGTAGCCGTGGCCAGTTTGCTCGGGAATCCAGTTTTTCTGCCATACACCGTTTGGAAAATAGAGGCAGGCCATGCGCACCGGCGCTTTCGCCGCCGCAGCAGCGCGCGCGGGCATCATCAGGTCCAGCGCAGGAAGCGCCAGGGCCGCACCCATGCCGCGCAACATCGTGCGCCGGGAAATTCGGTGGTTCTTGATAATGTTCATGGTGTATCCCGTCAATTTTTACTGCGATTTACTATAACCTCGACGCTTCGCGGTGTACAACACCCTTAAGCAAGAAATCTCACCACGAAGGCACGAAGCACACGAAGTAAATATTGAGCGAACTTTTCAGCCGCCAATCTTCCACCCTTTGCGTCTTCGCGCCCTTGCGTGATGCTATTTGTGGTTGAGGTCCGGCTCGATCATCAGATTCCCAACCGCGCGAACATATCCTCAATATCGCTGCAGTGTACAAGGTCTATTCCCGCGTCCGTCGCTTCAAAAATGCTTTGCGTTTTCGATGTGGGTATCTGCATCTCAACTCGTCCCACTGCTGTAGCGGTGCCGGAACGGATAGCTCAGCACAATCTGGCTGATCAGCGCACTTGGCTTATAGTCGTTCGCCCGCAGCGCCTCCATGCTATCGTCCACCACGCAATTGTCGAACCGATTCAGTCCCCGGCCCAGCGCATAACCGAGCATCTTCCGCGTAAAGTTATTCGCGAAGGCATCCTTCTGATTCAGCAGGATCGCCTTCAACTCGCCGGGTCCATTGAAGGTCTCGCCCGTGGGCAGCACGCCCGACGCGTCGATGGGCTGCTCCGCCTGCGTCGCGCGCCACCGCCCAATGGGGTCATAATTTTCCAGGCCAAAGCCCAGGGGGTCCATCTTGCTGTGGCAGCCCGCGCACTCGGCGTTTTCGCGGTGGACTTCCAGTTGCTGACGGAAGGTCAGGCCCGCCGTGTTGTGATCGTCTTCCGGCAAGGCGGGCACATTCGGCGGCGGCGGCGGCACGTGGGCGCCCAGGATCGTCTCCATCACCCACTTGCCCCGGAGTACCGGGCTCGTGCGAAGCGGATGTGAGGTCTGCATCAGCATCGCGCCCATGCCCAACAGCCCGCCACGACTCGCATCGGCCAGTTGCACGCGCTGGAGGGACTCACCTTCCACACCGGGAATCCCATAGATCGCCGCGAGGTCTTTATTCACATAGGCGTAGTCCGACTGGATCAACTCCAGCAGACTCCGGTCCTCGCGGATGATGCTGTTGAAGTACGTGTAGGCCTCGGACCGCATGGCCGCCTGCAATGCGGGCGTATATTCGGGGAAGCGCTTCTCGTCGGGCTTCACCATTTCGCCCAACTGGGAAATGCCCATCCACTGACCGCCGAATTGCCTGCCCAGCGCTTCGGCCTTGGGGTCCTGCAGCATACGCGTCACCTGCGCCTGAATCTCGTTTGGATCCTGAAGCGCGCCCGAGGCCGCCGAGGCCAGCAGCGTGTCGTCGGGCATGCTCGACCACAGGAAGTAACTGAGGCGCGACGCCAATTCGTAGCCGCCGAGGGCGTAGTTGCCCTTCTCTTCCGGGTGGGGCTCCGCGAGAAACATGAAGTGGGGCGAAACGAGTGCGGCCTTCATCGCCAGCTTGATCGACTTCTCGAAGCTGTCGCCCCGAGCCTGGCCCCGATCAAACATGGTGAGCAGTCCCTCCAGCGATTCGGCGGGGGGCGGCTTGCGCCACGCGCGATACGCAAAGGCCTCCAGCACCTGCTTCGCCGCGTCGCGCGCGGATAGCGTCTCCGAGGGCCGCACGGGAATCAACTTCGCCAGACGCTCGCCCCCTTCTTCCGCGCGCTCCGGCAGTGCTGTCTCCAGCGCCACATCGGCGCCCGCCAGATATTTCTCCATCTGAATCGCCGAGAGAAACAGCGCAGCACCGTCGTTGTCGAAGCCCTCGCCGCCCGCGCCGTCCGCCGGGAACAAGTGGGCCACGCTCAGTTCCACCCCGAGCAGATCGCGCAGGGTGTACTCATATTCCATCCGGTTCAAGCGCCGACTCATCACGTCGCCGCTGTACCACGCCACGGACTCTTCATTCGCGAGGAGGTTGCAGTCGGCCTCGTCGATCTGGAGCGTGCCGATCCACTTCGTGAGCAGCGCCCGCTCCTCATCTGCGGGCTGTTTCTCTTCCTTGCGCGGCGGCATCTCCTTGTTCTCGATGCGCATCCCCGCCCGTTGCCAGATCGCCAGCGAATCAATCGCCTGATCCCGCGTCGTGAAGCGGTCCAAGTTCAGATCACCCTTCGTCACGTCCGCGTCGTGGCACTCCGTGCCGTATTTCACCATCAACGGACGGATCGCGGTCTCGAAAGGAATCTCATCCTCGGCCCGCGCAGCGCCGGAAGCCAACAAGAGGGCCGAGAGGCCCAGAAAGGCCCCGGCAGACAAAACGTAATCGATCAACTTCATGATCACGGTCAATTCCCGTTCAGTTGCGCCCCCCGGCGGGCAACAGTATAAGCCAAGCCCGAACCCAGCGGTCCCGGCGGCGGGTATAGCCATTCCCGCTATATTGCATGCCTCATTGTACCAGAAGGTTTCATTTGGACCCAACCTATTTCCGTATTTCCGCAGCGTGGGGGTGACTCCAGGCGCGGGTTCGCATGGAACAGCCCCATTGTGATCTCGCCGTGCCGGTGCTAGGATACCCCTCAGGGCAAAGCGCACAGGTAATAGACTTGGACCGTGCCCTTGGGAGACATTTTCATGCTGCAAATGACGGCAATTATCATCACAATGTTCGGTCTGGCCCTCGGCGCCACGGCACAAGTCACCGTTGAATTCAGCGCCAACCTGAACCTCGGCGCGGGCTACCTCGAAGCCACCTTCACGGACAGCACCACTACCGGCGGCCCGGCCATCACCGCCTGGGCCTGGGATTTCGGCGACGGCGGCACGAGCACCGAGCAGCACCCCGTCCACGCTTTCACGAGTGGTGGAACCTACGACGTCAGCTTGGCCGTCACGGTCGAAGGGACCGATCACAGCCTGACCCGCGAGGGCTTGATCAGTGTCGCCAACCTCGACAATCCAGCGAGCGGCGCCATCGATCTGTCTGCTGCGGCCATACTAATCAATAGCGGCACGCGCCCGAAGGCGGAGGCCAAGGCACCCGTGGTGCTCTCGGAAGAGATCGAGAAGCGAAGCGGCCTCACGCTGAATACCACGACCACCCTGCCGGCAACAGGCAATGTGATTGCGATTGGCGCCTACCAGAGCAGTAAGGTCATCAGCCCCGAGGGCTACACCATTTTCTGTGAAGACAACAACGGCCGCACGATTGTATGGATTTTGGGCAACGGCCCGCAGGGCGCGCTCTATGGCGCCGGGGCCCTGCTCCGCGCCCTGGAATGGAGAACAGGCACCGTCATCCTGCCCGAGGCCCTGGACACTACCTCCTCGCCGACCTACGCCCTCCGGGGCCACCAGCTCAGCTACGGCAACACGGGCAACACCTACGACGCATGGGACAAGGCCACCTACGAGCAGTACATCCGCGAGCTGGTCATCTTCGGCACCAATGCCATTGAAAACGCCTTCACGGACGACGCCAGCCCCCACTTCCCACCCATCGCGGATGCAATGCAGGTGAGCATCAGCGAGATCTGCGCGGACTACGATATAGACTACTGGCTCTGGGCCAACGTCATCGGCGCCCTGCCCGGCAGCACGGCCAGCGAACTCGCGCGGCATGAAGCCCTCTATGCCCAGTTGCCCCGTCTGGATGCGGTCTTTGTGCCCGGCGGCGACCCCGGCGACAACGATCCCCTCGACGTCATGGCCTATCTGGATCAACTCGCCACCGTGCTCCATCAGTACCACCCCAATGCTGAACTTTGGGTCTCCAACCAGGGCTTCGAACCGGAAGAAAACGACGCCTTTTTCGAGTACCTCACCACGGAGGAGCCCGCGTGGCTCACTGGCGTGGTCTATGGTCCCTGGACCAAGCTCAGCATCGCCGAGGAGCGCCAGCGTACACCGAGCCGTTACCCCATTCGCCACTATCCCGACATCACCCATAACGTTCGCTGCCAGTTTCCCCAGAAGGATTTCGACCGCAGCTTCGCCCACGCCCTCGGCCGCGAAGCCATCAACCCACGGCCAACGGCCAACATCACCGTTCACGACTACAATGCGCCCCAGACCATTGGCTTCCTGGCCTACACCGAAGGCGTCCACGACGACGTGAACAAATTCATCTGGAGCATGCGCGCCTGGGGCACGGAAAACACGGCGGAAAGCATCCTCGTGGAATACAGCCGCTTCTTCTTCGCCCCCGATGTCGCCACCGCCGCGAAGGACGGCATACTCGCGCTGGAAGACAACTGGACGAAGCCCGCCCTGACGAATACGGGCGTGGATGACACCTTCACGTACTGGACGGAACTGGAGCAGGCCAATCCGAGCCTCGCCGACAACTGGCGCTGGAACCTCAACCTGACCCGCGCCTACTACGATAAATTCGTGCGCGAAAAAGTCATTGATGAGGCGGGCTATGAGGAGGCCGCTCTGGCCCTGCTGCGCAACGCGCCGACGCTGGGTACCGAAAGCGCCGTCAATGCCGCGCGGGCCGAACTGGACAAGGCCGATACCCTTTCCGCCGAACAGATCGCGCGTCGCAACCGCATCGTTGCGCTGTGCAACACGCTGTGGACACAGATCGGTTTTCAACCCAGCGTAGACAGCCCCTATCTCGCCAAGAATCCCGAACGTGGCGCGATCCTCGACACCCTGGATCATCCCGCCAACAACCGGCCTTTCCTGGAGAATGTGTTTGAACAGGTGGCCGCCATGGCCACCGAAGACGAGAAGCTGGCCTATCTCGATGAGATCGTGAACTGGGAAGATCCGGGCCCCGGCGGCTTCTACGACGACCTCGGCTCGGCCGAGCGCCAGCCCCATTTGGTCCACCCCTTCGACTGGGAGCAGGACCCCGGCCACGTAAAATCGCCGGGCAACGAATTCTTCTGGCACAACCTGGATCTGAATGATCTCCAGCGAGCCGGCGGACGCCTTTCCTGGCAGGACCAGGCCTACACGCTCTACGGCCAACCGCTGGTCATGCGCTACACCGATCTCGACCCCAACGCTCAGTACCGCGTCCGCGCTACCTATGCCGGACGCTTCAATCCCACCATGACCCTGAAGGCGGACGGCGACCTGATCCACAGCGCCGTGGGCACGCAGATCTATCCGCCCCGCGAATATGACATCCCCCTGAGCGCCACCGCCGATGGTGTCGTGGAGCTTCAGTGGGATCTCGTAACCGGACGGGGCTGCCAGATCGCTGAGGTATGGCTCATCAATACCGACGGTGCCGCCGAAGGTGAAGGTGAAGGTGAAGGTGAAGGTGAAGGCGAAGGCGAAGGCGAAGGTGAAGGTGAAGGTGAAGGTGAAGGCGAGGGTGAGGG
>JBHEKR010000476.1:0-2587 GCA_041859365.1 Candidatus Hydrogenedentales bacterium
CTTGTCGCGTCCGCAATTCTCACAGCCTGGCGGCGACATCCTTGTGTTGGTACCCATCACTCAGCCCTCCCGGCGATGCCGCAGGCGCGGGCGTAAAGCTCAGCCTGCTTGTTTTGCGCATCCGTGTAGTACGTGACGCCGTGAATCCGTCCAGGCTTGTTGTCCTTCAGCATCGCCAGCAATTCGGTGATGATGCGGTCCCGGTCGTCTACCTCGTCGGCGAGGGTGCGGGCGAGCTCAAAGGCTACTCCAGCAGGGTAAGCCATGTATTCGTAAGCATTCTTTATTTCCGCTTCCACTTCATCGCGCCTGCTCATGACTCCACCGCCTTCCGAATCAGCGCGTCGCGCTCGTCTATCGCGAGCCATGAGGAGACGGTTGCGTTGGCGATAGCGGCGGCGTCTTTTATTAAGTGTTCCCACCTGTCGTAACCGTCTTTAGTACAGAGTCCAGTCAGCGCCGCGAAGTAGGCGCGCCCCCAGACGGCGCGGAGTTCGGCGGCGCGGGATGCGT
Source organism: Candidatus Hydrogenedentales bacterium (assembly GCA_041859365.1). Lineage (GTDB taxonomy): Bacteria > Hydrogenedentota > Hydrogenedentia > Hydrogenedentales > JAEUWI01 > JAEUWI01. The sequence goes on from JBHEKR010000476.1 coordinate 514, forward strand.
CGCTTCTCTTTTTTTCGCAAGCACCACATAGACAACCATAAAGATGTATTGCATGTTCCATTTCCTTCTCCTTCGGCGCTGGTGCGCCAAACATTTCGTTGCGGCCAATGTCAGCCCACTGGCTGGCATCAAGTCGTGGCAGGTGCATCACTCGCCCTCCAGCGCGAAGTCCAGCGCGTCAATGTCTTCACCATTGCGTATTTTCCGCCAAGCCTCCGCCGCGTAGTGGAGTTTCTGCCTCAGCTTCGCGCAGTCCTGGCACTCGTACACGGGCCGGATGCGCTCATCAGTTAAATAATCGATGGCCGTCTCGCCCATGATCTTGAAGTAGCTTTCTTCCGACTGGTTGTGTTTCAAGTATTCAATTCGGTTGTGGTCAATGCGCTTGCCAAGCTCGACTGCATCAACATCATCCAACTCCCAGCCCACCGGATCTCGGAGCCAGGGGCGCAGGGCGGTGAGAATGGCTTCTACAATATGCGGACTGACGGGGGATTTTAGCGACGGATTCATAATTACTTCGTGGACTATCTCTGCCAACTCCTCCGCAGTCGGCAGTCCTTCGGGCCGCCTGGACAGGTGCGCGATGGCGGCGCGGGCAGTGACTTTGTAGTCTTCATGGATACTTTCAGCGCGAGATTCCCATGTGTAATAACGTTTACTGTGGGATTCATCTGCATCGTGCAGCGCCCTCGCTAGGGCCTCGACTTGGGCGGGTGTGGGCATGTCCACGAATCCGTCGTTTGCAGGGTTGCGCCTGTATGTCGTGCCTGTCTCTGGAATCGCCTGTCGCTCCGCCGCGACTCCAGCCAGCACGGCGTCGCGGATGGCGGCGATAGATGTCAGCCTGCAACTTCGCGGTGTCCCCTCCGCCGCTCCTTCCTTTGTGAATGCCTTCGCGCCTATTTGGTCCAACTCCTCGACGCTAGGCACGCCCGCCACGTCGATGACTGCGTGCTTGGCGAGGTAGTCCATGAATTCCTGAAGCCGCGATTGCGTCAATCCAATATGACATGCATTACCGAATTCAATAGGTGTTACGCCCCAGTGCACCTTCACCGGGACTGCGATGGTCTGGAGGGCCGCCGCGAGTTCGGCCTTCAGCTGCGATACCTCCGTCATGAGCGGCGATATTAGCGCGTCAATCTCTTTGAGCTGACTGCCCTGCACGTCGTTACGCTTTTGCAGGCCGTCGCGTTCCGCCGTCAAGTTCTGAACCTGCACGAGCAAATCGTTCACATTAGCCGCGTTCGTGTTGTCTTCGTCGATCTCTTCCCGGAGTTCAGCCACCAGCTTATTCAGCCTAGCCAGTTCGACACGCTGGTTTTCTATTTTCGTCTGGGCCTCAACCAGCCGGTCGCGCAGGACGTGGCCTTGGGTCGGGCGCAGGTGCGCGAAGGCGGCGCGGGCTTCGGCAATATATCCAGCGTTCGGGGCAGTGTCAGCTGGCCCAAGGCGGCACTCATTCCTATACGCATCGTGCAGCGCCCTCGCTAGGGCCTCGACTTGGGCGTCGGTGGGTTCGTTCCACTTCACCTCTGCGGGGTCGTACTCCGGCGATGGGCAGGGCTCGATGCCACCGGCGGCGAGGGCTGCGCGGATACAGCGGGCCGAGTCAGTACCGACTCTGTAGTCCTTCCAAAATGCGGCACCCATCCGCTCTATCTGCGCATCGCTGAACGGCACGCGGATACTGTCTGTCGGCGCGGGAAGGCGGGACTTTAGCCAGTTGAGATACTCGCGTTCATTCGGCTTGGGGCAATAGCCACATATCTCTTGAAGCTTCGCATCACATTCCTCCCACGTCAGCACGGGCCTGGATTCGAGTTCGTGAATCCTGTCGCACGCCTCGTTGTTCGCCTTGCACATGCGGTCGAGTTCGGCCATGGTGTCTTTCCATGCCGTATGGAGCGCGTTGTGCTCTGCTCTCAGCCCGTGTAATTCTGATTGGTCCCACACGCCGGGTTCCCATTTCCTGTGCTCACTCATTTCCCGTTACTCTCCAGTTGGTACGATAAAATCCCTAATGCATCCGCGTTCCAAAGCGCGACCTTGATAGAGGGATATTTGCGCT
>JBHEKR010000518.1:0-3722 GCA_041859365.1 Candidatus Hydrogenedentales bacterium
CGTCCCGGCGGGGACCGTCCTGCACGAACGAAATCGTCTGCCGCAAGAGCCGCGTTGCAACAAAAAGCGCCCCCCAACCGAGAGAGTTCAACCATGCGTGCGGGACCGTCCCCCGTTTTCAAAAGCGGGACGGTCCCGAACGCATGGTGTGCTTCGTCCAACCGGGTTTCACTGATCAAACCAAACTACCTGCAGTGGTTCAAGAGCCCCTGCGTTCAAGACGGTCCCGTCGTTGCGCTATACTATGCCCCCGATACCTCCCCACGTAGAAAGCCTTTCCCATGTTCCATGACTTCATCGAGCCCGGCGTCCCGGTCGTGTTCTTCTGGATTTTCGTTTCCGTCGCCATCATCATTCAGGGCATCAGCAAATCCGGCTTTGCGGGCGGCGCGGGAATCTTGTCGCTGCCGTTGATGATGCTGGTGATGCCGGTGGACAAGGTGGCGGCGACGCTGCTGCCCCTGCTGATCCTGTGCGACTTCAACGCGATCTACCACCACCGGCACAACAAGGACTGGACGCAGGTGATGCGGATCTTTGTGCCTTCATGCATAGGCATCGTGCTGGGGGCCCTCGTGTGGTGGCAAATCGGTCGGGAAGGCGTGGAGTTTTACAGCCTCCTGATCAAGCGCATGGTCGGGGTGATCGCCATTATCTTCGGACTCTACATCGCCGCGAAAGACCGCTCCATGGCGTGGGTGGCGCACCACAAGGCGGGGCGAAAGACCGCCGTGGTCGTCGGTATCGTGGGCGGGTTTACCTCCACCATCGCCCACGCCTCCGGACCGATTGTGAGCCTCTATGTCTACTCCCAGGGCTTCAATAAGACCCTCTTCGTGGGGACCGTGGCCTGGACCTTCACGCTGATCAACCTGACCAAGTTGCCCTTTTATGCCTGGGCCGGACTCGTGGACACAAGCGTGCTCTGGTTCGATGCGTGCCTCGTCGCGCTGATCCCCGTAGGCTCGTGGCTGGGCCACTGGATGCACCACCGGGTGTCGGAGTGGTGGTTCAGCCGGATCATCATGGTGCTGACGCTGGTGGCGGGGGTGCAGTTGCTGTTTAATGTGCAGGTGATCCAGTGGGCGCTGGGGCTGCTGGTGCGGTAAGGGCGAGGGCGGGAATAAAAACGGGGGACGGTCCCGCACGCCTGGCGCGACGGCCTCGGTCAAACGAGAAATGGCACCAGCGTCACCGTAGCGGATCAAGTACGCTTTCGTGCAGGACGGTCCCCAACGACGGGACCGTCCTGAACGCAGGAGCATACCAACCACGGGCAAGGTATTTGGATCAGATCGTGGACCCTGACCCGCCGCAACTCGCCACGCGTTCGGGACCGTCCCGCGTTTTGAAGTATGCATTGCCAGCTCCCTTACATAGGCAACCCGGCAATACCAACGTGAAGGAAAACCCCATGGAAATTGAAACGCCCCGCCTGCGATTGCGCCCCTGGCGTTTGGAAGACAAGCCCGCACTGCTGCGCCATGCCGACAACCCGAACGTTTCGCGCAACCTCTGCAATATGTTCCAATCGCCCTACACCGAGGCTGATGCGGATGCGTGGATTCAAAGCTGCCTGGCGGCCGAGGGTCCGTGCAGAAGGTTCGCCATCGAGATCGAGGGTGAGGTGGCCGGCGGAATCGGCATCCACCCGCGAGAAGATGTCCTGGCGAAGACCGCCGAGGTCGGCTATTGGCTGGGCGAGCCCCACTGGGGCCGGGGCTACATGACCGAGGCCCTGCGCGCCATCGTGGTCTATGCGTTCGAGACCCTGGGCTATCACCGGCTGGAGGCGGGCCACTTCGGGTGGAACCCGGCCTCCGGGCGCGTGCTGGAGAAGGCGGGCTTTCAACTGGAAGGCTGCCAGCGCGAGCGATTCTTCAAAAACGGCGAGTTTACCGACAACCTGATCTATGGGCTGCTGCGGGGGGAGGCGATGTAGTAATTGACAATGGAGAATGGACAATGGACAACGAAGATAAAGCACGTTGGGTTGATCCAAAAGTCGCCAAAATACACCCAGAAGTAAAGCAGAATTGCATTGTCCATTGTCAATTGTCCATTGTCAATTGCTAGAATAGCGTATGACCTTCGGCTCCCCCACATTCTGGCGCTTTCTACGCTACGCCCGCCCCTACCGCTTCTACATCGTCGGTTCGGTGGCGACGGGCGTGGTGAAGTTTACGCTCGCCCTGTTGCTCCCCTTCGCCATGGGCTATTCCGTGGACAACATCATCCTGGCGGACATCCCCGGCGATGAAAAGATGAATCGCCTGCTTCAGATGTCGGCCATACTCATTGCGGTCTTCATCGGGCGCATTCCCATTGCCTACTATCGCTCTTACTGGGCGGAGCTGGCGGGCAACCGGACCATCTTCGACATCCGCAACGCGCTCTATGCCCACGTGCAGTCTCTCGGGCTGGCCTACCACGCCGGCCAGCGCACCGGGGCCACGACCTCGCGACTAACCAACGACATCAACCAGGCCCAGGGCATCCTTGATCGCGGGGTCATGTCGGTCGGCGTCGATTTCATTTTCCTCGTCGGCGTGGTCATTTTTCTCTTCTTCGAGAACTGGCAACTGGCCACCGCGAGCCTCTTCACCCTGCCCATGTACGCCCTGGTCTTCGGTCTGCTCAACCCGCGCCTCCGCGTGGCTTCCCAGCGCTCCCTCGACGAGATGTCCCACCTTTCCGGAGAGATCAACGAGAAACTCACGGGCCACAGTGTGGTCATGTCTTTCGTGCGCGAGCGTTCCGAACGACTTCGCTTCATGAAACTGCACCGGAAGTACTACGACGAAGTCATGGTGCGCACCCGGATCCACGTCTCCATGTTTCAGGTGGGCGAATTCTTCACCATGGTCGGACCCCTCGTGGTCACGCTCGTGGGCACCTGGCTGGCGGTGAAAGGCTCCATCAAGCCCGGCGAGCTCGTGGCCTTCAGTGGCTACCTCGCCCACCTCTACCTGCCCACGCGCCGCCTGGCCGACGCCTCCGCCGCCGTGCAGATGCAGCTAGCGGGCATGGACCGCGTCTTCGCTATTCTCGACGTGCAACCCGACATCGCCGATGCGCCCGACGCGAAGCCCCTCCGGCTGACCGAAGGCCGGATCACCTTTGAGGACGTGCACTTCTCCTACCTCGATGATCAGCCCGTGATCGAAGGCATATCGCTCGATGTGGAGCCGGGAACGGCCGTGGCCATCGTGGGCCGCAGCGGCGGCGGCAAGAGCACCCTGGTGAAGCTGGTGCCCCGCTTCTACGACGTGAAGCGCGGCGCGATCCGCATCGACGGCCAGGACATCCGCCACGTGACCCTCCACTCACTGCGCGAGAAGATCGGCATGGTGATGCAGGACGCGATCCTGTTTGGCGGATCGGTGCGCGAGAACATTCTCTACGGGCGGCGCGGCGCGACGGAAGAAGAAATGCTCGAAGCCGCGCGCATGGCCCACGTGGACGAGTTCGTCGATGAATTGCCCAAGGGTTATGACACCCTCATCGGCGAGCGCGGCGTGACCCTCAGCGGCGGCCAGAAGCAACGCCTGAGCATCGCCCGGGCCTTCCTGCGCGATCCGGAGATCCTCATCCTCGACGAAGCCACCTCCAGCCTCGACTCCCACGCGGAGAACGTGATTCAGGAAGCATTGGAGCGCCTGATGAAAGGCCGCACCACCCTGGTCATCGCCCACCGCCTCGCCACCGTCGTGGACTGCGAT
>JBHEKR010000530.1:0-4876 GCA_041859365.1 Candidatus Hydrogenedentales bacterium
TGTTTCTATTGTGGCGGAACAGGCCACTTGGCCATGAACAAATTGCCCGAAAACTAGCGCGCCGCGCGCACAGAATTCTAGGGAATCACTCGTGCACAAAGGATCCCAAGCGGCGAGAGATCGAAGGTTCGAACTCATTCGCTTCGGCCATTTTGGTTGAGTTCTCCACCCTCATCTGTGAGCACGGAATCGGTTTTCCGTTCTCAGGGTCGCTTTACCTCCGGAGTGAGCAGGTTTTTCAGGAGCCGGGCATTGTCGTTTGGCGATGTCCGCGTTTCAACCAGCCAGCTCCACCACTGGGACTCGCCGAGCACGAAGATCTCTCCTTTGCCGACGCTGGCACCGGCGATGTACGCGTGACCGGGCAATCCGTCCGCGGGCACGATGACTCGCGCGTTGGCGGGGTCTGTTATACGGATGGGTGAAGGCCGATGGAAGTGCAACGTTGTGACGCCGGACAAGATGGGTTCATCGTTGCTCGCCTGAATGCGGAGGACGGATTCCGGTAGTTGTTCATACTGGACTTCGAGCCCGTAGGCGGCGACGAATTGATTGGCGCGATCCGTGCTCCCGCCGAGGTAGGCATTGGATGCGATGATCAACCTTCCCCCCTCTTCCACGTATTTCAACAGGCTCTGGTATCGTTCGGGAATATCTATTTGGTCAATGGCGTCGGTGGCTAACAGAACACTCTCGAAGGGCGCCAGTTCCTTCAGGCCAAGCGCTGTACCCCCGCCTGCAGTCGTGTCGAGATATTCTACATCGAAGTCCGCGTCGGCCGTCAGTGTGCGCCAGGCGTCGAGGTTCTCCCCTTCTTTCAGCCGCTTGCCGTTGAATGGCGTCTGGGCGACGAGGATGCGGCGGCGGCCTTTTGCTTCGGCGCGAACGGTATAGCGAATCGGCAGCGTGAGCACTTCGTTCTCCCAGGCAATGGTAATGTGTGAGTCTACGAGACCCGCCGTGCTGGTATCGACATCGACAAGAAGGTGGTGCTGGGCGATCCAGCGGGATTCTATGAGCCTTCTTGCGATGCCGCTCAAGGTGGAAACGGATATCGCTGGGCCGGGTGCGATGTCCGGCCTCGATTGCTGTCCGGAATTTCGGGCTTGCTCGATCAAGACGACGGCCTGGACTATGCCGGATTGGGGCGCGTTTCCAAAGTCGAGGATTGCAGGGCGCGCGAGGATGGGTGGGGGTTCCATGGCGCGGGGGTGAATGGCCCCAGAGATTAATATCGTTATGGCGACACAGGCAACGGCAACAACCGCGACAACCAAGACGATCGCGCGTAACGGAGCATCCCCGTTACCGGATGCGTCGTGGATTTCCTCGTCTGATACGGGCGGCTCCGGATTCATGGCGTGCGGGTCTCGGTTTGCGTGTCTGGTCCGACGGGGCTATTATGGGGCAGTGAACGGCGGAATGCACACCCGCATGAATGGCCTGCACGCGCATGTCCAATATTTGGTCTCTCGCTCTACCCTTTGCCGCGATGCTTCAAATACAGGAGTTTCCATGATTCTGAATCGCTCGATGATAGCTAACTTTTCCTTCGCACTGGCGGCAGCCTGCATGATGATTCATATCAGTGCCCCCGCCGTGGCTTCCGAATACTCCACTGATGACGTCGCCGCTGAAATTGCGCGGGTGCTGCCCGCAGAGGCACCCTACGCCTATCACGAGCGCTTGTCGCAGGAGCCTGTCCATCGTTCGCGCCGCAATGTCGATGCGCGCCTGGAAAGCGGCGAAATGGAGATTGCTCCAGCCGGCTGGCGGCTGGTTTGGAGCGGGCGTGATTCTGTGTCGCTGTCTGGGGCGGTGCTGGACTTGCAGGACTATCTCTCGGTCTCCATGGGCGTCAGCGTGACCGTGGAAGCGCGAGAATCCCTGGGCAATGGGTCGGAGCTCGATCAGTCGATTGTGGTGGGGACGCGGGAGGAGCTCCCGGAGGCTGGCGCGGCACTGAAGGGCCCGAAGGACTATGCGATCAGTGTGACGCCTGAACGGATTACCGTTTGCGGCTATGATGCGCGGGGCGTTCTCTTCGGATTGCACAATCTGGAGGCGCGAATGAACCTGCGGGAGGCTCCATTCTTACCCGCTACGCTGAACACGGTGCGACACAGCCTTTATGACACGCGCATGGTGCAATCCTGGATGGGCTGGATGGAGTTTCCCGACACGGTGCTCTCCCACATGGCGCACGATGGTTTTGACGCCATTTTCGTATCGGTATACACAAACCCCAATGGAGACCGGACGACGGCGGATAATTCGACGGACTTCTATGCACGGCTGATGCACCGGATTCGCCGACAGGATCCTGCACGGGTGCGTGATTTGATTGATCGCGCGAAACGATTCGGGATCAAGGTTTACACACCGATCATCTATCAGTATACCGGCACGCCCGAGAGCGAGGCGGACCTCCGCCGGCTGGTGAAGGAGTTGTTGCGTGACTTCCCGGACATTCAGGGCTATGTGTTGCTGACGGAAGGCTTCTGGTACAAGCAATGGGGCGGAGGCCATGGCGCGAGCAAGGAGTACATTGAGGATTGGGCGCGCCAGTGGAGCCGTGCGGTGGCCATTGTGGCGGAGGAATGCCACGCGGTGAATCCGGCCATAGAGATCCTGCCGTGGGAGTACAACATCGATTTTCGCCCGTCGAACGTGGACACGAAGCGCTACTTCATCCAGCAATTGCCCCAGGACTCTACCCCACTCTTGACCTGGGAAAACGGGAAGAGTTTCGAGATCGACGGCCTCCAGGGGCACCTGAAGGACTACGGCATCAACGTGGTCGGGCCCGCTGAGGTGACGGCGGCGCAGATTGTGGAGGCGCGCAAGCGCGGCATGAAAGTCTACTCCAACGCCCAGACCTTTTCCTGTGGCGCGCAATTGCAGACCGTTCCCTACCAGCCCTTTCCCCAGCAGTGGCACGCGCGCTACATGGCCCTGGAGGAACATGGCATCAATGGCACGCTGGAAAGCTGGTCCTCCGGCTATGTGCCGTGTTTCGTGACGGAGCTGCGCGGCTGGTATTGCTGGAGCGACGCGCCGCCGCTGGAAGAGCTGCTGCTGAAGATCGCCGCGCGGGATTTTGGACCGGAGCATGCCGCGAACGTGGTGAAAGCGTGGGATCTATTCAGTCAGGCGGCTCGGCTGGTACCCGACACCGGGCCGTACATGGGCACGACCAACGCCGTGGGCAATCCCATCTTTTTCGAGCAGCCGCCCGCGCGCACAGGGACTTTTCACCATTCCTGGATGGACCAGGGCATGTGGCAGGGTTACCTGGGTGCGGAGATGAACCCCTACTGGCCCTTTACGGTGTCGCGGCTCGTGTTCATTCCCGATTTTTCCAATCAATCCAATGTCGCGGAGGGCTATGCCCGCGGTGTTTCGGGGATCGAGTCGCCCGGCGAACAGAAGGTGCTGCCGGTCTTCTTGAAGTACCTGCGTCTCGCCACGGACAAGCTCGGAGAAGGGTTGGCGCTCTATCGTGCGGCGGCAATGGAGAGTCCCGAGGGCAAACGGGCTGGGGCGCTCCGCGAAGTGATTGTGGCGGAGCAGATCGAGCGGATGCTGCTGAGCAACCAGGCGATACTTGGCTTTGAGGACTTGCGACTCCAATTAATGGCGGAAAAGGACGGCGTGAAGGCGGGAGCCCTCCTCGACCAGATGGAGGGCATCCTGCGCGAGGAAATCGCCCGCACGGAGCTGGTGCTGAATGCGATGGAGCACGACTCGCGGATCGGGTTTCAGTACGAGGTGGATTATGTGTACACGCCCTATTCGCTGGGCGAGAAGCTGGAGGTGCTGCGGGAAGGACTGGAGGTGCAATTGCCGGCCTATCGAGCCGGGCTGCAGGATCGGGCGCAGTGATGTCTTGTACCTCAAATTCGAGTAGCTTCGTGACGGTGTCCCAGCGTTCTCAGACGTTCATGGAAACCACAATCGGGTTTGGTTTCACTTATTGGTCCCACAACAGGTAGTGTTTATGGCAGGATCAATCCGGTTTAAATCTACGTTGATTTTTTGTTGATATGACCACTTTCTTTTGCTATACTCTTCGTCTACAGGTTTCTCACAAATATCAACTCACAGAGAGTGTACTGAATCCATGGCAAACATTAAGTCCCAGAAGAAGCGTAACCTGACCAACGAGAAGTCCCGCCAGCGCAACATGGCCGTCCGCAGCCGGATGAAAACCATGATCAAGGGCGCACTCTCGGCCATCGAAACGAAAGACGCGGAGCAGATCAAGGTTGCCGTTCCCGCAGCACTTTCCGCTATCGACCGTGCGGCCTCCAAGGGTGTGATTCACGCCAACAGCGCCGCCCGCAAGAAGTCTTCGATTCAGCATCGCCTTGCTGGCGCTTCCGCCTGATAAGAAGCCATACATCGTAAGCTTTCGCAGCCAATCCCCCACTCCGGCGGATTGGCTGCGGTTCTTTTGTGATTGGATGGGTTCGGGATACCGGGTCCGCCCCGGGGCGCCAGTCTCAAACGTAATCGCGTGCCGATGGAGTTTGTGGGTGCCGGGACTTGACCGTGTGACGAAACTACTAAACCGAAGTTCCAGCCCATATTTTTCTTCTGATCGCGGATTCGCCGCGTAAACAATGGTTGTCCTTGTGGGTATGACGATCTTTGGCTGTGTATTTGTGTCCATGTAAATGTAATTTTTATGCTTGCTTTTATTTGACACTTCGTATACTATAAAGCCATGTTTATCGACAAGGTCCCCAATAGGAATTCGCCCCCGGCCATCCTCCTGCGCGAATCGCGACGCGAGGGTGGCAAGGTGCGCAAGCACACCATCGCCAACCTTTCCAGTTGCCCTGAAGAGGCTATCGAGGCCTTTGCCTTGTCG
>JBHEKR010000541.1:0-14162 GCA_041859365.1 Candidatus Hydrogenedentales bacterium
CAATCGCATTAAAACTATGGAGTTTGCGGAGATATGGAGCGGGGGCTTTCCAGCCCCCGGCCCGTGCAACGCTGTTGCGCGGGCGATGCGGCGATTTTTATCGCATGGTGATTCCCACGAAATAGGGGGCAGGAATGCCCCCGCTCCATACTTTCGCCACCTTTTTGAGTGATTCCAAAGATTTTCTTGATGCGATTGCCCTGCTGAATCACCCCATCCGCCGACCCACGACCCGTAGGACCCAAACTACCCGTAGGACCCATAAGACCCATTCGCGCCCGGGCACAGTGTCTGCTATGATGCCCTCTACGTTGCAGTACACCCGCCACGGCAAAATCGGAGACACGATGGACTACAGCATCGAGACCTACGGCCTCAAAAAAGTCTACGAGGGCGTCACCGCCGTGCGCGGCCTCGATCTCAAAGTGGAAAAAGGCTGTTTCTTCGGATTCCTCGGCCCCAACGGCGCGGGAAAGTCCACCACCATCAAGATGCTCACGGGCATCATCGCGCCCACCGAGGGCGATGCGCGCCTCCTGGGCATTCCCCTGCTGCGCCAGCCCCTCCAGATCAAGCGCCGCATCGGCGTGGTACCGGAGGACCTCTGTCTCTTTGAGAATCTGACCGCGCGCGAATACCTCGCCTTTGTCGGCCGCATGTACAAACTCCCCCGCGAAGTTGTCCTCCAGCGTATGGACGAACTGCTGGCCCTGCTGAACCTGGCCGACGCCAACAAGACCCTAATCCTCGAATACTCCCATGGCATGAAGAAGAAAATCGCCCTGGCCGCCGCCCTCATCCACGATCCCGATCTACTCTTCCTCGACGAGCCCTTCGAGGGCATCGACGCCGTCGCCTCGCGCACCATCAAGGACGTGCTCCAACAAATGGTGAACCAGGGCCGCACCATCTTCCTGACTTCCCACATCCTGGCTATCGTGGAGCAGCTCTGCACCCACATCGGCATCATCCATAAGGGCGAACTCATTCTCCAGGGCTCCCTGGCCGAAGTGGCCCGGGGCGAATCCCTCGAAAACCGCTTCGTCGATATCGTCGGGCGCAGCCAGGCCGAGTCTGGCGGACTTTCCTGGCTCGGCGGCGGGCGGAGCGGCTGATGCGCTATCTTCGGGCCCTCGCCATTCTCCAGTTCCACCTCATGCGCCACAGCGTCACCGGCGGCAAGCTCGTGGCCTACTTCGTCATCGGCGTCCTCGGCACCGGGGCGCTCTTCTTCGCCGGAGGCCTCGCCTGGCTTTTCCACTACCTCGGCGCGGCCTGGTTCCCCCGGCAGCCCCCCGAGTTGACCCTCGTCGCCCTGAACCTCCTCCTCCTGATCTACTTCGTCGGCTGGTTCTGGGGACTGGCCATGGAGGTGCAGCGCTCCGACCTCATCGACACCCGTAAGATGCTTTACTTCCCCGTGCCCATTGCCGTCATCAACGCCATTAATTTCGTCCTCTCACTTTTCGGCATCACGTCATTGCTCTATGTCGCCTCCGCCCTCGGCCTCCTGACCGGCGTCTATTCCAGCACCGGCGGGGGCCTGCTCGCGGGCATAGGCGCGGCTGCTGCCTTCTTCTTCACCGCGGCCGCGTGGGCCTGGTGCCTCCGCGGCCTCATGACTGTCTGGATGGAGAACAAACGTCGACGACGCCTGATCATGAGCATTCTTCCCCTCTTCTTCATGGCGGCCGGTTTCATGCCCATGATCCTCTCGAATACCCTCGGCCAGAGCGGCGCCAGCGACTCCACCGTGCGCTGGCTCCTCGAACCCGACCAGTTCGTCTGGGTCGAACGATTCTCCGCCATCACCCCGACCGGCTGGGCCGCCCTCTCCTTGACCCGCGTTATTGCAGGTGAGGGTCCTTTCTTCTTCCCGCTGCTCGCTCTGGTCGCCCTGGGGGGCATCGGCTACTACCTGGGGCATCGCCTGACACTGCGCTATTGCTTCGCCCCCGGAAATACCACAGGCCCCCGCGCCACCAGCCGAAAGCCTCTCAAAGCGCCCTTCACCACCCGGCGAATTCCGGGCCTGGGCGACGAAACCGCCGCGCTCGCTCTGGCCGCCTTCCTCAGCTTCACGCGCCACCCCCAGATGCGCACCCTCCTGCTCGCCCCCCTCGGCATGATCATCCTCCTCGCCATCGCCAGCAGCCGCTCCCTCTTTTTCGGGCAGGAGCTCGGGCTCCCCGTCATCGTCATCATGTGGCCCTTCTTCATGTTCAGCGCCTTCTTCTTCAACCTCTTCGGCATGGACGCGCGCAGTTTCCGGGCCATCATGATGCTCCCCATCGCGCGCCACCGCGTGCTCCTGGCCTACCACCTCGCGCTGCTGCCCCTCGCCGGCGGCATGGGCCTCCTCTTCGCCCTCCTCGCCGCATGGTACTTCGCCCTCGCCCCCCAGACCGTCGCCGTGTGCGTGCTTCAAGTCGCCCAGCTCTTTCTCCTCTTTACCCTCGCCGGCAGCTTCGTTTCCATCTACGCCCCCTTCGCCATGAGCCGCAATATGATGCGCGGACAACATTCCCGCTCCCTCCTCGTCGGCCTGCTCATGCCCTTCATCGTCGCCATCCTCGTCCTCCCCTCCTCCGCCTGCCTCCTTATCGATGGCATCGCCAACCGCTGGGGCATCGTGGACTTCCCCGCCGGGCTGACCCTCTCCGTCGCCTTTATCCTGCTCACCCTCGTCGCCTACCCCTTCGCCCTCCGCCACGCCGGCGACCTCCTCCTCCTCCGCGAACAGCGCATCCTCGTCACCCTCCAGAAAACGGCCGAATAACCCCACCAGCCCCACACGATCCATTGTCCCCCGCCTTCCCGGAATTCATGGTATAATTTCTCCGGATCGCGCACGGTGCGCCGGTCCAGAAAGCGAGTACACCATGAGCCATTCACGAGACAAAGGCAAACACGAAAACAAGAAGAAGCCCGCCCACTCCCTCAAGGAAAAGCGGAAGATCAAGCACGAGAAAAAAGTGCCCCATCCCCAGGAAGTCGTGGCCAAGATTCACACCTGACACCCACATTTCGCCCATCCCTGGCCCCGCTTGATCGGAGCCCCCCGGCTTGACCTGATGTAGCAATTACTCACCGCAAGACCGAGGTGTGGTGGGCTTTTTTGTTTCCCCGCCTCCCGATAGCCGGCCAACATCCCTTCAATTCGACAACGCCAAGAGAATTCCGAAGTACCGCCACCCCCCACCGCCATCCATTCCCGCTCCAAAAAAGATTATCCCCTGCCTCGAATTTTTATATGATACACTACTACAAAGTTTATATATTTCAGTCAACTCCAGAAAGCGAGCTCTCCATGGGTGACACCGGAAAAAAAGACAAGGGCAAACGAGAAACGCAAAAAAAGGCGGCCCACAGCCCAAAGGAGAAAAAGCAGATGAAGAGGGACAAGAAGAACAAGATCAGTGAACCCGTCATGGGTAAACACTAGTCCGGGTAGTTTATAGCGGCGCGCGTGCCGGCCTGAACTGAAGGCGACCGACACCTTGCAAATTGAATATCCAATATTCAATTTGCAAGGCGGGAATCTACGCTCACCCCTCCGCAATCCACTTCGCCGCGTCTTTCGCCCAGTCGGTCAGGACTATCTTGGCCCTGGCGCGCTTGATGGACAGCAGAGACTCCATGGTCGCTCTGCGCGCGTCGATCCAACCATTCGCGCCCGTAGGGAGACCGCGCGTCGTCAACCCGGCGGATGTTGCGGCAACCTAGCAACTCCGGTACACTATAAATTAGAGGTCGCTGAGACTTCGCCTCTTCAGTAGTGGAAATGGCTGTTGTCTTTCTCGAAACTGCGTGTAAACGTGAGTCTGAAGGTTAGCAGGTAGAGAGTCGCAAGGGGATTGGTAAGTGCCTGGCGTAAATCCAGAAATACTCCGATGGGCAAGGGAGAGCGCGGGATTGGACGCGGAAAGCGCCGCCCGGAAGATCGCCCTGAATCCGGCAAGGGGACTGTCGGGGCAGGAGCGACTCGCGCTGCTCGAATCCGGCGAGGAGCGACCGTCGCGCCCGCAGCTCGTCGAAATGGCGAAGCACTATCACCGCCCGCTCTTGACCTTCTACTTGCCTGCCCCGCCCCGCCTTGGCGATCGCGGGGAAGACTTTCGTTCGCTTCCCACAGCCCAGCCCGAAACCGATAATGCGATTCTCGACGCCCTGCTTCGAGACATTCGAGCGCGACAGGGTATCGTTCGCGCGGTGCTGGAAGCAGAGGAAGAGGCCATGCCCCTTCCTTTCATTGGTTCGAAGAAACTCTCCGACGGGGTCGAAGCCGTCGCTTCATCCATAGTGCGGAAGCTCAATTTCTCCCTGGAGCATTTTCGGAGCGCTCCGTCGCCCCACGCAGCCTTTTCCAGACTGCGTGACGTGACGGAAGCCGCTGGTATATTCGTGCTTCTCAAGAGTGATCTCGGCAGCCACCACACAAGCATCGATGTACAGGTTTTTCGAGGATTTGCATCCGCTGATCCTGTTGCGCCCTTTGTGGTTATCAATGGTCAGGATGCAAAGTCCGCGTGGTCCTTTACACTACTCCACGAGTTGGCGCATCTTTGGCTCGGACGCAGCGGCGTCAGCGGAACCGATTCCGAGGCCGTGATCGAACAATTTTCCAACGACGTTGCGAGCGAGATTCTCCTGCCAAGAGCGGAGTTTGACGGACTGCAACTGGACGGGCGTTCCAAGCTTGAGAAGTTGGCCGCATGGATCACGTCTTACGCCGAGGAAAGAAATCTCAGCAGCTCCTTGGTCGCATATAAGCTTTATCGTGCCAACGCCATTTCCTTGCCCCTCTGGCGGGAGCTGTCGGATCATTTCCGAAGCTGTTGGCTTGCGGAACAACGAAGGAAACGCGAGCGAGGCAAAGAAAGCGAAGGCGGACCGAATGCCAATCTGGTCGCGCGCTACCGCCTCGGAAACCGCCTGATCGAGTTCACGGGACGCATGATACGCTCGGGGGCGCTTTCGACTTCAAAGGCTGGTATAGTCCTCGGGGTCAAAGGTAAGCGTGTTGAAGCCATCCTGAGCGCAGTTGGCGGAGCCACGTAGCATGGGCCTGGGGGGAGACTGATGCTTTACCTTATCGATGCTAACGTCCTGATCGACGCAAACAGGGACTACTACCCGCTCAATCGAATACCCGAGTTCTGGGAGTGGTTGCTTCACATGGGGCGGACGGGACGAATCAAGATCCCGCGCGAAATATTGGAAGAAGTAACGGGGGACTCTGCGGGACTTCCGAATTGGCTACGAAGACCCGAGTCAAAGGAAGCGCTGCTGCTTACGGAGGACGCAGATCCAGCTTTTGTTTCTCGCGTCGTCTACGAGGGCTACGCAACGGACCTGACGGACGATGAGATCGAAAAATTGGGCCGCGATCCATTCTTGATTGCGTATGGGCTCGTCGAGCCAGCCTATCGATGTGTAGTCACCACGGAAAGCTCGAAACCCTCGAAGTTGCGCGCCAACCGTCACATACCCGATGTTTGCAAGAGCCTCGGCGTGCCTTGCTACCACACGTTTGCCATGTTGCACGAACTCGATTTCCGAACTGACTGGGGTGAACCCTAATCTTCACCCCTCTGCAATCCACTTCGCGGCGTCTTTCGCCCAGTAGGTCAGGATCATCTTGGCCCCGGCGCGTTTGATGGACAGCAGCGACTCCATGGCCGCTTTGCGCTCGTCGATCCAGCCGTTCGCGCCCGCCGCCTTGATCATGGCGTACTCGCCCGAGACGTTGTAGGCCGCAAGGGGCAGGTCGAAGTTGTCCGCCGCCCAGCGGATCACGTCCAGATAGGGCAACGCGGGTTTGACCATGATGATGTCCGCGCCCTCTTCGATGTCCAGCTCGATCTCGCGCATGGCCTCGTTCAGGTTTGCCGGATCCATTTGGTAGGATCGCCGATCGCCGAAGCTCGGGGGCGATTCCGCCGCGTCCCGGAAGGGACCGTAGAAGGCCGATGCGAACTTCGCGCTATAGGCCATCACGGGCACATCCGCAAAATCTTCGTCGTCCAGGGCCAGCCGGATCTCGCCGATGCGCCCGTCCATCATGTCCGACGGCGCCACGATGTCCGCACCGGCGCGGACGTGAGCCAAGGCCTCTTTCACCAGCAGGTCGAGCGTTTCGTCGTTGTTCACATCCGGCTTGCCGTCGCGGTTTGGCTGGATCGCGCCGCAGTGACCGTGGTCCGTGTATTCGCACATGCACACATCGGTGATCACGCAAAGATCGGGACACGCCTTCTTCACCGCCTCCACCGCGCGGCAAACGATGGCGTCGTTCGCATAGGCCTGACTGCCCAGCGCGTCTTTTACCTTGGGAATGCCGAAGAGGATGATGGCAGGAATGCCCAAATCCTGAATCTCCTTCGCCTCTTCCACCAGCGTATCCACGGAAAGCTGAAACTGGCCCGGCATGGACACAATAGGATTGCGCACGCCCGATCCCGGTCGCACAAACAAGGGCAGGATCAAATCATTGACGCCCAGCGTCGTCTCGCGCACCATGCGGCGCATGGTTTCATTTCGGCGCAACCGGCGCATACGGGTAATAGGAAACATAGACTACCTCCAGAGAAGGGTAACAGACTCATTGAAAATCAACTACTGCATTGCGGGGTGGCGCGTTCAGACGGAGGTTACGGCGTGTTGCCCCGCGACATGCTGAACGATCCCATAGACCAGCGCGGGTATCTCATGCTCCTCGGGCTCGATGCTTACCGCCATACCCAATGATTGCGCGGTCTCCGTGGTAATCGGGCCGATCGAAGCGAATTTCGCCTTCAACTTCAGGGCCTCTAACCGCACATCGCCAAGGATCGTCGCAAAATTCCGCGCCGTGGATGAACTCGTAAACACCACCAGGTCCGGACCCGCCGCCACCATGGCCTCCACCGTCTCTTCCGCCACCTCGGGCGCCACCGTCTGGTACACCACGCACTCCGTCACCTCCGCACCTGCGGCACGCAAGGCCTCCGGCAAATCTGGCCGCGCCAGGTCGCCCCGGGGCATGAGAAAACGCTTCCCCGACACCCCGCCCTCGAGGCGCATCAGCGCAGTCAGAATCGACTCGGCAATATAGTGCTCCGGCGTGAGGCTCACGGGCATCCCGTGGGCGCGCAATGAAGCCGCCGTGGCCGGGCCAATTGCGCAGACGTCCGCGGTGCGATACTCGGAAAGGCTTTTCCCTTCCCGCGCGAGCGCCGACACAAAATGGTTTACGCCGTTGGCGCTCGTGAAGATGAGCCAGTCCACCGCGCGCGCGCCGGGTATCGTGCTATCCGGCGTAACTTCCTGAATGGAAATCGTCGGGAATTCAATCACTTTCGCGCCCATCGCGGAAAGCTCGTCGGACAGTACGCTGCCCTGGCTTTCCGAGCGCGTCACCACCACCGTCCGGCCCGCAAGCGGCTGCTTCGGCTTCAAAGCATCCAGCGCCACCTGGCGGATGAAGGCCGAAGCCCCGCCTTCGATGAGCGCCTTCGCCACCGCCTGGCCCAGCGCCTCTGGCGTATCGACCGGACCGCTCAGGGCCGCGCGAACCACCTGGGCCCCATCGGGGCTGCAGGCGCAGGCCTGGAGGTGCAGCTCGCCCGAGCGCACCACCGCCAGCGCGCCCAGGGGCACCTGGCACCCGCCGCCAACACCCGACAGTAGCGCGCGCTCGGCCGTGGCAGCCGCCGCTGTATCTTCGTCGTGTAAGCGCGAGAGCAACTCTTTCAACGCGGTGTCGTTCTCGCGAATCTCGATGCCCGCGCGCCCTGGCCCACGGCCGAAAGCATTACTTCAGGCGCGAGCAGCTCGGTGATGTGTTCGGAAAGGCCCAGCCGGTTCAGGCCGGCCGCCGCCAGGATGATGGCGTCCAGCCCTTCGGTCTCCAATTTCTTCAAGCGCGTGGGCACGTTGCCACGCAGGTCCACCAGCAGCAGATCGGGCCGGACCGCCTTCAGTTGCACCTGTCGGCGCGTACTTGACGTCCCCACCTTCGCGCCCTGGGGCAAGGCCATGAGTCCAAGACCCGAAGCGCTGATCAGCGCATCCGCCGGATTCTCCCGGCCAGGGATCGCGCCCACCACCAGACCACCCGGCAGCTCCGTGGGCAGATCTTTCAAGCTGTGCACGGCCAGATCGATGGATCCGTCCAGCAGCGCCACCTCCAGCTCCTTGGTAAACAGGCCCTTGCCGCCCACCTGCGAAAGCGGCACATCCGTGATCCGGTCGCCCTTCGTGCTGATGATCAGCACCTCGACCTCGAGGCCCGGTGAAACCGCCCGGAGGCGATCCGCAATATAATTCGACTGGGTCAGCGCCAGTTCGCTGCCCCGTGTTCCAATAACTACCCGGGTCATCCGGCACTCTCCTCCAAACCAAAAAGTCGCTTCACCAGATGCAGAACCCGGCTCGGGTCCTCGCGCACCACCTCCTGCTTGATCTGGTTCATGGGCCGCTGCAGGATGTTGTTCACAATGCGCTTGGACAGATACTCCACTTCATCGCGCTGGCGGTCCGTCAGATCCGTCAGAATATTCAACGTTTTTTCCAGTTCCCGCTCACGAATGGCGTTCAGTTCCTGCGTCATCGACACAATCGTCGGCTCCGCATAGAGGCCCTGACGCCAGTCGATAAATCGATCCACCTGAATCTCCACCATCTCCAGACACTTCACCAGCTCCGCCCGGCGCGACTCCAGGTTCTGCGCCGCCACGGTCTCCAAGTCGTCCATGTCATAACAGTAGACGTTGTCCAGTTGCGCCACCCGAGGATCCACGTCGCGCGGCACCGCAATGTCGATAACGAACATGGGCGCCTTGTTGCGCTTGCGCAGGGCACGGGTAAAATCGTCCACCCCGAGAATGGGCACTTCCGAGGCTGTGGAAGTAATCACAATATCCGCCGCGTGGAGATAGTGCTCCAGCGAGGAAAGGGCCAGCGGCTCGCCGTGGTAATTCCGGGCCACCTCCTCCGCCTTCGACAGCGTCCGGTTGGCCACCAGAACCTTGCCCACCCCCTTCTCCACCAGGCACTTCAGCGTCAGCTCGCCCATCTCGCCCGAGCCGATCACCAGCACCGTCTTTTCCGAGAGGTTGCCGAAAATAGACGCCGCCAGATCCACCGCCACGGAGGACACCGACACTTTGCCGACGTTGATGTTCGTCTTTGTGCGCACCTCCTTCGCCACCTTGAAGGCGCGCTGAAACAATGCATGGAGAATCTTGTCCGTCGCCCCCTCGCCCTGCGCCGCCAGGTACGCATCGTGCACCTGGCCCAGAATCTGATCTTCACCCACCACCATGCTGTCCAGGCTGGATGTCACGCGAAACAGATGGGCCACCGCATCGCGGTTGTGATGCTCATACAGGTGCGCCGTGAACGCATCCGATTCCAGCCGGTGCCACTCCGAAAGGAATTCCCGCACCAGATTGCGCAAGTGCTCCGGTCGCGCCGCGTTGTCGTGGGTGTACACTTCCACACGGTTGCAGGTGCTGAGGATAACCGCGCCGCCGTCTTCCAGACGCTGCTTGAGCTGGCGCAATGCCTCGCCCCGCTGGTCTTCTCGAAAAGACAATCGCTCTCGGAGCTCGACGGGGCAAGTGTGGTGGCTGAGGCCGGTGAGCGCAATCGTCATCCGGCATCTCCGTAAAAGTTATAGTTCAGCACGTCCAGCAGCGCCAGCACCAGGTAGATACCGATCAGCGCACCGGTCCCGTAGCAGACAATGTGGGCGAGCTTGGGCCCGCGCAAGCGGCCCGCAGCCCGCGCGTGAAACGTAAACGCGTAGAAGGCCAGCATCGCCAGCGCCATGAAGATTTTCGGAGAAAGCCACCAGGTCGGGCTGAGATTCTGCCCCTCATACCACACCCAGAAACCGCCCACCACCAACGTGATGGCGAAAGCCGGGTAGCCGATCTTGATCAGCCGGAACAAGTCCCGATCCAGCGACTCGAGCGATGGGAGCATCTGGAAGAGGCCCGTCGTCATCCGGTGCTTAAGACGCTGCGCCTGAAATGCGTAGGCCACGCTGTTAATGCCCGCCACAAAAAACAGGGCAAAGGCCAGAAACACCAAGCCCACGTGGGCCGTCAACAGCGCGCCGCTCAGGGGGCGGGGAGCCATACTCAGCGCCGGCACCGCCACGTAGAGGCTCAGCGCGCCCACCAGCGCAAGCGGCGGCAGATAAAAGCAGAGCAGCGCACGATGGGATCGGTCGTGACCCAATTGCACCAGAATCGTCAGCAGGGAGAAGAAAGCCAGCAGGCACAGCGAATCCGCCGCCGTCGTAAACGGAACAAGGTGCCACTGGGCCGTCCGAAGCACGATAGTCGCCAGAAGCGCAAACATCGCTACAAGCGCGCTGCGATAGGCCCCGTTCAGCCATTGCGCGTTGCCGTGCTCCACCCGGAGGTACGCCAACGCGGAACCGGCACTACCGATCAGCAAGATATTCCCGATAAAATACGAAGTGTAGACCAGAATTGACATGATGTTCCTGTGCGACGGAGCCTCAGCCCCCGGAGAATGCTCCGAGAGTGGCCGTGATGGCTTCTAAGCAGAGACCGCTCGGATCGACGAATCCGATACGCCCCATATCATAGCAGTTGACGGTTGACAGTGGATAGTTGACAGCGATTGGACGGATCGGTGCTATTCCTTTGGTTGGCGGTCATGCCGGAGGCCCCCTCCGTGCCCCGCACCCCGCACCAACTGTCAACTAATTAAAGTTCGTCTTCGGGGCCCGCGTACGGGGTGCAGTATCCGAAGTCGGCTTTTTCTTCGCCTTTCGAGGCGTATCCTGCGCCTTGGGAAGCGCCATCCCCCCCTGGGCCGCCTGTTCCTGCTCTATCTCTCTGTCCTTTTTCTTTCGCTTCGACGCCTTCTCCTCTTCCCCCCCCTCAGCAGCGGCCCCCGACGGCATGGTTCCCGACCCCTGAAACAGGCTGGAAGCAGACTGTGGCACCCCCGGCTGTTCCATGAACTCCAGGTCGAAAAGGGGCTTGGCCACCGGTTGAGGCGCAACTGCGGCGGGGTCGCCCGGAGCCGCCTCAACCACTTCACCAGCAACCTCGACGGGACCCTCCGCGGACGTGATCGGGCCCTCCGGGGCCGCTTCGGGTGCGCTTTCGCCTTCCATCACCGGCACGGGGAGAGGTGTGCGAAGGAAATCGTCCGCCGGGGCCGCCGTCACACCCGGTGCCGGTGTCTGGGTGGATTCCGGCTGCTTCAACGCTTCATGCGGCCCCAGGACGGCGATGATCATGGAACCACTTCCCTCGCCGACGAAGCTGCCCAGCGCACTATCGAAGCGGTGGCCCGGTAGCGGTCGCCACCCTGCTTCGAGGGTGTGAACATAGATTTGCAGGCGGCTCAGCGATTCAGCCGCGCAGAATTCCTCCGTCACGCGCAGCTCCAGCGCCCACGTGTGGGCCGGGGCCCCCTCCGCAAACACGGGCCGGAAGGCCGGCGTGAAGGCCACCAGTCCGGCGGGCAGGGGGCCGGGTGGGGTTTCAATAGCCTCCACCTTCACCTGCTGCGGCTGCGCCGAGAGCACGGTGCAGTGCCCGTCCAATCCCGGCGTCCCCAGCAGCACCCGCGCGCCATAGCCACTCGACGCATGACCAATGACCGCCTCATACTGGAAATTCGTCGGTTTCATCCGCCGTTCCAGAAACAGGTTCAACTGGTCCCCGAAATGGGGGGAGTCCGCCATTTCCGAAGCGCCAAAGGGGACAATGCTCGCCGCCTGGGTCTTCTTCCCGAACTGCACCACCATGGCGAAGCCCGTTCCGAAACTGGCCTGCCATTGGCGGTTCGAGAACGACTGGTTGTCCATGTAAAAAATCGGATCGCCCGTGTCCGTGCCCGGCGCCGCTTCATTCCGATTGCCCCGCTGGATCCGGTGAAGATTCCCCCAGGGAATGGAGAGCCCGCCAAAATCGTTGCGCATGATCCGCGCCGCTTCCACCGCCGCGTCCAACGCCTGGGTCTGCGCCTCGGGTGTGTTGGCCAGCAGGCCCTGATACAGCGCCATCTCGCTGCCGAACTGGGCGCCGTGACGCTTTTTCATCAGCGCCCACCAGATGCCGTAGTACGCCATCGCCGAGCTTTCCCGATCCGCGCTGAGATTCCAGCCCTGAAGCAGCCGGAGCGCCGTCACCAGGTCCGGGTGCGCCGACCGAATCAGTTCCGGGCGCTTTTGCGCCATCGCAAGCAGCAGCGGGACCATGTCGACCGCCGCCGGCACATGGGTATCAAAAAGCATCGCCTGCATGTCAAAAAAAGAGTATTTCCCCGCCGACAGAATCTGGTTCACGCGGAAAGTTCGGTAGTTGGGCGCCTCACCCACCAGCCAGCGGGGCCAGTCCGCCGCGCTCAGCCCGCTCTTCGCCGTGGCCAGCCAGGGTGGCGTGCCGCAGGCCTGCAGGTAGCCACTTTTCGGACTCTCAATCTGGGGCAGCAGCCCCGGCGCGATGACCTCGCGCCAGGCGTACATTTCCCGTCCTGAATCCACCGGCATCGACCAGTTCATCGGCTCCCGATCATCCGGCGAAGCTGCGGCGTCCCGGTTGCCCAGGCGCGCGTTGTAGAGATAGAAGAGCGCGCCCGACTTGTCCGCGCACACCACCTGAAAGCCCGGCAACTGGTGCAGGGACAGCGCGTCCTTCATGGTCGCCATGCCCGTCGCCTGGCCCATCAGCAGCAATTGGCGCAGGCCGCCAAACTGGAGGAAGGCCCCGTTCCGCCAAGAGTACAGCGCGCCATTGCCGCCTTCAAATATCGGCCCCCGGCTCCCGATCATCGAGGGCACCGCGCGCTCCACCAGCCCCGCGCTCGTGCGCACAAAGAAGGGCTTGGCCGTGGACATGAAACTCAACAGCGGCGCGACATCGTCGATCACCGAGGCCGCAAATCGCGGATCGTTCGCGGGCTTCTGCGGACCACCGATATGTTCCAGAAAAAAATCGGCCGTGTCCGCGAGGTTCGGCGTCAGGGCCCACCCCGCGTCTTCATTGTGCCCCATCATCAGCACCGGCACGCCGAAGAGTGTCGCACCCGCCAGATTCATGGAGTCCACCATCAAATGGGCCTCGTACCAGCGATAGGGACTACCGTAGTACTCCTGCGGGTTCATCACCAGCAGCGTGCTCCCCTCCAGCGTGTTCCCCGGCGCCAGCGCCCACGCGTTGGCCCGCTCCAGTGGCGCTTTCGGGTGGTAGACCCCCGGAAGGTCAAAGGGAGCCGAGGCCACCATCAAGTAGTGCCACCACGCCAGGACGTCTTTCGGCTGCACGCCCTCGGCCCACACCGGAACGCGATCCTGATGTTCCAGAATCCACGCGTTAATCCCCAGCGCGAAACCCTCGCAAAGATCCCGCGTCAACGGGTCCGCCTGCCCCAGAGCAATCGCGGACTGCTCCGCGCTGCCTATCTTGATCGCGAAGGCGTCGCTCTCCGCGAAGGCCTCGCCCCCCACCTCCGCGGCCCGGCCCAGGGCCACCCGGTAGCACATCAGCATGGGCTCCAGGTGATCCTCCGCCTGCGCATAGCCAAAGGCCGACGCCATCGCGCGAATCGACCCCGCCTCGATGTGGGGCGTGCCGAACTCATCGCGGTACAGCGTGGCCTCGTTCCAGAAGGTCGCCCCGCCCCCCGTCGGTTGCGCTGATGCCAGCGACACGACAAACCACAGGCCCGCCAGGACCGCCAGGCGGCCAGCCCATCCCCACCCTGTGCCAGTCTTCTTCATAGTAGTCCTTGTTCTCTGTGCATTCATGACCGGGATGCTGCAGGGACGGCAGATGCGAAGGGTATTGTGAAACTTCTGCTGTCCCTGTAATCCCTGCAATATCCCAAACCCCGGCTACTCCGCCTTACGCTGCGCGTCCATAAACTCAGCCAACTGGCCCAGGGCCTCCGGCGCAATCCCGGCCCGGCGCGGGGTCAGGCTTTCGCCGCCATCCATCGTCACAATCGAGCCCGTCATCCAGGTCCCGGCATCCGACGCCATAAACACCACCATATTTCCAATCTCTTCCGGTTCACCCACGCGCCCCAGGGGCACCGAATCCAGGTGGTCGTCGAAACTCCCGCCCAGCGCGAAGGCCTTCTTCACCCCCTCCGTAATGATCGGCCCCGGCGCGATGGCGTTGACC
>JBHEKR010000568.1:0-11835 GCA_041859365.1 Candidatus Hydrogenedentales bacterium
TCCGGCGACCAGATGAAGACCGGCACGACGGGCAGGCCCGAGGCGATGGCGGCCGTCAGCGCCGGATTATCCGCGAGGCGCAGGTCGTTGCGGATCCAGTAGAGGACAGTTGGGTTGGACATGGTGTTCTCCGGTGGGAAGGAGCTGTATTTTGCGCGATCTTAAACATCTGTCTAGATTATGTCAAATAATAAATAGACACAGAGAAAACCATTTATTGCCCTCAATCGCGGAGAGCAGGCTTGAACAGCAACCCGATATTTCACCACGAAGAAACGAAGTGCACGAAGAAGAAAGTTGGTAGGATGTGTTTTGCAGGCAAAATCCAATAAACTCCGAAATGACTTCGTACTATATCTCTTCGTGTTCTACGTTCCTTCGTGGTGAAAATATTCGTTCCAAGAGGTCCCAGGATGCCATCGCTCTGAATCAAGTTCGTCAATGTCGAAAAACAGCGTAGGCCCCGACGGCGCTGATGACGGACCACACGAACACCGCAGCCGACGCCCATTTGAATTTGTGCGGTGAACGCCAACTCAACAGATAGAGACGTGTCGCTACAAGGGCCGTCAGAATCCAGCTTACGATGATCAGCGGTATCGCGTTCACCTGAGTAAACAGCACTGTGGGAAAGAAGGCGGGCAATCCTGGAAAGAACATCAGCCAGAAAAGTCGGTAGTCATTCCAGGCGTAGTCCATGGTGAAGTACCACGACTGGGGCCCATAGAGCACCGCCACGATGAATGCGAGCCGGGCGGCTCGGGGATGGGCCCAGGTACCACCTTCCGTCTCGGCTGCATCTTCGGGTTCGCTCAACGCACGTTCTTCTCGGGCAGGCGCGCGTTGACCTCGGTGCGCCACGCCTGGAGGCGCGCTTCGAGATCCTTCACGATCTCAGGTTTCGCGGCCGCGAGATCGTTCGTCTCGCTCAGGTCGTCCTTGATATTGTAGAGCTCTTTCCGGCCGTCTTCGTAGTACTCGATCAGCTTCCAGTCGCCGTGGCGGAAGGCCGACACGGGCGTGGTGTTGAAGTAATAGTGGGGATAGTGCCACTGGAAATCTTCGCGGCCCAATGAAGCCGCCGGGTCGCGCAACACCGGCCCGAGGGAAACGCCGTCCAGAACCTTTCCCGGCGCGGGCGCTTTGTCGCCCAGCATCTCCAGAATAGTCGGGTAGAAATCCATGGAGGTGACCGGCGTGTCACTGACCGCCCCCGCCGTGGTCACGCCGGGCCAGCGAACGATCAGGGGCACGCGGATGCCACCCTCGTAGGCCGAGCCCTTGCCTGAGCGCAGGGGCGCGTTGTTCGCCACCTGCTCGCCGTTGCGCACTTCATCGAAGCCACCATTGTCCGAATAAAAGACCACGACGGTGTTGTCCGCGATGCCGAGGGTGTCCAGCTTCGCGAGGAGCCGCCCGATGTTCTCGTCCAGGGTCTCCATCATGGCGGCGAAGCCCGCGTTCTTGTGGGTCATGCCCTCGCGAATCTTTGCTTTGTACTTGGCCACCAACTCCGGCTTGCCCTCGATGGGCGTGTGGGGGCTGTAGAAGGCCATGTTGAGATAGAAGGGTTTTCCGCTGGCATGCATCTGCTCCATGAGCGTCAGGGCCTGATCGGTGAGCTTGTCATCGAGGTAGTCGCCCTCTTTCCCCGGCGGCAGCCCCGGCACATAGCGGAATTCATGCACTCCATTGCCGGAAACGCGTTCGCCCTTGTAGGGATACCAATAGGTCAACGGCGCGCCATAAAAAGTGCCGCCGACATTAACATCGAAGCCCTGGGGCTCGGGATAATGCTCGGCTGCACCAAGGTGCCATTTGCCGACATGGGCGGTTTGATAGCCCGCATCGTGCAGCACCTCCGCGAGGGTGGTGTGCTCCAGTGCGAGTGCCGTTTCCGTGATGGGGGGCGCAAGCTTTTCGTCGCCCGGGTCGGTTAACCGGCTCACGGCCGCCTCGTGCCAGATGGTCATGTTGAGCCGCGCGGGATGCTGCCCCGTCATGATCGCCGCGCGGGTGGGGGTGCACACCGGACTCGCGGAATAGGCCTGGGTGAAGCGCAGGCCCTGGGTCGCGAGTCGATCAATGTTGGGTGTTTCGTGGAGATCGCTGCCGTAACACCCTGGAGCCGACCACCCCATATCGTCCGCAAGGATGAAGAGCAGGTTCGGCGTGGCTGCGCCTGCCCAACTCCCGCAAATCCACAAACACATCGTCAGGCTCAACCGTTTCAATCCCATCGTATCGCTCTCCACGTCATCGCGCCGAATCTACCTATGTCCACCAACTCTTCGCGCTATCATACCCCACCGCCACAGGCAACCCCTATCTTGACACCCTCGCGCGGCCATGCTACGCTCATGTCCGGCAGGGTCGCCACTAAATATCCGTATCGATACTCCTGTAAAATCGACTTTCATGGCGCCCCAAGCAGGTGAGTACCCACGTGTCTGACAGTCCCACGTCCATCGCCAATTTCAGCCCACGCACCAGCCTGCTACCGGCGTTGGCAATCTTTTTCTGCCTCCCCGCACTCGCCCAGGGTGTCGATTTCGCCCGCGATATCCAGCCCATCCTCGCCCGGGCCTGCTTTGAATGTCACGGGCCCGACGCGGAGGCGCGAAAGGCCGATCTCCGCCTGGACGACGAGAAGGGCGCGAAAGCCGCCGCCATCATCCCAGGCGACCCGACCGCGAGCGAGCTGATGAAACGAATCCTCTCCACGGACCCGGATCACCAGATGCCCCCGCCCGGCCACAACCGCACCGCGCTCCCCTCGGAAGAAATCGAGACGCTCCGAAGCTGGATCGCCGACGGCGCGCTCTGGGCCCGCCATTGGGCCTTCGAACCCGTCAAGCGCCCTGATGCGCCGACCGTGGAAGCATCGACCTGGGGGGCCAACCCCATCGATGGTTTCATCGCGAAAACCCTGCGCGATCAGGGCCTGACCCCGTCGCCGGAGGCGAACCGGGAAAAACTGCTTCGACGCATCACCTTTGACCTCACCGGCCTGCCCCCGACCCCGGCGGAGATCGAAACCTACCTCGCGGACACGGCGGAGGGGGCCTACGAGCGCGCTGTTGATCGCCTCCTGTCCTCACCCCGCTACGGCGAGCGCATGGCGATGCACTGGCTGGACGCCGCTCGTTTCGCCGATTCGAATGGCTTCCAGGGCGACTTCATCCGCACCATGTGGCTGTGGCGCGACTGGGTCATCGCGTCCTTCAACAAGAACACGCCTTTTGATCAGTTTATCGTCGAACAACTCGCGGGCGATCTTCTGCCGGAGGTCACCCGGGAACAGCGCGTGGCCACGGGTTTCCTGCGCAATGGCCGCTCCGTGACCGAGTCCGGCTCCATCGAGGAAGAGTGGCACGTCGAAAGCGTCGTTGAGCGCGTGGAGACGGTGGGTAACGTATTTCTTGGCCTTTCACTTGGCTGCGCCCGCTGCCACGACCACAAGTATGACCCCTTCAGCCAACGCGATTTCTACGAGTTCTACGCCTTCCTGAACAGCACGGCGGAGAAAGGCTATTACGCGGAACGCCGGGGAAACCTGGGGCCGGTTGAGAATTTCCCCGAGCCCCATCACACGGAGCGAATCGCGCAACTCGACGAGAGCATCCGCGTCGCCCGCGAAGCCCTCGATGGGGCAACCGCCGAGGCTGCGGTTCCCCTGGAGACGTGGCTGGAAAAAGTGCGCCAGTCCCCGCGCGCGGAAGAGGCTCCCGGCCTGGCCCTGCGGTTGCGGCTCGAAGGCGCGGAACCCTCCCCCGTCGGAGGGGCCGTCCCTCTCGGTGACACTGCCATGGACCTCGGCCAGACCCATCGCTTTCTCCGCGCCAATCCCTTCACCCTTTCCGCCTGGGTACGCCCCGATGGGCCGGGCGTCCTCTGGAGCAAAGTGGGTGGGCCGCCCGAGACGCGCGGTGTCGTGGTAACCGCGCTGGACGATGGGCGCGTGCTCGTGGCCATCAACCACATCACCCAGGAAAATGGCGTTCGCGTAATCTCCGAGCCTGCCCTCACCCGGGGCGTCTGGTCCCATCTGGCCGTCACCTTCGCAGGATCGGAAAAGGGTGGCGGAGTCGGCGTCTACGTGGACGGGCAACTCCAGAGTCTCACCCCCTACTACCTCAACCTCGACGGCGAAATCGACGTGCCGGATCCGCTCCGCATCGGCGCCGCCGGCCCGGAAGACGCCCTGCGCGGCGCCATCGCCGATTTCCGGATCTATGCAACCGAACTCGGCGCGCCCCAGATCCAGGCCCTCATTCAAAACACCCTGCTGGACGCACCACCCGTCACGCCCGATGAGACCTGGCGCGCCATGATGGCCGCGCACTATGAACAGCGAAACAAACGCCTCATCAATGCGCACGAGCAACGCCTGAATGCCGTCGAGCTGAGCAAGAGCGACTTCATGGCCGTGGAAGTGCCCTCGGTCATGGTGCTGGAAGAACTCCCCGAGCCCCGGCCCGCCTACCGCCTCATTCGAGGGGCCTACGACGCCCCCGACACCTCCGAAGTGCTCCAGCCCGCCGTCCCGGATTTCCTCCCGCCCCTCCCAACCGACGCACCGAAAAACCGCCTGGGCCTGGCCCGCTGGCTCACCGCACCCGAGAACCCGCTCACTGCCCGGGTCACCGTCAACCGCGTCTGGCAGGATTTCTTCGGCGCGGGCCTCGTCCGCACCTCAGACAACTTCGGCATGCAGGGCGAGACCCCGTCCCACCCGGAGCTCCTCGACTGGCTCGCATCGGAGTTCGTCGCCTCGGGCTGGGACCTGAAAGCGCTGCAGAAGCTCATCCTCATGAGTGCGACCTACCGGCAGGATTCCATTCAGACCAATGAAATGCTGGCGAAGGACCCCGAAAATCGTCTCCTCGCCCGCGCGCCCCGCTTTCGATTCCCGGCGGAATTCATCCGCGACAATGCCCTGGCCGCCGGTGGCCTGCTCACGTCGACGATTGGCGGACCTTCCGTGAAGCCCTATCAGCCCGAAGGACTCTGGGAGGAACTCATCCCCGGTGATCGCGGCAAATATGACGTGGCGGATGGCGAGGCCCTTTATCGGCGCAGCCTTTATACCTTCCGCCGCCGCACCGTGCCCCAGCCGACCCTCGCCACCTTCGACGCGCCCACCTTCGATACCTGCCAGGTGAAACGACCCCGGACCAATACGCCCCTCCAGGCCCTCGCCCTGCTCAATGACCTGACCTACGTCGAAGCCGCGCGCCATCTGGGCCTCCGCATGCTCGTGGAAGCCGGCCCCGCCGTGGAGGATCGCCTCCGGCACGGATTCCGCCTCGCCACCAGCCGCTGGCCCGACACCAGGGAAAGCAACGTGCTCACCCAGGCCTTCAACGATTTCATGACCACCTACCAGGCCGCCCCGGACCAGGCCCGCGCTTTCATTGCCAATGGCAAATCCCCCGTGGCCGAAGGCGCGAACCCCGTCGAACTCGCCGCCTACATGGGCGTCGCCCGCATCGTACTCAGCCTGGACGAAACGATCACCCGGGAATAAAATACGGCCTGAACACGAAGACAAGCTAAACCCTCCAGACTCCAGACATCAGGTACACCCCATGGAACTCCTCGCGATAGCCCAATCCATCAACCGGCGGACCTTCCTCCAGCGCTCCAGCTACGGACTCGGGGCCATGCTCGGCCTGCTGAACGGAAACATTGCCGGCACCGAACCCGCGCCCCACTTCAAGCCCAGGGCGAAGCGCGTCATCTACCTCTTTCAATCCGGCGCGCCCTCTCAGTTCGAATTGTTCGACCACAAGCCCGCCCTCGCGGGTTACCACAAGACCGAACTGCCCGACAGTATCCGCATGGGACAGCGCCTCACCGGCATGACCTCCGGCCAGGCCAGCTTCCCCGTCGCCCAGTCGGCCTTCAATTTTCGCCAACACGGCCAGAGCGGAATCTGGCTCAGCGAGCTCCTGCCCCACACCGCCGCCATTGCGGACGACATTTGCCTCGTCCGGAGCATGCATACCGAGGCCATCAACCACGATCCCGCCATCACCTTCTGCCAGACCGGTTCCCAGCTCGGCGGACGACCGAGTATGGGCGCGTGGATCGCCTATGGCCTCGGCTCGGCCAACGAAAACCTGCCCGCCTTCATGGTCATGATCAGCAAAGGCTCCGGCCGCCTCATTGATCAGCCCCTCTACGACAAACTCTGGGGCAACGGCGCGCTGCCGGGACGCTACCAGGGCGTGCGCATGCGCAATTCGGCCGACCCCGTGCTCTACCTGGGCGATCCCGCCGGCTGCCCGCGCGATGTGGCCCGCGACACCCTGGACCATATCCAGTCGCTGAACGGCATCCGCAACGAAACCGTCAACGACCCCGAAATCCTCACGCGTATCGAGCAGTTCGAGCTCGCTTTCCGCATGCAGACCGCCGTGCCCGATCTTACCGACATCTCCGATGAGCCGAAACACGTCCTCGATATGTACGGCCCCGAGGTCCACACGCCCGGCAGCTTCGCACGCAACTGCCTGCTCGCCCGCCGCATGGCCGAGCGCGATGTGCGCTTCGTACAGCTCTACCACATGGGCTGGGACCAGCACGACAACCTTCCCAACCACCTCCCGAAGCAGTGCCGCGACACCGACCAGCCCTCCGCCGCGCTCGTCGCCGATCTGAAACAGCGCGGCCTCCTCGACGACACTCTCGTCATCTGGGGCGGCGAATTCGGGCGAACGGTCTACTGCCAGGGCGTACTCACCGCCGACAGCTATGGTCGCGATCACCATCCCCGCTGCTACAGCATCTGGCTCGCCGGCGGCGGCATCAAACCCGGCCTCGCCTGGGGCGCCACCGACGACTTCGGCTACAACATCCTGGAGAACCCCGTGTCGGTGAATGACCTGAACGCTACGATTCTGAAATGTCTGGGCATCGACCACGAACGCCTGACGGTGGAGCAGCAGGGATTGAACGTGCGGCTTACGGGGGTGGAGGAGCAGCATCCCGTGGAAGGGATATTGGCATAAGAAAGGTTGCCATCCCTATGGAGCGGGGGCTTTTCAGCGCCCGAGTCATAGAATTTCTTTACTGGAATATGGGGGCTGGAAAGCCCCCGCTCCATACTCTACGGCAAGAACCGCGCCCGCTCATCCACCGTTGGCACGCGGCAGGTTTCGCGCTTGCCAAACCAGCGGTACCGGTTCCGCGCGATCATCCGATACGCCCCATCTCGCAGTGCCCGCGGCAGGAAACGCAACCACGCGACGATGCGCCAGACGCCACCCAGCCGTCGCGCGATGGCCACGCAGGCATCGCTCCGCTCCAACAGACCCGATTCATCGAGCAGTACCATGGACCATTCCCCCGGATTCTCTGCGAGCGTCGGAAGCAGTTCCTGTGCGGTTTCTCCTTGAATCGGCGCGAAGAAAAACAACTGCTTACGGTCCACGCGCAGCATGAAATCGACAAAGGTATTGCACACACCGCAGACACCATCAAAAAAGATGATGGGTCGCTCCGCGGGGGATGGAATGGCGTGTTGGCTGGATTGGCTGCACATAGGGCCCTCAACCTCGCTTACGTGGGGTGCTATCCGTCATGGTATCGCATTTTGCGTGCCGGAGGTGAGCCTTTAACGCTTCACCCCATCTGAAAAGGCTTTCCCAGCTCCAGCACGCGCTCTTCCTTGTCGTACCATCCCTGCGGTGCGAAGTCGGACGTGTGCAAATAGCACTGAACCCGCACCTGACTGCTGCCTTCGGTGAAGGTGAAGAGTCGGCTCATGGGCGCGGAGTGATGGCGACCGTGAAAGCGGGTAAGCGCCGATACGTTGGCGAAGTTCACGCCCCATTTCCGTTCGATGTGGGAACGCCCCCCCGTGCGATCATCGGGGTTGGTGTGGGTGTGACCACCGAGCCAGAGAGCGATGGCGCCTTCGTGCGCCGCGAGGTAATGCTCGAAGGCCTGGGCGTCGGGCTGCTCCCCGAGCCAGTAGAGATAGGAAGCGCCCATGGGCCCACCATCGGCATAGTAGCCGTGGAGGTTGGATTTCCAGTTGCCCTGTTCGTCCTTCACGTAGCCCTCCCAGGGTCCCGAGGCCACCGTGGTTTCTTTAAGCATGTGGTGGTGCGCGGAGATGATGATACTGTCCGGATTTGCCTCCACCTGCGCCTTCCACCAGTCAAAAGTCTCCGGCATGACGGCGCCTGAGGGATAGCCCCCGCGCTCGCCCCGGCCCACGGGCGGGCCCACATCGTTGCGATCGCTCATCATGAGAAAGAGGATATTGCCCGCACGAAAGCTGTAACGCTCCCAGGTGCCCTCAACGGGATAAGGCATTCGTTTCGAGTCCACGCCGGAGTGTATCGTGTGCTCGCCGGTGGGGTCGATCCACTTCCTGAACCACCACTGCGTTTCTTCATTCTTATAGGTCGCGTCGTGGTTCCCCGCCACGCAATAAATCTGCTCGCGACGATGGTTTTTCAGTGCGCCGAACTGCCGCACCACTTCCGCGCCCTCGTCGTCTTTTGGTGAACCCTGATTTCCCGAGAAGTCCCCGAGGTTCACCGCGATGTCCCAGTCGAAGCCGGGTCCTTCGCTCTGGCGCAGCGCATCGGCCAGGCTTTCACGTCCCTGCTTGAGATCGGTACCCACGTGGGCGTCGGACATGGCCCAGACGCGAAACTGGCGGGGCGCCTCAACGGTCTCGCCGGTGGCAATAGGGTACGAAGCCACGCCCAGCGCGAGCGCTTGGGCGGCACTGCGTGTGAAGTCGCGACGGGTCATTCCGTGCCGCCGTTTTCCAGTTACGTTGTATAGCTTGTCCATGCTCCATCCTGAATCTTGAACTGCCAGAGCCCATTTTGCATTGGCAATAGATTGCGCTATCGAAGAGAGTAAATCAATGCTATCCGGGTCGCTCCTGTGCCGCGCAGAGAAGGACTTTTCCCACAGATCCGCACAGATGAAAAAAATTGGCCACGGAGCACACAGAGGCACGGAGAAAAGAATTGAGGGAGGAGCGGTAGAGCGGCATTCTCGAACACGATAGTTTTGTAACTCGGCAACAGCGACAATGAAACGCTCTTTCTTCTCCGTGCCTCCGCGTCTCCGTGGTCAAATTTGGGCCAATGACGACCCAACACCCCATTCTGCTCCGTCATCCCGACACTTGCCACAACATCGCCCCGACTGCTACTGTGGAGCCGCAATCCGAAACTAGAACGGTTTCAGGGACTCCGGCATGGCTATTCAAGGCAGGACCATTTTGGGCGGCGCGCGGTGCGTCCGCCTTATCTTTGCACTGGCGCTGAGCGCGCCGGGTTGGGCCGTCCACGCCGGCGGGCCGGATTTCGAGGGGCAGATTGCGCCGCTGCTGGTGAAACGTTGCATCGAGTGTCATCAGGAGCGCGATCCTTCGGGTGGACTTGCCCTGGTCACGAAAGAGGGCCTCCTGAAGGGCGGGGGCGATGGCCCGGCCATCGCGCCCGGTGCGCCGGACGCGAGCCACCTCTTTGCGCGCGTGCTGGCGGGCGAAATGCCGCCAGAGGAGAAGGGGCTCTCGCGGAAGCTGCCCGACGCCGAAATTGCGTTGCTCCGCGAATGGATTCAGGCGGGGGCGCCCTGGCCTGAGAATCGCAAGCTCGATCTCTATGAAGCGACCACAGAGGTGCGCGGCGGACGCGACTGGTGGTCTTTTCAGCCGATTAAGCCTGTAGTGCCTCCTACCGTGCGGCACGCGGACCTCGTGAGCAATCCCATCGACGCATTCATCCTCGCGAGTTTGGAAAAAGCGGGAATGGAGCCCGCACCCCTGGCGGAACGACGCACCCTGATCCGTCGCGTCTACTACGATGTCATCGGCCTGCCGCCGACCTATGAGCAAATCGAAGCCTTCGTCGCGGATGAGCGTCCCGATGCGTGGGAGCGCGTGGTGGATTCGTTGCTGGACGCACCGCAGTTCGGCGAGAAGTGGGCGCGTCACTGGCTCGATCTCGTGCGCTTCGCGGAGACCTGTGGCTACGAACGCGATCAGGAGAAGCCCTACGCCTGGCGCTACCGCGATTGGGTGGTGGATGCCATCAACGAAGACCTGCCCTATGACCAGTTTGTCGTGCAGCAACTCGCGGGCGATGAAGTGCCTGATCGGACGGAGCGCTCCGTGGTCGCCACGGGCATGCTGCGCCTGGGCACGTGGAACGACGAGCCGAATGACGCGCAGGACTATAAGTACGAGCGCCTCGAAGATCTGGTCCATGTGACTTCGTCCGCCTTTCTCGGGCTGACGGTGAAGTGCGCGCGGTGCCACGATCATAAATTTGACCCTATCCCCCAGACAGATTACTACCGCATGGCGGCGGCCTTCTGGCCGGGCGCCATTGAGCCGCGCGGCGGCGACACACAGGGTGGCCCCTCAGCAGCAGAACTGGGCTATGAGAATGTGCTTGGCTGGACGGACCTGAGCGCCTCCCCCACACCGCTGCACCTGCTGAAGAATGGCGAGCGCGACAAGCCGGGTGTCGCGGTAGACGCGGGCGCGCTGACGGTCGTTCCCGCGCTGGATACGCCCTTCGACGCACCGCCCGTCAATGGAAAATCGACCACGCGCCGTCTGCAACTCGCGCGGTGGATCACGAACCCGGAGAATCCCCTTACGCCGCGCGTGGCCGTGAACCGCCTCTGGCAGCATCACTTCGGCAAGGGACTCGTGCGCACGCCGGACAACTTTGGCTACAAGGGCGACCTCCCCACCCACCCGGAATTGCTCGACTGGCTGGCGAATGAACTTATTCAGGGCGGATGGCAGATGAAGCCGCTCCACCGCATGATATTGCTGTCGCGCACCTACCGCCAGGCCACGGTGCATCCCCAGCAGGAGGCGTACAACTTGACCGATGCCTCGAACATGCACTGGTGGCGCGCGGAGCGACGTCGCCTCGATGCCGAGGCCCTGCGCGACACGGTGCTGGTGGTCAGTGGTGACCTGGACGCATCGCGCGGCGGTCCGAGCTTCAAAGCATCTATCGCGGTTGACGCGCTGGAGGGCCTGTCCACCAAAGACGCGGCTTGGAAGGCATCACCGGAGGGGCAACAGCACAGGCGCAGTCTTTATATGTACAGCAAGCGCAGTTTGCTGCTGCCGATCATGACTACGTTCAACTTCTCCGATACGACCCTCCCATGTGCACAGCGCGACTCCACCATCGCACCGACGCAGGCGTTGGCGCTGCTCAATAATGCCTTCTCCCACGAGCGCAGCGCGGCGCTGGCGCAGCGGGTGATGGACTCGGGCGATGCCACAGCGGAAGGTTATGTGGCGCGCGCGTGGCAGTTCGCGCTGGGGCGCAACCCGAGTGCGGACGAAGCGCGACTTTCGCTGGAGCACTTGGCGGAGCAACAGGCGCGCTTTGGCGACGAGCACGGCGCGCAGCGCGCGCTGGAGTCGCTATGCCATGTGCTGCTGAATGGAAATGAGTTTATTTATGTGGATTGAAAACACTAACGCGCTGCCAGTGTACGTCCAAGCGTCTAGTGGTATTTCGCGCGTTCACCCCCCCTACCCCCCCGCAAGCGGGGGGGACCAGAAGTCGATTCTGGATAGCGAGGTCCCCCCCGCAAGCGGGGGGGCAGGGGGGGTAAATCCTCGCCGTCGCGAAGTGAAACTAGAGAGGACCTCCCCATGACCGACCACCGACTCTTCCCCTGCGGCAAGACCCGCCGCGAATTCGTCTGGGAAATGGGCGCGGGCTTTGCCGGGGTGGCCCTGGCGGGGTTGCTCTCCGGCGAGGGCTTCTTCTCGCGCGGGGCCGGTGCCGCCAGCCTCAACCCCCTCGCGGCGCGACCGCC
>JBHEKR010000545.1:0-9955 GCA_041859365.1 Candidatus Hydrogenedentales bacterium
CTGCGCCTCGCGCCGATAAATTGAACGGAAACCCATGAGAATCTTGCTCGCAAATACAGCGGCGTATCCGGCAATCGGCGGCGTGGAGAACTCGCTCCGGTTTATCGGTCGAGAGTTGATGCGGGCGGGGCACGAGGTGCGGATCTTTTGCCTTCAGATGAGCCCATCGGAGCCATTGCGGATGGAGCACGAGGGAATCGTTATTGTGCGTCAGCCCTATCAGCCTTCACGCTGGCCACATGCCCGGCTTCGCGGCACAGTAGCCGCCGCGCGTGAAGGAGGCCGCCCCGTAATAGACGAATTTAAGCCAGACGCCGTCTGGTCGCGTTCAGCACCGATGGGCCAGGGAATCCGCGAGGGGGGATACCGAGGTCGTCTCCTGCAGATTTTTCCAACCAACGCCAGAATGAATTGCCGGGGGCAGTACCTGCAAACGCGCGGACTGCCTTGGAAACGGCGCCTCATGTTGCTGGCATTGTGGCCATTCGCCTACTATCCGTCCGCGCGCCTTGAACGATCCCTCGCGCGGCAGAGCACGGCTGTGGCCTTCAGCGAGAACATGCGTAAACAACTGATCGACGGATTTCCCCGCGGTGCCCGGAAATGTCAAGTTATTGCCCCAGGAGTCGATTCTGATCTGTATTCGCCCGAGCATGGCGCCGAATACTACCCAGCGCTCGAACAAGATTTCGATCTTCACCCGGGCGACCCAACGGTACTCTATGTGGGACGACTTTCGATTGCGAAGCATATACCCATGTTGATCGACGCGATGTCCCTGCTGAAGGTTCGCGCTCGACTCGTACTCGTGGGCGAGGGTTCCGACGAGGCCTATCTGCGTGATTATGCCGAGCGCAATGGGCTTTCGGGCCGCGTTGTATTTGCTGGTGCGCAAAGAGAGGTCCTCCCGGGCTTCTATTCGATTAGCCGCGTTTCGGTATTGCCCACGACCACGGAATCCTTTGGCCAAGTCTATTTGGAGTCCCTTGCATGCGGCACACCGGCCGTGGGATTTGCGGGTGATGGCGGGCGGGTGCTCACCGCCACCAGCGAAATACTTCGGGATGGGGAAACCGGTGGCGTGGCCACCCAAGTATCGGCGAGGGCGCTCGCTGAAAAGATCGACGCGATCCTGACGCTGGACGATGCCGCTTACGAGTCCATGTCAGCGCGCGCGCGCGCAGTGGCACAGGCAAACTATTCCTGGCGAAGTTTTGTTGATCGCGCGCTTGCGATCACCGAATCGCCCGATGAGATCGTGGCGTGAGCACACCCATGCGTGCCAGCGAGCCATCCCGGCCAGACATCAAACGCATCGCCACGCGGGGAGCTGTCTGGGTCACTTTGACCTCGGCGGCGGCGCTTCCCCTGGGATACTACAGGAGTTGGATTCTCGGCCGCTTCGGCGATGACGGTACGATCGTGGGCAACTACGCCATCATTCTGCTTTTCATCCAGATTGTGGTTACTCTTGTGCTGTTTGGCGGACCAAGCGTCGTCACGAATTTTCTTCCCAAGATCGAACGTAGAGAGGATAAATTTGCGTTTGTTCTCGCCTATGGACTGATTTCAATTGTGCTCTCGGGCGTCTTTATTGCCGCAATCAATGTTTTTCCTTCGCTCGTCGCGACATTGATCCGAAAGCCGGTCGATGTGTCAACGCTACGCCTGCTTTCGTTGATTGCTCCCCTGGTTGTTCTGGCTCAAATGGCCATCTACGCGCTTGCGGGCATGATGGAATTCCGTCTGTCCTCCCTGCTTAGCCAAGTTCAGTTGTTCGTTATTTGCGTCTTCTCAACCGCGGCCTCGCTGTTCTTTTCGCAGGCCCTGATAGCCCACTCAATTCCCATGCTGGCGGCAGCCGCGGGCGCGGCAAACTTACTCGTCGTCGCAATTGGCGGCTGGTACTTGCTCCAGCAATTGCCGCGAACCGGCCTGCGCTTTTATCTCCCGCCCAACTTCTGGCGCTTTTCATCCTTCGTTCACTGCAATTCCATTTCCACCTTCGCCTACCAGAGCATCGATCAACTGCTGATCCTCGGGGCGCTCGGAACCTCCGAACTGGGGACCTACTTTATCCTGCTCCAGTGCGCGCAACTCATCACGTTTGTTCCGCAGCGTATCGGACAGGTCATGCTGGCATCGTTCTCTCATCTGGTGGCCGGCGGAGATCGTGACGAGCTCTGTCGCGCTTACGGAAAACTGTGCCGTGCAATCCTGATCATGAGCACGCCGATCACCCTCTTTCTCATACTCTTCAGCTATCCGATAGCGTCCATATTTGGAGACTGGTGTGGAGAACGTCACCTCTACCTGCTCGCCCTCGCCACCGCGATCCATGCGGGCGCGCTGGGGAGCGTCAACAGCATGTTGATCATGGCCAAAGAGCGGACAGGCCTCTTTCTGGCCAATAGTCTTCTCCTTATCGGCGTACAGCTTGCCGTGACGTTGTGGCTCCTGGACCGTTGGGGGGCTTATGCCGTGATCGCGGGGAAAGCAGCGGCTATTGTTTCGGGGCAGACAGGCCTCTTTTCAATTGTCCGCTGGCGACTGGATACCGTACGGCTTTCACCACCCAAGGAATTCTGGGTCGGAATGGCGGTGGTGCTCGCCTGCGCACTTTTGGCCGTGATGAGGGCGCCCCTTACGTTGCCCGTGGCCGCCCTGGTTTTCTTGCTTTCCGGTTTTCTATTTCTGGCGACCATCGGGTTTCGGCCATCGGAAATAAAGGCGATACTGCGGCAGCGCAAGCGTACCGCTGGAGGGGCGGCATGCGATTAAGCGGTGCGAGAGACAAGCGGCGCTTCACCGGACTTGGAAAAGGCACGGCGGATGTGCCAGGGATGGTTGCTTTATGAATTTCCTGCGGACTCCAAAGCTACTTTATGGCGCTCTTTGGGCAATTGTTTCGGCCATGCCGATGCGACTGCTCGAGCTCTTTGGGCAGTTATTCCCCGAGAACGCCTGGGGCTGCCGCATCCGGGGCGCCTTCTATAGACCGTTCTTGAAGGCATGTGGCCGGAACTTTCAAGTGGGCCTGATGGCCAAATTAGAACATCCCTCAGGCATTGAGGTGGGTCACGACGTATATATCGGGCATGGATCGTGGATCAGCGGCCTTCGTGGGGGCGTACACCTCCACGATGAAGTCATGCTTGGACCCTTTGTGCGCATGGTATCGTCGAACCATACGTTCTCCGGTGGTAGCGCGCGATTTGCGCCAGGCGAGGGCGGCGCTATATCCATCGGTCGAGGCACCTGGATTGCCGGCGGAGCGACCGTGGTCGCGGGGGTCACCGTGGGTCCGTCTTGTCTGCTGGCGGCGGGATGCGTAGTCACCCGGGATGTGGCGGAGGGAAATTGTGTAGGCGGTATTCCTGCGAAGGTCATTGGCAAGACTGGCGAGGAGCATGCTTGAAATGATCGGTAGTCTCAAGAATCGAGGGCGGCTTTTCGTGCTGAACACCGCGTTGCGTCCACCGCGCGTGCGCCACTGTAGCCAGACCATCTACGAGTCGCTGCTCGGCTGCTGCCGCATGTGGGAATCTACCGGAGATCAGCTCTGGAAAGCGCGCGCGGATCGGGTGCTCCAACTGCTTCTGGCGATCCAGCAGCCCGATGGCGGTTTTGATATCGGATACGACTTCAATTTCGGGCGTATCCACAAGCGCGGTGATTCCACATCGCCCGAGTTGGTGGGCCTGGTGGCCCTGTGCGAATACGGGCGGCTTTTCGGGACAGCTCCGGTGGCAGGCGCGGCGAAGCGAGCGGCGGAGTGGATACGCACGCATGCGCAGTCGCAAGGTGACGACGAAGTCGCGATACCGTATAGCCCCTACACCATCAACGAGACCATGGTCTACAACGGCACGTCATTTGCCTGCGGCGCGCTTGGTGTATACCTGGGTGTGTTCGATGGGGACGATCAACTCCTCGGCATCTATCGCGGCATGTTACGGTACCTCGACCGCGTTATGAGTCGGGCCGAGGATATGCCCGGGCGCTTCTGGTACTACTGCGATCAGTCGCGCGATGACTGGGACGAGCACCGCAGAGTCAAGATAGACTACTATCACCAGATGCAACAAGTGGAGATGCATTCACTTGCGCAGCAGTTGACTCCGGAATCGGTTCAGGAGCGGATCATTCGTGATGCCGCGGATCATGTTGCGGCGTTGCATGAGCGCCATCCGATTATCCCCTACACAAACGACAAGCGTTACTTCAAGGATCAGATACACTTGTGGGGGCTTTCCTCGGTTATACCCGGAATGCTGGAGGCCGGAGTTGTGCTGCGCGAGTTTCGCCCGGGATACGAGAAGGTGGCGAAGGACGTGCTTGAGTGGATTCGCGCGAAAGCCTGGAACGGGTCATCGTTTGAGGCCGTTTTGAACAAAGATGGCTCGCGAGTAGCCCCTCGATACTATATGGTGCGATCGGACGCGTGGGTATTTAACGCCTGCGCGTCCGCCGCAAAACATTTGGGGCCCGGAGCCTGGAGTGATATGGCGGAGTCCTGCTTCGTCACAATGGAGAAGGCGAACTTTTCCGGGATGGAGAGCCATGCGTCCTGCTTCCGCCGTCGATTCTTTGCTGGAATTCTGGTGGGGCTGAAGCGTGCGGCGGGCCGGTAGCCTGACCCAGCCATTTTGAAGTAATGACGTTAGCGTGAATCACCAAGGGAATCAATGGCATCAGAAGCGATCGATAAGAACGCGCAAGCCTCGGAAGGGGGGCTTGCCGAGCCTTTGGAGTTGGGACCCGGTGCGCCGAGTTCGCGACGTTCCGGCTCGGCGGCGATACCGATTTCCACCTTGCTCTCGCTGGTCGGGGGAGGAATGCAGGCCTATGCCAACGAGACGATAGACGCGCTATTTGTCTCCATGTTTATGCTCGTATCGGGCTATTTGGTCGTGCGCCTTCTTTTTCCTCGAGGCCGGGCAGAGCATCGGGCATTCATATTGACGTACGCCGTCTGCGTGTTTGTTGGCGGGCTCGCCCAGTGCTATTCGCTGGCCGTCTTTGGTATGCCGCAGAACTTCGTAGATGCCGTCGGCTTCTACAATGCCCTTTTTGATCGGCCACCCTATTACTCGTGGGAAGAGATCCGTACTCTGTGGGACAACGGGGTCGAGGTCAGCAGGGGCGCACCGCTGGCGGTTGTAATCTGGCAGTGGGCCTACCATTTTCGCTATTTGGCGGGCCTGTCCTATGGCATCTACTTGGGCGTGATGGTCAACGCCCTGGTGATGGGTCTTACCGCCAGTATCACGGTCCGTACGGCTCGGGAGCTGTTTGGCAATGACGCCTGGCGGCTCCGCCGGGTGGGAACCCTCTTCGCATTTTGCGGTCTTTTTATCCTTTTTGGCGCCATTCTGTTGCGCGACTGCTTCACGACGTTTTTCAACTCGCTGGTGCTGCTTGGCATCGTGCGCTGGCTTGTTCGCCCGACCACTTCCAACGCAACCAGCGCGGGCGCCCTGACGGCGGTGTCGCTTGCGGCGATGATGTACCTCCGGTCCCGGACGGTCGTTCTTTTCGGTCTCTTCTGGATGCTCGGCTTCGGCTGCTGGTTCTTCGAGAGGCGCTTCGGATTCACGCGGGTTGTGGCGTCCGCCGCCGCCGCGATGGCGCTCCTATTTGGCTCGGTGTACGTGGCGGACTATTTTGAAGTCTCCCTGGGGTTGCAAAGCAAGCACATGGAGCAGTACTCGGAGCATCTTGAAGCTGGATCGGACCAGGATTCGCTTGGCCTGCGGCTCGTCATCAACCAGCCGCTTCCCATACGTCTGGTCATGGGCACGGGGTCTCTTATGATCTTTCCCATCCCCCTTTGGGCGGGTGTGAAGGAGGGCGCGGGCGAGTATCACCTCATGAAAGCGTACCACGCCTTCTATCAGTTGTTTACGTTGCCCCTGGTGCTTGCCGGGCTGATCGCCGTTGGGCGGCGGCTACTCCATGATCCGGCGCGCTCCGTGCCGCTGGTCTTTCTGGTGCTCTACCTGGGGGTCAACGTGCTGGCCGTTGTGGCCACGTCGATGGAACAGCGGCACATGGCCCAATTCATGCCGGCCTTTATGATCCTGGCGGCGGTGCCGGACACGCGGGATCCCGGAGAGCGCAGATCGGTTCTCAAAATGGCGCGGGGATGGTGGGGCTTTGTTGCGCTGGTTCATCTGGCGTGGTTTCTGGTCAAGTTCGGCCGCTGATTACCGTAGGATTTTGTGCTTGATGAAGATTCTTGTATTGACAACCCAGTTTCACACGCTCAATGGTGCGGAGCGCCTGGGCGTGGAGCTTGCCGAGGCGCTGAACGGTCGGGAAGGCTGGGAGGCCGAACTTGGGAGTGTTTATCGCGGTGACCTGCCAGGCGTCTCCGAAGCCGAAGCGGCCTATCGCGAACGGGGTATAGCCCGTTTTCACTATCTTTCGCTGGAGGTGCAGCCCGGCCCCTGGCCCCTAATCAAGGCGGTATTGGCCCTGCGTCGCTTGCTCAAGGAGGAGGCCTTCGACGTTGTGGAGACCTCTCAGATCACACCCACGATGATAGCCTGCTGGGCCTGCTGGGGGCTCCGGACTGCCCACGTTGCGGGGATCCACGACGTGTTCAGCCGCACGCGCTATAACAGCACGAAGCACAAGCTGTGGCGATTCTCCGTGGGCGGAAGCCGCTGCGCCCGCTTCTACGCCATATCGGAGTACGTACGCGCGCACTGGACCGTTTACGCGAACACGCCACCGGAGAAGACCGCGCTGGTGTTGAACGCCATTCCGGCGGATTGCTTCGAGGCGGCGCCTGATCGCGACGGGGTGCGGCGCGAGCTCGGCATTCCGTCGGATGCGCGAATTGCGCTTTTCGTGGGGCGGATGCTGAAGCGGAAGGGAATCGACACAATCCTGGAGGGGCTGGGCCCCCTGCTGGAAGCGGAGAATCTGCACCTGGCCTACATCGGCGAGTGGGGCTACTCGCCCGAGGGCTTTTTCAGCGATGAGGATCGATTGCAGGCGTCGATGTTGGAGATGGTCGCGACGGCGCCCTGGGGCTCGCGGGTACACTTTCTTGGACGCCGAGGTGATGTTCCCCGGCTGATGGCTTCCAGCGACGTACTTGTGCACCCTGCGCGCATTGAGGGTTTCGGGCTGGTGCTGGCCGAGGCGCTGGCGGCCGGGTTGCCGGTGGTGGCCAGTCATGTGGAGGGCATACCCGAGGTGCTCGAAGGAACAGACTCGATCCAGGTGCCGCCGGACGACCCGAGCGCGGTGGCCGATGCGGTGTTGGAAACCCTGCACCGGAGTTCCGAAGGCGCGGCACGGGCGATTGCGAAAGGCCGCGCACGGGCCGAGGCCTTTCGGCTGGAGTGCCGTGTGAACGCTTTGGTGAAGTTGTTTGAAGAAGTGGCCGCCACTTCCGGTCGCAATTAGGATGAACACCCCGCCCATGAGTTCGAACGGTGCACCTTTAAGAATCTTGATCATTGGCCCCATGCCGCCGCCCTACACGGGAACGACCACACTTCTGGAGTACCTCGTCGATATCCTGCGCGTCGATCCCGCGGTTGAAGCCCATGTGGTGAACACACTGGGCATTCGCGGCAAGGGAATCGCGGGTGTGCTTCGCTTCCTCGGGCTCCTCCGCGTGACCTACGGGC
This sequence comes from Candidatus Hydrogenedentales bacterium, assembly GCA_041859365.1. GTDB lineage: Bacteria > Hydrogenedentota > Hydrogenedentia > Hydrogenedentales > JAEUWI01 > JAEUWI01. The sequence continues at coordinate 7,650 of JBHEKR010000545.1, forward strand.
TTGCACGCCAGAGTGACGTGGTCACCTTGCACTGCAGTACCACGGGACTCCACGTGATCGGGCTGGCCGCCTATCTGGTTGCCCGCGCCGCCGGGAAGCCCCTGCTGGTGCGCAAGTTTGCCGGTGACGACTACATGACGACCCTTGGCCCCGTGGGCCGCCGGGTCGCCGAGTTTGTTCTTCGCCGTGCGCAGCGCTACCTGGCCGAGTCCAAGTTGCTGGTGGATGCCGCGCGTGCGCGAGGGATTTCCCATGTGGAGTGGTACCCAAACAGCCGCCCGGTGCCGCCGTCGGACGCCGCGACTGACCGGGAACGCGGACCGTGCCGCCGCTTCGTCTATATAGGGCGCATTGTCGAGGCCAAGGGTATGCGGGTTATGGCCGCGGCTGCGGCCGGTTTGCCGGACGGACTGACAATAGACGTGTACGGTCCCTGGGGCAATGACTTGCCCCGCGACCTGTTTGAGCCGCACGCCAATATCCGATACCACGGGCCGTTGCTGCCGGAAGCGATCATACCGACATTTCAGCAGTACGACGCCAGCCTCCTGCCCACGCACTATATCGGCGAGGGGTATCCGGGGGCTATTCTCGAATCTTATCTGGCGGGCGTGCCGGTCATCACGACCCGGTGGCGCGCCATACCCGAGATTGTGGACGAGACCGTGGGTATCCTGGTGGAAGCGGAGAGCGTGGACGCGCTGCGGGACGGGATGATCCGTCTGGCGAACGATGAAGCGCTCTATCAATCGCTTTGCGCCAATACCCGGACCAAGGCGGAGTTCTTCTCGGCGGATCGGTGGGCGGCGTATTTTGTGGAGCGCTGCCGGGACGTGGCGCGCGCAACCCAGCGAGGACGGATCGCATGAAGATCATATACCTCCATCAATATTTCAACACACCCGCGATGAGCGGTGGCACCCGCTCCTACGAGATGGCGCGGCGCCTGGTTCTTCAGGGCCACGAAGTGCACATGATCACCTCGCGCCGGGATCGGGATGGTGCGTCCGGTGGTTGGGAGACCACGGACGTGGAAGGCATACAGGTCCACTGGTTGCCGGTGCCTTATTCCAATTCGATGTCGTATTCCGCGCGGATCCGGGCCTTTGTGCGTTTCGCAGTGCGCTCCGCTTTCAGGGCCGCCGCCGTGAAGGGTGATTTAGTATTTGCCACGAGCACCCCCCTGACGATTGCGCTGCCCGCGGTTTACGCGGCGCGTCGGCGGCGCATTCCCATGGTCTTCGAGGTGCGTGATTTGTGGCCCGAGCTGCCCATTGCCATAGGCGCTCTTTCGGGCCGGATCTCCATCGCGCTTGCGCGAAAACTGGAACGCTTTGCCTATCGCAACGCGAAGGCGATCGTGGCTCTTTCTCCCGGCATGCGCGATGGCGTTGTGAGCACGGGCTATCCCGAGGGCAACGTGACAGTGATTCCGAATAGCTGCGACCTGGACATATTCCAGGTGTCACCGGAGGCTGGCCTCGCGTTCAGGCAACGCTACGCATGGCTCCAGGAACGACCGCTGGTGGTCTATTGCGGGACATTGGGCAGGATCAACGGCGTGGCGTATCTTGCCCGCGTGGCGGCGGTCGCCCGGGAGCTGGATCCTGAGGTTCGCTTTTTAGTCGTCGGCGAAGGCGCGGAACTGGATCATGTGACCAAGGTGGCCAGCGAGCTTGGTGTGCTGAACGAGAACTTTTTCATGCTCCCACCCCTCCCCAAGCGCGACGTTCCCGCCGTATTGTCGGCGGCAAATCTGGCCACGTCGCTCTTCGTTCCATTGCCGGAGATGTGGGCGAACTCGGCCAACAAATTTTTCGACGCGCTGGCATCCGGCACCCCGGTCTGCATTAACTACCGGGGATGGCAGGAGGCGCTCTTAACGGAGCGAAACGCGGGCATCGTAGTGGACGCGGAAGATGCGGCCGAGGCCGCGGGCCAGATCGTCGCGGCAGTGCGCGATCATGCCTGGCTTGAGCAGGCGAGCCTCGCTGCGGCCAGGCTGGCGGAGGAGGAGTTTTCCCGGGATCGGCTGGCCGAGGCACTGGAGCGGGTGCTCCGCGGCGCAGTTGCCGGCGACGGTCCTGAAGGCTCCGGGCGATGATCGAGCAAGGGAAACGCGCCGATGCCGGGGAGGTGGCCCGCCTGCATTTTGAGCATATAAACAAGGGCTTTCTGAGCAGCCTTGGCCCTGGGTTTCTGACCGTCCTGTACGAATACATCGCGGAGTATGAATTGCTCTTTGTTGCCCGGGAACAAGGGAAAGTGAAGGGATTCGTCTCGGCGAGCACGGGTACCTCGTCCAT
>JBHEKR010000142.1:0-10522 GCA_041859365.1 Candidatus Hydrogenedentales bacterium
CCGAGCTCGTAGCGGCGGTGCAGGAATGGCTTGACGCACCCTCGGAGAATTTCGGTTGCTTCGTGATTGGCGATGAAAGTGTCAATGGCACCGCCAGTCGTTTTGATTCCAGAGAGCACCCGACGGAGGCCAATCGGCCACGATTGGCGATAACTTATATTCCACCCTCGGCGGGTGAAGGTGAAGGTGAAGGCGAAGGTGAAGGTGAAGGTGAAGGTGAAGGTGAAGGTGAAGGTGAAGGCGAAGGTGAAGGTGAAGGTGAAGGTGAAGGTGAAGGTGAAGGTGAAGGTGAAGGTGAAGGTGAAGGTGAAGGAGAGGGTGAAGGCGAAGGCGAAGGTGAAGGTGAAGGTGAAGGTGAAGGCACCCTGGCGGAACTACTGCTCGCGCGCTTTAACGACGCCGACACCAATGGTGATGGATTGATTTCGCGATCGGAGTCATCGGCGCTCTTCCCGGAGTTGACCGAAACCGACTTCGACGATCTGGATAGCAATGGAGACGGTTTTCTGTCTCGGGCCGAGCTGAATGGGACAACGGGCGGTTGTGCCTGCCCGAGTCCGGACGCGGCGAAGGATTTCGCGCCCATCGGCCTGGTGGTGACCCTGTTGGGACTCTTCGAGTCGGTGACGCGGATTCCGGGCCAACTATTGCAGTACATTTACGGCCTGATGCATCGAGAGCCCGACCAGGAATAGCCATTCCCTGAATGCTTGAAGACGCGAGCGGAGCCGGCACGGTGTCGGTTCCGCTCTTTTTTTCAAAAGGAGTGTGAGGAAGGTGTGAAAGTCGATGGGGCGTGCCGTTTAATCCGCATTTTGTACTGCGGCAAGCTTGACATATATGAATCTTTATACTACTGTAAAGAATTAATACCGACGGCGGAGCCGTGTATGAGGACCAGCGACCGAATCGCTGGCCGGGTCGTCAGCGCAGCAACTGGGGCCCCGTGAACCAGACATCGAGTCCAACCAAGGCAGGAGCATAAAATGGGAACGCTATCGGGTATCAAACAGTTCGTCTGGAAGGGCGTGGTGCGGGGTGCCGTCGTCGTGGCGGGCACTTGCCTTGGTGTTGTGTCGGCTTGGGCCAACACCACTCCGCCCGTCATCGATCAAGGCGATGGTCCGCTTACCGTCGTCATGGACGAAGACGGATCACCAATCGCCTTCAGCGCCACCCTGAGCGCCATTGATCCCGAGTCTGATCCCATCATCTGGACGGTGAGTGTGCCAGCGACTCATGGCACGGCGTCGGTGGGCGGTGTTGGCGCGTCGCCCCTGTCCTTCTCCTACGTGCCCGATGCGGACTACAACGGGTCTGACAGTTTCACGGTCTCGGCCTCCGATGGCACCCACGAAGACACGATTGTGATTAACGTGACCATCAACGCGGTGGGTGACGCCCCGGAGTTCGTGGGAAAACTCGAATTCGCGGGAAAATGGGGCAGCACGGGGTCAGCCGACGGCCAGTTCTCCAATCCGCGCCTGATCGCGCTCGACAGTGTGGGCAACGTGTATGTTCCTGATGCGCAGAATCACCGAATTCAGGTGTTTGACGCAGACGGGACCTTTCTCCGGAAGTGGGGTACTTCGGGCACGGGTGACGGGCAGTTTGCCCAGCCCTCCGGCGTTGCGGTCGACGCATCCGACTACGTGTACGTCGCCGACTATCAAAACCACCGCATCCAGAAGTTCGACGCCGACGGTAACTTCCTGGCGAAGTGGGGCTCGTTGGGCGCGGGTGACGGAGCATTTAGTAGTCCTATCGGCATTGCGGTCGGGCCATCGGGGAACGTGTATGTCGCCGACGCCAACAACCAACGGGTTCAGAAGTTCGACCCCAGCGGCAACTTTCTCTTGAAATGGGGGAGTAGTGGCTTTGCCGACGGCCAGTTCGAATCGATATTTGGACTCGCCGTCGACTCGCTGGAGAACGTGTATGTCCCCGATGCATCGCGCAGCGACGTACAAGTATTTGATGCGAGCGGAAATTTTGTGCGCAAGTGGGGCTCAATGGGCTCGGGTGATGGGCAATTTTCCTTCCCCTGGGGCGTTGCCGTCGGGCCGGAGGATCGAATCTATGTGGCGGAGTCAAGCGGGAGGCGCGTGCAAATATTTGAACCGGACGGCACTTTCAATGGGAAATTCGGAAGCGCCGGCTCCGCCGACGGACAGTTTAGCGCCGCCTTCGGTATCGCCGTCACCTCGACGGGCCGGGTTTACGTGGGCGATCATAGCCTGCATCGAATTCAATACTTTGAGATGCCGATTGTCGGCGCTTCCGTCGCGGTATCGATGTCGGAAGACGGCGCGCCTACGCCCTTCGACCTGACGCTCAACGCCGAGGACGTCGACGGAGATACCATCACCTGGAGCATCTCCAGCGATGCCGCGAACGGCGTGGCGGAAGTATCGGGCGTGGGGACCGAGAAGACAATCTCGTATGTGTCCGAGGCGGATAGTACCGGTGCCGACAGCTTCGACGTGCAAATCAGCGATGGTGTTCTTACGGACACGGTTACCGTCAACGTGACGCTGGACCCGGTGAACGACGCCCCGGTGATCGATCAGGGCGCGGGTCCGCTGCCGGTGACGATGGATGAAGACGGCGCGCCGACCGCCTTTGTCGCACCCACGGTGTCGGTGACGGATCCCGACGCGGGCGACACGCTGACGTGGTCGGTTAGTTCCCCCGCGTCCCACGGTATGGCGACGGTGGGCGGCACGGGCGTATCGCCCTCCACCTTTACCTATGTTCCCACCGCAAACTTCAACGGCGTGGATGCGTTTACGGTTGAAGTGAGCGACGGCACCGACACGGACAGCATTGTCGTGGAAGTGACGGTTGAACCAGAAAATGACGCGCCGGAATTCCTGGGCGCCATCGGCTTTGATACCCGCTGGGGTAGCGAAGGCGCGGGGAATGGTGAGTTGAACCAGCCCCAACAAATTGCGGTCGACGCGTCGAATAACGTCTATGTCGCCGACTCGGTTAATAGTCGTGTTGTGGTGTTCGACGAAGACGGCAACTTCCTGCGCACTTGGGGCTCCAACGGCACGGCCGACGGACAGTTCCAGAATCCGGCGGGCATCGATGTGGACGCGGCCGGTTACGTCTATGTGGCGGAGAAAGATGGCCTGCGCGTGCAGAAGTTCGACGCGTCCGGCACCTTTATCCTGAAGTTTGGCGAAGCGGGCTCGGACCCGGGCCAGTTCCAGGGCCCGGGCGATATCGCCGTGGGCGACTCGGGGCACATCTATATGGCGGATACGAACTTCAGCCGAATCTCGAAATTCGACGCGGCCGGCGCGCACGTGACCACCTGGGGCACCGGCGGCACGGGTGAGGGCGAGTTCCAGGACCCGACTTCGCTTACGCTGGATAGCGCCGAGAATGTCTATGTCGCGGATCGGATCAATGCGCGGATCCAGGTGTTCACCTCCACGGGGACCTTCGTGCGGGCCTTCGGTTCGTCTGGATCGCTCAATGGTCAGTTCACTTCACCCTACGGTATCGATGTTGGCCCGGATGGGCTCGTCTACGTGGCGGACAGCGGCAACCGCAGGGTCCAGGTCTTAACCACCACCGGCGACTTTGTGGATGGTTTCGGAGCCTCGGGTGAAAATCCCGGCGAATTCAACTACCCCTTCGGCGTGGCCGCGGGCGCGAATGGAACCATCTTTATTTCCGATCTCTTTGGAAGCATGATCCACCGTTTCTCCCGTGCCGACGCCTCGTCCGCCAGTGTGACCATGGACGAGGACGGTACGCCGACGCCGTTCTCGCTCACCTTGAATGGGGTCGACAAGGAGTCGGACACGATAACCTGGAGCATCCTCACCCAGGCGTCCCACGGCGAGGCTTCGGCGAGCGGCACGGGCGCCAGCCAGCCAATCAGCTACACGCCGGATACGGACTACAACGGTTCGGACAGCTTCGTGGTGCAGATTACCGACGGCAACGGCGGCGAGACCACGGTCACGGTAAACGTGACGATCACGGCGCAGGAGGATACACCGGTCATTTCCCCGGCTCCGGTGGAAGTGACAATGGACGAAGACGGTGCGCCCACGGGCTGGGTCACCCCCACGGTATCGGCGACGGATGGGGACGGCGACGAAATCACCTGGACGCTTGAATACGATCCGCAGTTCGGCACGGTGACCGTGAGCGGCACGGGTCCCTCCCCCGAAGTACTGACCTATGCGCCCAATGCCGATATCGCAGGCACGGATACCTTTGGCATCCGCGCCTCCGACGGTAACGGTAACCATGACATCACCTATGTGCAGGTCACCATCACCGCGCGGAACGACGCCCCGTTAATCGATCAGGGCGATGACCCACTGACGGTGACCATGGATGAGGAAGGCGCACCCACCGCGTGGGTCGCGCCGACGCTGAGCGCGACGGACATCGACGGCGCGTATTCGTACCCCGGCATACGCGTTCAAAAGGGCGGCGCCACACCCCAGGATCCCGTGGGTGACATTCTCTCGTGGTCGGTGCTGACGCAGGCATCGAACGGAACCGCGACCGTCTCCGGCGATGGGCCTTCGCCGCAATTCTTCAACTACGTGCCCGACGGCAACTTCTTCGGCGTGGACAGCTTCGTGGTCCAGGTATCGGACGGCAACGGCGGAACGGACTCGATCCAGATTGATGTGACAGTGAACAATACGCAGGACGCGCCGGTAATCGACCAGACGGATCCGCTTTCGGTGACGATGGACGAGGACGGCGCGCCCATTGCCTGGGATGCGCCCACGGTCATGGCGCAGAACCCGGACAGCGTTGCGCTGTCCTGGTCGGTTCTGACCCCGGCCTCCCACGGAACGGCGACCGTCTCCGGCGGCGTGTTGTCTCCCTCGGAATTCAATTACGCGCCGAACGCAAATTTCAACGGCTCGGACAGCTTCGTGGTCCAGGTGTCCGACGGCGTCGGCGGTACGGACGAGATCACGGTGAATGTGACGGTCAATCCCGTGAACGACGCCCCGGCGATCACCCAATCGGGGCCTCTGGCGGTAACGATGGACGAAGACGGTGTGCCGGTGGCATTCGCGGCTCCGACGGTCGACGCGACTGATGTGGATGGCGACACGATCACGTGGTCGCTTGCGGCCGCAGCGTCGAGCGGCATAGCGGAGGTCAGTGGCGACGGCGCAAGCCCGAGCACGTTGACCTATGTGCCCGCTTCGGACTTCAGCGGCGCGGACAGCTTCACGCTCGAAGCCAGCGACGGCGAAGCATCGTCCCAGATTGAGGTAGAGGTTGACGTGACTGCGCGCAACGACGGGCCGGTACTGGCCCTGAATGCGGGCGCGTCGGTGGACGAGGGCGGCTCGGTGTCTCTGGACGCGGGCATGCTGGAGACGACCGATGTGGACGACGTGGCAGCCGACGTGACCTACACGATTACGACGGCGCCGGAAAGCGGGCTGCTTGCGCTGAACTCGGCACCGGAAACAGCGGTGACGACTTTCACCCAGGCGGATCTGAATGCCGCTCAGTTGACCTACACGCACAACGGCGGTGAGACGTTGTCGGACGCCTTTACGTTCAGTGCGGCGGACGGCGGTGAGGATGATGCGCTTCCGGTGACGGGTGATTTTGTTATCACCGTGACCCCGGTCAACGATCCGCCGGTACTGGACGCCATCGGCGACCGGGAAGCGGCGGAAGGCGTGTCACTCACCTTCACCATTTCCGCCACGGATCCCGAGGGCGATGGACTTACCTTCGACGCGGCCAATCTGCCCGATGGATCAAGCTTCGATCCGGAAACGGCCACCTTTACCTGGACGCCCGGCTTCGAACAGGCCGGTGTGTATGGGGACGTGTTGTTCCGCGTGACGGATGATGGGGGCGCACCGCTGACGGACACGGAGGCCATCAGCATTACGGTCGGTGATGTGAATCGCCCGCCGGCGCTCGAGGAACTGTCGAACCAGGAAGTGGCGGAAGACGCCACGCTCGAATTCACGTTGACGGCAACCGACCCGGATGGCGATGGAATGAGCTTCGGCGCGGCCAATCTGCCCGAGGGTGCGAGCTTCGACTCGGAAACGGCCACCTTCACATGGACGCCGGGCTTTGAAGACGCGGGTGTCTATGCGGACGTGGTCTTCACGGTGACGGACGACGGTGATCCGGCGCAGGGCGATTCTCAGAGCATCACGATCACTGTCGGCGATGTGAACCGCATGCCCGAACTTGCCGCCATTGGCAACCGCCAGGTGGATGAGGGCGTGACCCTCAGCTTCCTGGTTACCGCAAGCGACGCGGACGGCGACGCGCTGACGTACACGGATGAAGGACTGCCGGAAGGCGCCAGCTTCGATGCTGCGACACAGCTATTCGCCTGGACCCCGGCCTTTGGAGACGCGGGCAGCTACGATGTGACCTTCACGGTGACAGACGATGGCGAGCCTGCGGAAAGCGACACGGAGACCATCACAATCACGGTGGGCAATGTGAATCGCGCACCAGTGTTGAATCCTGTGGGCGATCGCGAAGTCACCGAGGGCGTGTTGCTGGAGATCGTGCTTACGGGTAGCGATCCGGATGGCGACACGCTTACCTTCAACGCGGAGAACATGCCCGAAGGCGCGGTGTTCGATGGCGACGTGCAAACCCTGAGCTGGACCCCCGGCGCGGGCGACGCGGGTACCTATGACGTCACCTTTGTGTTGTCAGACGACGGTACGCCCGCACTCGGTGTCCAGGAGACCATTACCATCACGGTTCTTGCAGGTGCTGGTGAAGGCGAAGGCGAAGGCGAGGGCGAAGGCGAAGGCGAAGGCGAAGGCGAGGGCGAGGGCGAGGGCGAGGGCGAGGGCGAGGGCGAGGGTGAAGGCGAAGGCGAAGGCGAAGGTGAAGGTGAAGGTGAAGGTGAAGGTGAAGGGGAAGGCGAGGGTGAAGGTGACTTGGCCGAAGAGTTGATTGCCGTCTTTGAGTCGGCAGACGCCAATGGCGACGGGCTAATCTCTCGAACGGAGTCCGCGGCGCTCTTTCCCGAGCTGACGGCGCTTCAGTTTGATGAACTGGATACCAACGGCGATGGCTTCCTGAGCCGTGCGGAGTTGGGTCAGGATGAGCCCGGTGGGTGCTTCGGACCGGGTGGTCTGGAGGGCTTCTTCCTCTACGGGCTCATCGCCTGGGTGCTCGCGTGTTTCGAATACATCCTTCGGGGACCTCACCAGATACTGGAGTATCTGTATGGCGGGGCTCACCGAGAGGATGAAGACAAATAGTCTGGCTTTCGCCTGATGAGGCTTTGATGTACTGATGTGTATATTGTGCCGCCCGGAGACATCTCCGGGCGGCATGTTCTTTACGGTTGCGGAATTGCGTCGCGGCAGGCGCCGCCCCACGCGCGCTGGCGTGTAACGACCGGCCTCGGCGCTGGTAAGCTGGTCAGGTTGATGAAAACTTAATTCAACGTCGCGGGTTCGAGGAGGCATGGTGTCGTGGGAAGTCCTAAGTGGTTCCTGTTGTGTGTGTTGCTGATGGTCGCGCTGGTGCGGGCGGGCGCGATCACGCCCTCCCCGTTCTGGAAAAATCAGGTGGAGTTTCCGGAAGACCCTTTCCGGGCGGAGGGCCAGTCTTATGACCCGGACTCGCCGGGCTTCATCAAGTTCACCGTGTTGCTGAGCGAGCCCGATGCGGTCTATTTCCAGGATTGTCAGCGCTATGTGTTCCACTACGACTTCGCGACAGAGCGGCTCGATCCCTACCTCGGCATCAGCGCATCGGCCTACGATCAGGTGACGCTTCACGAAGCGGGGCAAGAGGCCATACTCGGGGCCATCATTCTCCCGCCACGCATGGCGACGCCGCCGCAAGAGTTCGGCATTCAGTTGGTGCGTCTCGACCCCTACACGCCCGACGAGATCATCAGCCAGTTCAATCTCGTGAAATCGAAGGTCACCGGTCCCGCCGGTCTCAAGGCCTACTATTTTCCCACCTTCGAACAGAGCGCAGTGGCCGAGGCCAACCGCGACTATCTGGCGGCCAACGGCGTGGAGATCAGTTCCAGCGCCCGGTGGACGTCCGGCAACGTGGTCTATTCCGACGGCTGGGCCCTCGGGCGGCTGACCTTCGTGCCCGGCGCGGAGATCGACACCGCCTTTGCCGACGGAACGCTGCTCGCAACCGATATTCTGTTAACCGATGGCGTCCCCGCCGAAATTCCCATCGTGGCCGGCATTCTCTCCCTCGCGCCATCCACGCCCAACTCTCACGTGGCCATTCTGGCCAATTCCTACAGCGTGCCCTTTGCCTTTCTGGAGGTGGAGGATATACGAGCCCTGGCCCAGTCGCTCGCGGGGCAACGTGTAGCCCTGCGGGCCTATGGCGGCGCCTTCGGCAGTCCCAACCTGCGCCTGATCCCCGCAGCCGACTTGGACGATTCTCTCGCGGCGGAGATTCTGGCGCTGAAGGCACCGACCGCGCTGGATATTACTCCCGTCGCCAACTTCGGGGCCTGGGCCGCGCCCGTTACGCCCCGTGTGCCCGGCGACATCCAGTATTTCGGCGGAAAAGCCACCAACATGGCCCTGCTCCGAACCTCCATCCCGGATAACTCGGCGGTGTCCATGGCCATTTCATTCGATTTGTGGAACGACTTCCTGGCCCAGCCCGTTGCGGGTGGCGGCACCCTTCGCGAGGCCATCGAAGCGCGGCTCGGCGGCTATGCGTATCCACCCGCGAGCATTGCCGCGCTGAACGCGGATCTGGAGGCGGTGCGCGATCTGATTAAAGACGTCAGCGCAACGTCCTTCTCGGAGGCGGCCCGCGCGGGCGTGCTGGAGGCCCTGCAGGATCCCCAGTACGGCTTTGATCCCGAGCGCAACCTGCGCTTTCGCAGCTCCACCAACGTTGAGGACAGCGGCCAGTTCACCGGGGCGGGCCTCTACGACAGCTTCAGCGGCTGCCTGGCCGATGAACTCGATGGCGACGAAGTTGGCCCCTGCCGCTGCGAAGCGGACGAGGACGATGAGCGCGGCGTCTTCCGGGCGATTCGACGGGTCTTCGCGAGTTTCTACAATGACAACGCTTTCCTGGAGCGGCTGCGTCATGATCTGGACGAAGAGGAGGTGGGCATGGCAATCCTCGTGCACCACTCCTTTCCCGACGCGGAAGAATTGGCCAATGGCGTGGCCACGTTGACCCGGGATACCTTTTCCGATCGGGTCCACCTCGTGACCCAACTCGGCGCCGAATCCGTGTCCAATCCCGAGGGGGGGGCCTTGCCCGAGGAAGTGGAATTGCAGACGGCCTTCGGCGAGACCTATGCCACCTTCCTGAAACCGTCCAGCCTGGTGCCTCTGGGCGCCACGGTCATGGATTGGGAGACGGACTACCGGCAGTTGGCCGCGCTGATGGCCCTGGCCGCCGACCGATTCGCCGAAGTCCATGACCGGGAAGAGTTCGTTCTCGATTTCGAATACAAGAAGAACGTCGGCGATGGAACGTTGATCATCAAGCAGGTGCGCGAGGTGCCCCGCCCCGACGCGACGCCCTCGGTGGTGCCTTTCCTGCTCGGCGGCACGGCGGAACTGGTCGCCTTCCAGGGCGAATACGGCGACGTGTTTGCGAACCACCGCCTGAAGACCCGCCTGCTGATTGGCGCGGACGGTCTGAAGCTCAGCGCCGAGAACCTTACCCAAACCTTCATCGGGGACGCCGAAATCGAATACGCAGCCGATGGCCGGGTGCGCAATTTTGCGGCGCCCCTCGCCGAGTGGCCCGAGTTCAGCCACAGCTATGCCGAGGAGACGAGCCGCGACGCGTGGGCCTTCAACCACCTGGGGAATCCCCGAAGCTACGTCCTGAGCAGCCAGTTTCCGGCGCTGGTGTCGCCCGCGGACAACCCCCTGTTCACCCTCGCCGATGCCAGCGGGGGCCTGATTCCCCTGGAGGTGATCTATGCGCGGCCCGAGCCCGGCGTGGACTGGGCCGGGGAGCCCACCAGCGTCACGCAGGAGACCGTGCTCCTCACGGTGGCCCGCACGGGCGCCCAGGAAGGCGACTTGCGCCAGGAGCGCATCTGCGAGGGACCGGGGGGCGTCAAGATCACGACGGCCTTCTATTGGCCCGCCCCGCCCAGAGGCGTCTCTGCGGGCTACACCGCGCCCCTCGTTCGCTGGGAAGAAACCCGAATCGAGGGTTACACCGACGATCCCATCGTGCTCACGGGGTTCTACTCCCAGACCTACCGTCCCGAGCACCACAACTTTTCCGAGCACTTCATTTTCGAGCCGCAGCTTGAAGAGGGGCTTTCCGAAGCGGTGCTCCAGGAATTGCGCGCCGCCGACATTCGATTGATCCATTGCTATGCGAACCTCGACGGCGGCAGCACGATAACGACCTTCGGATTCGATGGCGCCGAAGGTGAAGGTGAAGGTGAAGGTGAAGGTGAAGGTGAAGGTGAAGGTGAAGGTGAAGGTGAAGGTGAAGGTGAAGGTGAAGGTGAAGGTGAAGGTGAAGGTGAAGGTGAAGGTGAGTCGCCAGGCTG
>JBHEKR010000354.1:0-2506 GCA_041859365.1 Candidatus Hydrogenedentales bacterium
TGAGGAGCCTCAAATCCGCGACGCTTCTTCCCGAAATCCTTCCGGGCGGCGTCGAAAATATCTGAGTCAAAACCCTTCAGCTTTTCTTCCAGGTCACGGATACGGCGAAGGCGGCCCGCACCCGCCGGGAGGGCCTGGGCAAAGGCCAGCGCTCCCGCCAGGAGATCGCCCTCGACAATATGATCGATCAGGCCCAGCTTCAATGCTTGAACCGCGCCGATGGGAACACCCGATGCAATCATGTCCAGGGTCGCCGCCGGGCCGATCAGGCGCGGGAGACGTTGGGTTCCCCCGGCACCCGGGACGAGTCCCAGGGTCACCTCGGGCAAACCACACTTCGCACTGGCCAACGCCACACGGTAATGGCAACCCAGGGCGGTTTCGAGCCCTCCCCCCAATGCCGTGCCGTGGATCGCCGCCACCAATGGTTTCGGGCTCGCTTCAAACGCGGCAATAACTTCATCCAGCCAGGGGGATTCCGGTGGACGGTCAAACTCGGTAATGTCGGCCCCCGCTATGAAAGTTCTACCCGCACACACCAGCACCAGGCTTTCCACCTCCGGGTCGGCCAGGCCCGCACTCAAGGCATCCAGCATGCCCTGCCGGACTGCAACAGAAAGAGCATTTACCGGGGGGAAGTCTATCGTGATGACGCCCGTGCTGCTGTGGGCGTGATAGGAAACAACTGAACTCATGAAAATGTGCTCCTCCGCATCAATTGTTGCGCTTGCCCCCGTACGCCCCTGTAGTGCGAATCTGCTGGCGGCGTCCCGACTGGCGAAACAACCATAGCTTACACAAGTCCCGAAACCATAACCAAATAGAATAAGAATCTCTGCGCAATCGTACCATCGCACCCGATGCGCCCGTCGTACGATTTTAGATGAATGCCCAGAATCCACACTTGTGCCCTCCTGAGGACCTCTGTTACGATGACGACGGATTCGGGCCCTGGCAGCTCGGCAGGCGCCACGCAGTGCCTGCCCCGTAGTTCTGCACATGCCGCAGTCCCTGAGAGACAACGCTGGTGGAGAATTCGGCACTTGCTGAAAAGGTTGATTGATTTTGTGGCGTCGCCCCCACCGGGCCATGCTGTCAAGCTCACCCTGCAAGACATGGCATTGTGCCAGCAGTGGCTGGAGTCCCACTCCCGCCGGGGACTGCAAGATTCGATCGGCACCGCCGTAGCCAACGCCCTCCAGCGCTGGAAGGCGCATCCCGATTCGCCGGATCTCAATACGGCAGGACGGCGCCACCAACTCCTGTTGCGAGATCTCCTGGATCTCCTTCGAAATCACCGCGCGGAACTACTCACCTCGGATGAAGCCAACTTCCTGGATACGGTGCTCAAGGTGGCCCGGGAAATCGGAAGTCACGCCATCACGCGGCGCGTGGCAGAGCTTCTGGAACCCCATGTCGACACACTGGAAACTCGACGGGCCACGCGAGAATCCACCCCCGGCCTGGCCCCGCTCGAACGCCGCATTCAGTACGCCGCGGAGCGGGACCTTCAGGCGGCCGAGATAACCCACATCCGCCTGCTCGCGGGTATCGAACTGCCATGCCGTGGACCGGTCTTCAAGTCCTCCGGCCACCTTCGTGTACTCGGGGATATCCCCGATGGCTGCACCGTCGTAGTGGAAAATGATGGATGCTGCAGCGTGGACGGCTACCTGATGGGACGTCTCCTCTCCAAGAAGCACTGCGAGATTCGTCACAATATTTCTGGCGTCGCCATCGTGCTCACCGGGCAGATCCGTGCCCGGGGTATCATCAACAACGGCGTCGCCATCTCGAAAATGGGCAGTGTCTACTGCGTGAACGCCCAGGGACCAAGACTGGTTTTCGGGGGCCAATCCATCGACGTGGCGGAAAACACCCTCATGGGCCGCTTCGTTACCCGCCACATGCGCGTGGGCGACGAGGTGCGAGGCAGCCGACTGGAAATCTCGGGCGAGGCCACGGCGGAATATTTCAGGCATCTGGGCATGAGTAATGTCGCTGTGGTCCTGCGCCGCGAACTTTCCTGCGCCGATTTTGGCGAAGTCACCGGGGCCGATCTTAACCAGCTCCTCTCCAAGGCCTATGGGTTGCGCCGACACGCCCGCAACTTTTCGCATCTCGCGTTGGCGGCACGGCGCGAAGCCGACCATTCCGCCCAGTCCATCCTCATGTTCATTTTTGGTGGTGGAGAAGTACAGAAGCGACTCGAAAGCCTGCTTCGGGCTCAGCGGCGCCACGCCTTCGTAACCAACGTGGTGGAAAACTTGTGCAACATGCTGATGGACGCCGAAGAGGGTCCGTACCGCCCCAGTGAAACGGAAGCGCCGGACCCGGCCGAAAGCCTCGACACCGAGTATGGCGACGAGGACGAAGAGTTACTGGCCGTCCAGGCGGAAACTTCGGTTTTGCGCAATTCCCTTTGCTCCGCCGAGCTGGACAGGCGCGAGGCCACCCTGCTGATTCGAAAAGTGCGCGAAAAACTCTCGGCCATGCGGGTGCTCCA
>JBHEKR010000490.1:0-7425 GCA_041859365.1 Candidatus Hydrogenedentales bacterium
GCTTCGCGCCTCCACCAGCAGGCCATTGGCCCGCTCGGAGAGGATGCGTCGGCATTCTTCGTTGGTGTAGGGTGTGCCCTTCGTGGACACATAGGTGCCCGCGCCCCGGCGCTTATAGATGAGGCCCATCGTCTCCAGTGCGCGGTAGGCCCGCACCACCGTCTGGGGATTCACCACCAGTTGCTGGGCCAGCACCCGGACGGGGGGGAGTTCATCCTCCGCCGTGAGGCGTCCCGTGGCGATGAATTGCTTAATCTGGCGCACCAGTTGTAGATACAGCGGTACGCCGTCGCTCTGACTCAGGTTGAAATGTAGCATAGCTGCTTTTCACGGTTAGAGATGGATTTTGTTAAAGCGGGTTTGTTTTTGTTCACTCCAAACCTGCAATGTGTATTGATGTATCCATACAATAGATCGATTTGTACGGGATGTCAAGAGATTTTTTTCTGTACGCGCTCGTTCCCAGGCTCCGCTTGGGAATGCAGTCCACCAGGCTCTGCTTGGAAGCGTCCGCGCCACGGCTGGACTTGTCGCAGAAGACTTAGATTGACGTGCAACGCCTTTCGAAGCGGAGCTTCGGGAGCTGCATTCCCAAGGGGACCTTGGGACCGAGGGGAAATGGGTGTTGTCCCAATCCTTAGGCGCCACTCGTCGTATTGGCAGAGAAACAAACCATACCAGGAGTCCAACCATGACCACCGCAACCGAAAACACCCTCCAGGCCGAAGTCCGCGAAGTCCTCGTAGCCCGCAACCGCGCCATCGGCACTAAAGACGTCGACGCCATCATGCGGCACTACGCCGATGACCTCGTCTACTACGACGCGATCCCGCCCTTTCAGTCCGCTGGCGCGGGCGGGCTGCGCCACGGCTGGGAGAGCTGCCTGCCCTATTTCCCCGATCACTTCGGCATGGCCTCGGAGCAACTGGCCATCTTTGGCGCCGGCGACAGTGCCGCCGCCCACTGGATCTGGCGCTTCACCGATCTGCCCGAGGATCACGGTGCGATGCAGACCTGCCTGCGCGCCACCGCCATCCTTGAGCGGCGCGCGGGGGAATGGAAGATCGTCCACGAACACTGCTCCGTGCCCTTCGATCCCCACACGAGCCAGGCGGTCTTTTTGCGGGAACCCTGAAGCGAAATGTGGCTCCGGATTGCCGACTCGTGTACCATGCACGGCACCACCAGCAACGAGGAGCCGCGTCGTGAAGTTCATGTGTTTAGCTTACGAGGAAGAAGCGATCTTCCACAAGATGTCCCAGGAAGACTGGCACGCCCTGCGCGAAGAGACGCTGAGCTATGTCCAGTCCCTCCAGGAGAAGGGACACCTGATCTCTACCCATCCCCTCCAGAGCGCCACCACAGCCTCAACCGTGCGCATTCGCAACGGTATCCTGTCCGTCGCCGATGGACCCTTCGCGGAAACCAAGGAGCAAATCGGCGGCTTTTTCCTCATCGAGGCGAAAGACTTCGACGAAGCGGTCGCCCTGGCTGCAAAGTGGCCCTCCGCGCGCTTGGGGACGATTGAGGTGCGCCCGCTGGAAGAGGGGCTGAGCTTGGAGACCCGCTACGGGACCGGGAGTGAATAAGGGAACGCAGTAGAAACGGGTGAGATTTTCAATACACAGGGGATCGATACGATGGTGTGGATCGCAGGGTTGGCTCTGGCCTATGCATGCTGGCGCGCGGCGCTGGCATGGGGTTTGTACCGTTTGGACCGCCGCGCGGTCGCTCGGGGGTGGCCTGACAATCTAGCGGCGTTGGACGCCTATTACCAGCTTCCCGACGGGCGGGAAAATGCCGCGCAGGAGATTCTCGCGGCGGGGGAGGCCTTGGATGACCTGCAACAATCGGCGCGCCGGGAGCGGGTGCCGCGTCGGGATCCTCTCGATGGCTGGTTCGAGAAATTGGAAGCCCTGATGGCGCGCCACGAGGCGGGCGAAATCGAGGAGGACGTCTTTCAGCGGGAGCGGCAGACGCTGAACGAGGAGATGGACGCGCACTTGGAAAAAGGCAAGGCGCAATTGGAGGAAATGGAGAAAGAGCACGAGGCCCTCTCCGCGGCGCTCGCGGCGAATGATACGCAGGCATTTGATGAGATTCTCAAACGCGAAGAGACGCCTGTCGATTTTCTAAAGGACCCAATTCCCTCAGATTCTTCTGCCCTGTCCGAGGAATGGCGAGCTGGCATGTCGTTCGAACTTGCGAAGCACGAGCACATCATGCCCCGCTTCGAGCGGGCTGCCGCCATCGGCGCGGCGCGCTTTCCCATAGATTTCGCGAAGTGGTCGGACAGCAGTTCGGAGTTGATGGACGCCTTTGCGCCCTTGAAGACGGGCGCGCATTTGCTCGATCGCACAGCCGTCATGCACGCGGACGCGGGTAGGGAGGACGAAGCAACCTACGCCTTGGAAATGCTCTTTCGCCTCGCGCAGTCGATCGAAAATCAGCCCACGGTCATGTCCCAGCTCGTCTGGATGAGCATGATCTCGACCGCCGTAACGGGCATGGCCTTGGTCCTCGGACGGTGCCGTCTTGAAGGCGCGCATCTCGCGCGGCTCGACGCCTGTCTTGACCGTGCAAGCGCGCATGATCCCTTCGCCGTAGCCTTCTCGGGCGAACGTTGCATTCTCCGGCCAAGCTTCAAAGTGCGCGACGCGCGTCCGGAAGATATGGAGAAGGCCATCTGGGAGGGTATGTCGAAGAATATTGGCGGCGGGGAAGCGTCGGACGACGAGGACCTCGGCCTGGCTCCTTTGGACTTTCCTGGCGAACACGGTGCCGGGCACTGGCGGCTCATCTATGAAATCCCCTACAAGCTCGCGGGCCTCGAATCCCTCGATTGCCTGCTTTTCATGAGTGCCGTCGAAGCGTGCCTTGATGTGGCAAAGTCTTCATACGCGCAGAAGGCGAACTGGTGGCGCAAAAACAACTGGGCATCGCGCCAGGGTCCCGGATTTCTCCTGCTCAACTCCCGGACGATTATGGCGCACCCGATGTCTCTGTTGATGTCCATCCTCCTCCAAGACGTGAGGCAGGCTAATGCACGCACTGCCCTGGCCGTCGAGCGCTACCGCCTGGAGCGGGGCGCACTGCCCGGGTCGCTCGCCGAGTTGCCGGGTGAAGTGCCCACCGACATCTATAGCGGAGCCCCGCTCCGCTATCGTCGATTGGACAATGGCTACGTGGTATACAGCGTCGGTTTCGACGGCAAAGACGGCGGCGGCGAACCGGGAAACTGGCACCAGGGCGGCGATATCACATTTCATGTGGTCTCGAATATCGGCGTCTAACTGCGAAATCGCGACGGCCCAAAGGGATGTTAAAGTATGGAGCGCCGGCGGCCCGCCGGCATGATGCGCGGCACGTGCATTACCCCGGAAACAGCGCCGCCAGAAATTCCGCCTCGGTGCCGTCGTAACGCGCCTCGGCCAGGAACTCCACGCCCTGCTGGTTGCCCCAGGAATAGTTGATGATCAGCTTTCCATCAAACTCGCAGTAGTCGAAGTCCGAGTTGTTCAAGTTCACCGCCTGGGCCACGAGTTCGCGCTGTTCCCCGGTGAGTTTCGGGTTGGCAATCTGCTTGTCCTCATCGCCCCACATCAGCACCGTCTCGAAGGGGCTGAGTTCCCAGTGGATCAGGTCCTTCGAACGCACGACCCGCTGGGCATAGCCGCCCTTCATCGATTCCAGGAAGAAGTTGTAATAGTAGCCCTCGCGGTACCGAATGCAGTGGGGCGCGGTGTAGCGGTCCTTCGCGTAATTGCACTCCGGCGGCATGAGGGTCCACGTCTTCAGGTCTTTCGAGCGCGCGAAGAGCGCCGTAAATCGCGCCCCGGCCAGTTCCTCCGGCTTGCCGATTTCAAACATGAGCACATAGCCCCGGTCATCGCGGCATAGCGACGTATTGAAGATGCCGTAGCCCGGCAGATTCAGCCCGTTCCACGATTCCCACTTCTTCAAATCGCGCGAAACGAAAATGTCGATCTTCTCGCCGTTCCAGATGTTCACCGCCGTCACGATGGCCAGTTCCCCATCCACCGCCGCGCTGCCGAGATGATAGCCCTTCGCGAAGGCCGGTGTGGCTTCACCAGTTTCATGATCAACGAAGCGCGAATAGGAATCCCCCGTGGTGTTCGGCTTGTAGCCGGGGCGCACATATTCATAGCGGTAGACTCGACCCTGAAAGACGATAGGCGTGGTCTCCACCAGATCGAGATCGATGGTCCCCAGCTTCACAATCTTCGGCGGCTCCGGCGCGGCCTGGGCGAGGGTGGTGGAAGACAGCGCGGCGAGGGCGGTGGCGGCGCCAAACTGGCGGCGGGTGAGCGTATGTGCGGACATGGTGCTCTCCTTCTGAGTGTGGGGATGACTCTACCGGAGCGCGCGGGGACAGGGCAAGATGCCAGGGAAATCCGGCTCTCCGGTTGCGCGATGAAATAGTCATTTCTATTTCGGCGCCGCTCACGTACAATTCTTGGAGGGGAAGGTTGCTCTATCGGCTCGAAAGGTCGTTCAGCGACCGATTCTACAGACCCACAAGAAGCGTGTTCCAGCGCCCGCTCCATCGGCCCGAAGTCCGGTGCTCCTTACCGATGCGGGTTGCCTCGCGAACAGGTATTCACCATTGCACGATCGGAGTGTGAAGCATGAGACGTTCTTCGTTACTCACCCTGTGTCTTTTCCTATTCAGTGCGGCCACCGCGTTTGGACGACCCCCTTCCTCGGACGAGCTCGGGATTGCGCGCGCGTGGTTTCAGTCGGCCTTTGGCACGACAGCGCCATCGATCGCCCCCTGGATCGGTCTGACGCTTGTCCAGCAGGACCACGGCGCCTTCGGCAGGAAACAGGCCTGCACGGGAAACTCACCACTGAAACTGGCGAATAAGACCTACACCCATGGACTGGGTACGCACAGTACGAGCGTCATTCAGGTCCGGCTTTCCAAGCCGGCAGCGACCTTTTTGGCGGAGGCTGGGATCGACAACAACGGTGACACCCAGGGTGCGCTCGGAAGCGTCGTCTTTGCGGTCGAAGTAGATGGCAAGGAGTCCTATCGTTCAGACCTTCGCCGCGGCAGCGACCCGCCCTTGCCGGTTGAGATCAAGCTGGGTGGTGCGACAGAGTTTCTGCTACGTGTCTTCGACGGTGGTGATGGACCTTCGCACGATCAGGCGGACTGGGCCGACGCAAGCGTCGTATACGAAGATGGCTCTCGGGAATTTCTGGATGAACTCCCGGTCTTCGGCGATGAAACGAGTTTTTCGTCGGGCCTTCCCTTTTCCTTCGTTTATGATGGTAAATCTTCGACGGAATTCCTGAATACCTGGGAACGAAATGAATCGACAGAGAACCTTGCCGATGGGCGCAGCCTCCGCGTCCTGGTGTTCACCGATCCGAAGACGGGCCTCGAGGTGACCTGCGCGGCGACGGAGTTCACCAACTTTCCCACATGCGAGTGGACGCTTACCTTCAAGAACACCGGCATGGCCGACACGCCTATTCTTGAGAACATCCAGTCGGCAAATCTTACGGTCACGCGACCGGCAGCGTCCGAATTTTTGTTGCATTACTCGTGCGGCGCTGATTCGTCGGCCACGGACTATGCGCCCCTGGAGGCTGCCCTGGAAAAAGGCAGCAAACGGGCCTTTGCTCCAAACGGCGGACGTCCCACCAATGGCGCGTGGCCGTACTACAACGTGCAATGGGGAGAGCAAGGCGCCATTCTGGCCATCGGCTGGGGCGGGCAATGGGCTTCGGAATTCAGCCGCGACGAACAGAAAAGTCTACGCTTTATTGCGGGACAACAATTGACGCACTTCACGCTGCATCCCGGTGAGCAGGCCCAGGCCCCCCGCATTATCATGCAGTTCTGGAAGGGGGGCGATTGGATTGGCGCGCAGAATGTCTGGCGGCGTTGGATGAAGGCACACAACATGCCCCATCCCGGCGGCGACTTGCCCAAGCCGATGCTGCTGAGCTACACGGGGCGATTCTACGAGGAGATGGCCAAGGCGACCGAAGAGAATCAGCTCATGTGTCTCAACCGGTACCTGGAGGAAAGGATCGGCCAGGACTACTGGTGGACCGACGCCGGTTGGTATCCCTGTCGGGGAAGTTGGCCGAATACGGGCACCTGGGAAGTCGATACCACGCGCTTTCCAAACGGACTGCGCGGCGTCACCGACGTGGCGCACAAGAACGGCATGAAGACGCTCCTCTGGTTCGAGCCGGAACGGGTCACCCCGGACACGTGGCTCTCCGACAACCATCCAGAATGGTTGCTGGGCAAGGTCTTGTTGAATCTTGGCGACCCGGAGGCGCTCCAGTGGTTGACCGACCATGTCGACAAGACCCTTACCGAACAGGGGATCGACCTCTATCGTCAGGATTTCAATATGGACCCGCTCGAACATTGGCGGGCCAACGATACCCCCGATCGTCAGGGCATGACGGAAAACAAGCACGTGGCGGGTTATATGGGTTACTGGGACGAACTACTGAGACGCCGTCCGGAGATGCTGATCGATTCGTGCGCCTCCGGCGGACGGCGCAATGATCCAGATGCCATGCGGCGCTCGGTCCCCCTTTGGCGAACCGATCACGCCTACCGCGTCGTTCCCGGACAGTGCATGACCCACGGCGCTTCACTCTGGCTGCCCTACTACGGGACCGGCGTCACCGCGTGCGCTTCGACGGCCTACATGGGCAGCGGCGAGACGCCGGTAGAGCCCTACGCTTTTTGGAGCACCGCCACCCCGGCCATCAATCTCACGCTGGATATTCGAGAGCGGGGAATCGACTACGACGCCCTTCGGGCCTTGATCGCACAATGGCGGAGCGTCAATCACTACTACTACGGCGACTACTATCCCCTGACGCCCTACAGCCACGACGAGACCGTGTGGATCGCCTGGCAATTCCACGACGCCGAGAAAGATGCGGGGATGATCCAGGCCTTTCGCCGTGAAAACAGCGTGTATCGCACTGCCGAACTGAAGCCGCAGTCCTTAAGCCCCGACGCAACCTACCAAGTGACCGAACTCGCGACTGGCAAGACGACCGAGATGACGGGCGAGGCGTTGATGAAATCGGGCTTGAGCGTGACGATAGACATCCAGCCAGGCGTTTCAGTAACTGCCTACAGCAGGGTAAGACATTAGGGGCTTGAGGTGAATTGAGTCTCCACGGCTCCGGGTATTGGGGGGGGGCTGTTCGATTGGACGTTAGTGGCGGTTCTAGAAGTTAGGTCTGTGGACAATCAGGCAACGGTCCCCGTATGCAAAAAAAACCGCGTCTGACCGAAATCAGACGCGGTGTCCTTCGAGAAAATGGTCGGGGTGAGAGGATTTGAACCTCCGGCCCCTACGTCCCGAACGTAGTGCGCTACCGGACTGCGCTACACCCCGAAGGTGACCAAGTATA